>CAZSVE010000005.1:0-65689 GCA_964610175.1 uncultured Thiotrichales bacterium
ACGCGCACAATGATTACGCCCGCTCCGAGTGGGGGATGATTACCCATGCCAGGGAAGAGGGGATCGAGGAAGGCATGCAGATGGGAAAGCAGGAAGGACTCGAGGAAGGCATGAAATTGGGACTCGAGGAAGGCATGAAACAGGGAAAGGAGGAAGGCGCCCACGAGCGATCCCTCGCGATCGCCCGTGCGCTCGGGAAAAAAGGCTGGTCACCCGCACAAATCGCCGAGGTTGCGGGCATACCGTTGTCTGAACTGGAAGGGTTGTAGGGATTGCCGGATCCTCTTCGATAGCCTCCTGCCCGCCGCTCGCATCGAAAATCCGAAGCGCCACTACCTGATCGACGGGACCTCCGTGCGCACCCTGGATGGCGTTTCGACCAGGTTCCATGCGGGCGCATTCTGGATGACTCATTCGCGAAGATGAACAGGAAATAAACAAACCATACCCGCCCTTCACGATTCCTACCCTGGCTTTGGTCTTGGAGGAGGGGATCGTCTCGATTCGTCTTTCTCCCGAAGGCACCCGGAACATCATCGACTCCCCGGCAGATAGATCGATCATGAAATACGCGCAAGCATTCGACGTTATCGTTGTCGGTGGGGGACACGCCGGCACCGACGCTGCTCTCGCCGCGGCGCGCATGGGCGCGCGCACCCTACTTCTGACACAGAGCATCGAAACCCTGGGGCAGATGAGCTGCAATCCAGCCATCGGTGGTATCGGGAAGAGTCATCTGGTAAAGGAGATCGACGCCATGGGTGGTCTCATGGCGCACGCCGCCGATTGCAGCGGCATTCAGTTTCGGGTACTCAACGCACGCAAGGGCCCTGCCGTGCGCGCCACGCGAGGGCAGATGGATCGGACACTTTATAAAACGGTGGTGCGCCGAATCCTGGAAAACCAGGAAAACCTCACCCTGTTCCAGCAGGAGGCCGATGATCTCATCATCGAAGCCGACAGGGTAATGGGCATCACGACCCAGATGGGCGTTCGATTCCACGCGCCGGCCGTCGTGCTCACCGTGGGCACTTTTCTTAAGGGACGCATCCATATCGGCATGACCAACCACGAGGGTGGACGGGCAGGCAGTCCGCCGTCCAATCCCCTGGCCGAACGGTTACGCGCCTTGACGCCGCGTGTCGGCAGGCTCAAGACCGGCACACCGCCACGCATCGACGGAAAATCCGTCGATTTTTCCCGGCTCCAGGTCCAACCGGGCGATGAACCGACGCCGGTGTTTTCCTACCTTGGCCGGAAAGAAGAACATCCCCGGCAGGTGCCCTGTCATATTACCCAGACCAATCCCCGGACCCACGAAATCATCCACGCCAGCCTCCACCGTTCCCCCCTGTACAGCGGTGTCATCCAAGGGGTCGGGCCGCGCTACTGTCCGTCCATCGAAGACAAGATCGTCCGCTTCTCCGACAAATCCTCCCATCAGATATTCGTCGAACCGGAAGGACTCGACACACGGGAACTATATCCCAATGGCATCTCCACCAGTCTCCCCTTCGACACCCAATATGCCCTGGTGCGCTCCATTCAGGGCTTCGAAAACGCCCATATCACCCGTCCCGGCTACGCCATCGAATACGACTTCTTCGACCCCCGCGATCTTGAGCCCAGCCTCCAGACCAAGGCCATCCGAGGACTATTCTTCGCCGGTCAAATCAACGGCACCACCGGTTACGAGGAGGCCGCTGCCCAAGGCCTCCTGGCGGGACTCAACGCCGTGCGCTACGCCCGCGACCAGGAACCCTGGTGGCCCCGCCGCAACGAGGCCTACCTCGGCGTGCTCATCGACGACCTCATCACCAAAGGGACCACCGAACCCTACCGCATGTTCACCAGCCGCGCCGAATACCGGTTACTGTTGCGCGAAGACAATGCCGATCTGCGTCTGACCCCCCAGGGGCGTACACTGGGCCTCGTCGACGACCGGCGCTGGCGGATCTTCCAGGAAAAGCGCGGGGCCATCGAACGAGAACAACAGCGCCTTCGCACCACCTGGATCACCCCGGCCCGCTTGCCCCCCGACGAGGCTGAGCGGGTGCTCGGAGGGCCCATCACCCGGGAATACTCTTTGTTCGACCTGCTGCGTCGACCCGACGTCCGTTATCGCGATCTCATGTCCTTGCCTTGTGTCGATCCTGGGACCGGGCACCGGGCCGACTGCGGGGCCGATCACCAAGCAGACCACCGGGTCGATCACGGGAGTGGTCTCGACGCCGATTCCGGGGTCGATCGTGGAGGCGGTCCTGGCATCCAAGACCCCGTCGTCATCCAACAACTCGAGATCAGCGCCAAATACCACGGCTACATCCAACGCCAGATCGATGACATCGCCAAGACGCGCCTCTACGAAGAGACCCCGCTCCCCCATGATCTCGACTACCAGGCGGTACCCGGCCTTTCCACCGAAGTCCGCCAACGGCTCTCCGAGACACGCCCGGCCACCCTGGGACAGGCCTCCCGGATTCCCGGAGTGACGCCCGTGGCGGTGTCGTTGTTGTTGGTTTATCTGAAAAAATCGACAGGGATGAAATAATGACGATATGCCATGACTCGGTCCGAGACAGGGCCTCACCAATGATCAGATAAGCAGTAATACCTGGGAAACATCGACATACACCTTCTCAACCAATGAGTTCCATTCAATGAACCCTATCCGCTGGCTTCATCTCTCCGATTTCCATACCGGCAAGGACGGTTACGGTCAACGCCGACTTTTCAAAGAAATCCTGAACCACATCGCCGACCAGAAACTGCCAGACTTCGTATTCATCACCGGCGACATCGCACAGAGTGGGTTGAAGGAGCAATACGACAAATTCGGGGAGGAATTTCTGTCGCCTTTAGAAGAAAAAGTCGGCGAAGACTGTACCATTTTGCTGGTGCCCGGCAATCATGACGTGGATTGGGAAGAAAAGAAGTTTGTAAGCCGTGATCTGATCCGGCAAAAATCTCCCGAATTCTTCGACCCTACCGAAAAAGGCTTGTCCGAACGCCAAAAGATCCGCTCTGGCTTTGCCGCCTATATCGACAACGAATATTTCCAACTCCTGCCGAATACGAACGACTGGCTCGATAGCGAGGCAGGCTGCTTCACTCGCATCATTAACTGCAAGGGAACCAAACTCGGCATCCTTGGCCTCAACACCGCCTGGTTTTCGGAAGACAAATCCGACGAAAGACAACTCACCCCCGGCAAGGCCATTGTGGAATCCGGCTTGGAGAAGATCGCCAATGCCGAGATCAAGATCGCCCTGGGCCATCACCCGCTGGATTGGTTCTATCGAGAAGACGAGGAACCACTCCGCACCCTGTTCGGCAAACACCAAGTGCTCTACCTGCACGGCCATCTACACAAGACCGGTTCCCGTTTCGAGATTGGCGCGGGCCATCCGTTCCTGGCCTTGCGAAGCGGTGCGGCGTTTCGGGCACGGGAAAATGACAAATGGGTCAACGGTCTGCTGTGGGCGGAATTGGATGCGGCGGAACAACGATTGGTGCTGGAACCCCGCAAGTGGAACAAGGGCAACCAGGAATGGGCCTTGGATGGCGATGCCTTTCCCGAACGATACCGCGAATCCGGCACGGATCGTTGGATACTGCCGCTGCCCAGCGCTCTAGCAGCGGCACTGTCACCTCAACAAACCAAATCGCCTTCCTCCCCCGCCAAGCCACCGGTGAAAAGGTTCAAGGCGCCCCAAGGCTGGGAGATCGTGGATCGCGACTATCTGGCGAGCCTGGACACGAACCCAGACGAGGCGATGATCCTCAGCTACTTCGACGGACGCATCCCCAATTGGAGCCTGGCTCTGTGTCCCCAAATCCCGCGCCGGGCGGTGGTGAGGCAATTGGCGGAGCGCATCGTTGCCGCAACCGGGGACGGGCGACCCACGGTCAACATGCTGCTGGGGGCCGGTGGCGAGGGCAAGTCCACCGCCTTCCTGCAAACCATCGAGGCAGTGTTGCAGGCGGATGCCTCCTGGCGAGTGCTACACCGCCGGGGCGAGACCGCCGAACTCAGCCGCAAGCTGGTGGACGAACTGCCCCAGGATGCTCCCCACGATGCCGGGCAGCATTGGCTCATCGCCTCGGACGATGCCGATCTCATCGCCGAGGACGTGTACCACATCGTCTCCGGCCTTGCAGCTCAAGGGACGGGGCGACGTACATTTCCTCCTCAGTGCCCGCCATACCGAGTGGCGCGATACCAAGATCCTTCAGACAAGCTGGGAGCGTGTGCCCGGCTATCATGAAGAACCCTTGCGCGGTCTGAACGAAGAAGACGCGGTCCGCATCGTAGGGGCTTGGGGCAAATATCAGGAAAGGGGCCTGGGGAAACTGGCCGAGTTCTCCCCGGAAGATGCAGTAAAAGAGTTGGTGGCGGCGAGCCGCTCCGAAACCTCCCAGGACGAGGGGGCGTTCCTGGGCGCCCTGCTGCGCCTGCGTCTTGGCGATCAGTTCAAAAGCCATGTGAAAAAACTGCTGGATCGCCTGAATGGAAGGGAGATCCTATCGGGCAAGTCCGAGACGCTACTGGACGCCTTCGCCTACATCGCCGCCATGCACGCGGAGAATAAACCGTTCCTGTCCAAGCTGGTGTTGGCCCATGCCTTGGGTGTGGAGCCGCGTGAGTTGCGCACCAAGGTGTTGTGGCCCCTGGGCGAGGAGGCGGCGGCGGATGTGGCCGGGGAGATGGTCTTCACCCGCCACCGGGCCATTGCCGAGGCGGCCCTGGATATCCTGAAGAATACGACCTATTACCCCATCGAGCCGGATGAACTGTATGTGGATTTGGTAGGAACTGCGGAGGAACTTCATGGGAAAGGAGAATTCATTATTGCATTAGAGAAATGGCGTTATTTGTCCGATCACTTTTTTGAGAAGGGCGAGCAGACTCTCGCCATCAAACTGGCCGACTCCCTGGTCCGGGTGGATAGCACCAATTCCCACTTCCGCGTCAAACTCTCTCAACTTTTCCGCAGGGCCGGACAGCCGGAACAATCCCTGCGGGTGTTTCGGGAGGCGCCCCGGCCCGACAATAGCAGACCATTTTTCCACGAATGGGCCACGGCGGAAGGAAACGAAGGGAACCATGCCCTCACTGTCTGGCTGGATGCGGTGGCCCTGGCCGATGACACGGCGCAACGGCCACCGAGCAATAGAGATGCGGCCATGTGTCTCGCCGGCTTCGGCCTTGCCTGCCGTGAATTATTCGAGGGCTATAACAAACCGGTCTTCATGGAAGGCTGTGGCGCCGCCGGGCAATTGGGATTGAGCCTGCCCAATTTGGACACAAGGGCCAAAAATTACCTTTCGGAACACAAGAAAATCGCCCATGACAACGGCATCACGGACGTCCAACCCCCCACCGCCCTGCGGCGCATCCGGGACGCCGCTATTGCCGCCCACCGACAGCGAGAGGGCGACCTGCAAGACTGGATATCGCCGGCGGAGGAACTGACTTTTCACGGGCTGGCGAAATTGCTGGGCATCGAAACAAAATGACATCGAACCTCCCCGATTCGACGATGCGGAACCTGGACGATTGGGCTCCGATCTCCGTCGTCGAGTCCCGGAGACGCATGAATGAGTGTCGAAGACACAACGAAGAGGGTTCACCACTCATCATGAGCGGTCTGGTGAAACCCCGCCCCAAACAGCCAACGCCCGTGGATTTCCGGCCCCATTTTGCCGACGGCATCATTCAGTTCTCCCTCATCCCCGGCCTGGAGCCGGAGACGCTCCTGCCGGTACTCGAATCCCCTGCCTGCAAGGGAGTGGTCCTGCAATCCTTCGGGGCCGGTAACGTTCCTAATGAGGATAAATATTCCTTCAAGGGATTCATCGGGCAGGCGGTAAAGTTGGGCAAACCCGTCATCGTCGCCAGCCAGTTCCCTGCCAATTCCACCCTGGCCTCCCACTATGCTCCCGGCATGGAGGCGGTCCAGGCCGGGGCCATCACCACTGGCAACATGACCAATGCCGCCACCACCGCCAAGTTCCGTTGGGTCCTGTATCAGGTAGAGGAGAAGGTCAAAAAGGGCGAGCTATCCGGGGTGGAGAAACTCGCCGAGATCACGCGGATGATGAATCATGTCTACGTGGGGGAAATGACGCCGTTGGCGTCGTGACTGACTATTGCGCTTGCCGAGGATGGACTTCGCTATGCGCGCCCATCTTTTCCTGAAATTTATACTGACATTTCCTCCATGGATTCCCGCTCGTTCAAGCGGAATACCAGAGCCAATATCATGAAAAGACCACGTATTTACACGGATACATCCGTCATCGGCGGTTGTTTGGATAGGGAATTCAAGACCGGGTCGGTGGCCCTTTTCGAGAGATTCGAATCCGGCTCCGCGATCATGATGATATCCGAGATTACCTTGTCGGAATTGGAGGGTGCACCGCCCCGTGTGCGGAATATACTAACCCAAGTGCCAGCCGGGAATACTCGATATGTCGAGCTGACGGCCGAGGCAAAACAACTGGCCAACGATTATCTCTCCGAAGGCGTTGTGTCCATGAAAAGCTCAGCCGATGCGGAACACATCGCCATCGCGACGATACATCACGCCGATGTATTGGTAAGCTGGAACTTCAAGCACATCGTGAACCTGGAGCGAATACGCGGATATAACGCTGTGAACCTGAGACAGGGATATCCGATGATGGAAATCAGAACGCCGCTGGAGGTATTAACCCATGAATATTGATAGGGATACCGATATGAATATCGATTGCGTCGCCATGATGCGAAGGCTTCGTGATGACCTCTCTCGAAAAACAGAGGGAATGACCTGGGAAGAAGAAAAGGAATTTCTCAAAAAGAGCATCACCTCGTTCGGATTTATCACCGATAGGAAAAGCGGCGAGCAAGCCCGCGCCGGTTCCGCTGATTCCTCGTCCCCCCTGCCTGGGAACTCCCACCCGGAGACGGGGCCCTGAACCTCGATGATGAGTCTCTGGCACTGACGATTGAGAGATCGACACCCATCGTTGAGTCCGTTACCCGGAAGATCTTCGACAGGACGATCAAAAAATTTATTGCGGGCACGGCCCGCTCCTACACGGCCAATGCCACGTGGTAGGAGCGGGCTGCCTGCCCGCGATGACCCTGTTTGGGTTTTTGGTTCCGGCTTGGCCGGGTTGGGACTCAATGACGGGGTTCTGAACCGCGTTAATGCACCAAAAAGGTGCATCGTTGAGGCTCAAAGCCTCAACGGAGAGGCTCCGAGCCTCAACGGCGGAGTTCAGAGCCTGAACGATGAGGTTCCGAGTCTGAACGGAGAGGTTCTGAACCTCAACGATGGAGTTCGGAACTCCGATAACGAGGTTCCAAACCTCTCCGTTGAACCTCGGAGCTTCGATGGAGAGACTTGGAACCTCGACGATGAGGTTCCAAGCTTCGATGGCGGAGTTCGGAGCCAAGATGACGAAGTTCTGAACTCGAACGACGAGGCGCTGAACTCCGGCGATGCGAGTGGATGCTTCAACGACAGAGGTTTGCGCATCGTGAAAACAACGCCTCGCTCGGACAACATGTAACGAACCAAGGAGAAACCAATGGCGACAACTTCCTATACGGACGGCGTATTGATTATCTATACGGGTGGCACCATCGGTTCGGTCCGCAGCGACCCCAAAGACCCCATGAGTTTCCTGGTGCCCGGTGAAATGGAGGATATTCTGAATTCTCTCCCCGGCTATATGGCTCGAGACAAAAAGATCGCCCTGGGAGACAAGGCAATCCGGCTGGATGCCGTGGCCCTGGAAAAGCCCATCGATTCCTCCAACATCTCGGCGAAGGACTGGCAGGAGATGGCCGGGCTTATCAAGAAGCACTACGATGACTACGAAGGCTTCGTGCTGACACACGGCACCGACACCATGGCCTATACCAGTTCCTGTCTCGCCTTCATGCTGGAGAATCTCGCCAAGCCCGTGATCATCACCGGTTCCCAGCTCCCCATCGGAGAGACTCGCTCCGATGCCGCGCAGAATGTGGTGACCGCCATCGAATTCGCCGCCGCCCGATCCTTGGGCCATCCCGTAGTGCCCGAGGTCTGCGTATGGTTCCACAACGAGCTGTTTCGCGGCTGTCGCTTGCGCAAGGTGAGCGCCAGTGGCTACCGGGGTTTCGATTCTCCCAACCTGTTACCCCTGGGGCAAGCTGGAGAACACATCAAGGTACGCACCGAACTGGCGTATCGTGCTCCGGATAAATCTCCGCGACTCAACGTAGCCATGGATTTGGATATGGACCTCATGTCCCTGGAGATCTTTCCTGGTATCAAGCCGGAAGTATTGCGCGCTATCTTCGATACGCCGGGCCTCAAGGGGGTGGTATTGAAGACCTTCGGCACCGGCAATGCGCCAACTACCAGGGAGTTCCTGAAGGAGATCGAATATGGCGTCAGGGAAAAGGGCCTGCTCATCGTCAATGTGACTCAGTGTATGCAAGGGGAAGTGGAACAGGGGCTCTACGAGGTCAGTGCGGGGCTACTCGGCGCGGGCGTCGTCAGCGGCCTGGATATGACCCCGGAGGCGGCTCTCACCAAGATGGCCATGGTCCTGGGCAAGAGGCTCGAGGGACGCCGGGATGAGGCCGATATGATGCAATTGAATCTTCGCGGTGAACAGCGCGCCAGCATCTACAACGTCCATTTCCGGCCCCGAAATATGGAAAACAATACGGAAAATGACGAATCCTGGCCGGTTACCCTGCGGGACGAGGCGGGTCCCCTGGTACTGAAACAGGATGGCGATATCTTTCAAGGCCACTTGCAGGGCGATGCTTCCTACAAGGATAAACAATTGAAACAGGCCTTCCTGCGCCTGCTGGGGCTCAAGAGTAAGGACGGCAAGCGCGGGCGTCTGGATTTCAAGGTCTATCTGGACGAAGCGGATGCAACGGAAAACTCCCCGGAGGAAGGTCTCACCTATCTCGGCACCATCAGCAAGCGCTTCACCAGCGATACCGGCAACGTGATCCTGGATATCACCCCATCCGCCGAACAGCTCATCGATATGAAACATAATCCGGAACTGACGCTGGTTCCCATGGGCGGCAGCGATATCGAGATCCAAAATGCCCATATCGCCCTGATTACCCGAGATTGATAGGCAAAGCTCGATACCTCTAACTAACCTATTGAAGATTGCGCAGATGGCTCGAACTACATCTCTTCGAGCCCATGGTGAGATCCCAGGGGTGCAAGGGCGTGGTCATCCAGGCATTCGGGGCCGGGAATATCCCCAATGGAGAGCCGTATTCCTTCGAACCGATGATCGAGCTGTCGTCCCGGTTGGGAAAGCCGGTCATCATCACCACCCAGGCGAGCGGTTACCCCAGCGCGGCGGGTAGCCTCTATGGGCCAGGATTCGGGGCCATACGAGCGGGCGCTATCCCGACCGGGAACATGACCCATGCCGCGGCGACCGTGAAGTTACGCTGGATCCTGGCGAGAATCGAGAAAGAGCTCGACGGGAAGGATCTCGATCCGATGAAAAGGGTGCGGCTTACGCGGGAAGGGATGGGGGTTCGGTGTGTGTCGGAGATGGATTAGGTGGCGGGCGATAGTGGATGGGAGGCGGATACATTGCCGATTTGCGACAAAGACCTGGCGAGGCTCGTGCTCGAACCGAGCAAGGCATGATTCATGCATCGGTAAAGTAAAATCGGTGCTTCGCAAGACTTGACTCATTTACGAGGCCGAGTGGGAAATAAACGAACTATGGCAAGTCTCCGCGGAAATGCGAAACCTCGTCATGAGGGGATACCGGCAATAGGATACTGAATGTGGTGGCACCGGGTCGGCCATGGTACTCGATGAGTCCATCATGCTGATTGACCAGCGATTGGGCAATGGGAAGACCGAGCCCGGTACCCTCGTCGCGACCGGTAACCATGGGATAGAAGATCGTCTCTTCGAGTTCTTCTGGAATCCCGGGGCCATTGTCGGTTATGTCGACCCGGACCACCAGGCGATGACGACGATGACCAATCGTAAACTGGCGATGCACCCGTGTCGAGAAGATGACCTTTCCCCGATCACCCAGGGACTGTATCGCGTTGCGGGCTACGTTGAGCACGGCCTGGATCAATAAATCGGGGTCGCCATACAGATTGGGGATGCTCGGGTCGTAATCGCGCTCCAGGGAAACACCCGGTGGGGCCTCCGCTCGAACCAGGATCCGTACCCGTTCCATGACCTCATGGATGTTCAGCTCGCGTTTCCTGGGGGGAGTGCGCGGCCCCGGCATCCGGTCGACGAGGTCGCTTAGACGATCGGCTTCCCGAATGATGATGGTGGTGTATTCTTTTAGCTCGTCTTTGTGTAGTTCACGCGCCAGGAGTTGCGCGGCACCGCGTAATCCGCTCAAGGGATTGCGGATCTCGTGGGCGAGACGACGCATCGACATTCGCGTCGTTTCGCTCTGATTCAATAGTTGCTTGGCGCGGGCAACGCGCTGGCGATGCACCAGGGGAATAAGTTCCACCAGAACCCCGCCCGGCTGTGTGGGGTGGTTCAGCGAAGATACGATACAGTCCACCTGAATGGGATTCTTTCCCGGTAATCGAAGCTGGGTTTCCCGTTTGATGAAAACCTGATTTTCGGAGATGCACCTCAGGGCGCCACCGCACCCATCGATGCCCGAAAATAGTCTATCCGCTTCCAGTTTCCATGCCTTGTTGGCGCTGATGTCCAATAATGCCTCCGCCGCAGGATTCATCGCCAACAGGTGATTATACTCGTCGAATAGCAAGACGGCCGTTGTCAGGTTATCGACGATCTGATAGTGCCGATGGGCATTGTCGAGGAAGGTATTCGTGGGAGAAGACATAATGACTGGTTACGCTAGTTCCTGGGCAGCTTCAATGCATCAGGGAGTGATGGTTCTTCGCCGCGCCCGGGTTACCGATGCGCAAGCGACATGAAAATGGCCATTACCGAGACACTCGGGCGATATGGCAATCCCTTTATTTTGGTCGTGCCAATCGGCGGTTTGTTCCCGGCCGCACAGATCGTTTCACGGCTCGATTTTCCCCTGGAGGGCCGAACGGTTATCGTTATCGATGATATCCTCGATGAAGGCCCCACCTTGCTTGGCGGGGGATTCCTCGACTTCCGTAACGAAAGTGGGGCACATAAGGTCTACGGCGCCGTATTGGCAGAGAAAAAACGCGCCCGCGAACCCGACGTCCAACACGCCGACTTCACCGGGGTCACCATCGAGGATCGATATGTATGCGGATGCGGCATGGATTACAAGGGCTACCCGCGAAACGTCCCAGGTGTTTTATTTTTTATCGAGAAGAAAAAAGCGAATAATGGATACTGATATCTTGCGCCCATCCCGCCAAAAAACATTCTTGTTCGATCGTTCCAGCCTTCTCGATCTTCTTGAATGAGAGACAAAATTCCCCGAACGCCGGGCAAACATGATTCCTATCCGCTTCAATCCTCTGATTCATGAGCGTAGTTTTTGTTTCCAGAATCAAGGTAATAATCTCCAAGATTCCGATTTCTCTACCATCGATTTTTCAGGGCCTCGAACCATGTCCAGAAACCTAAGCAAATTATCCGGCCGCCAGGGGATGGAGAATAATCTATTTGCCCGATTGGGAGACCCTGCCATGAAAGGGGGGAACGCATCCGAGTGTTCGGATCGATTGGCACGGGAGTTTCTCATCGGCAAGGCGAATATCCACGGGGCCATGACCTTTTATGACCTTCCGAGCCCGGATGGCCAGGGAAAAAAGGTATATGTGTGCAATGGGTCGGCGTGTCTTTGTGCCGGTACCCAGCCTCGGCTTATCGGGGAAATGAAAAACCATTTCAAGGACGATGAAATCGGGGCCATGACCTGCCTTGGGCGTTGTTTCGAGAATTCTGCTTTCCAGTACAAAGGGAAGAATTATTCCAACCGATCGCCAGAGGAGATCGCCCGTATCATTGAATCGGGGGATTCCGTGAAAAGCGAATTCCCCGTCAATGCCCTGGGAAGTGAACGCCCAGGAAATACATGTCCAGGAGGGAGCATATGCCCAGGGAATACGCCTCGAAAAGATGACGCCACAACGAATAAGGTTCGAAACGAATTCCTCGGAACCCTCGTCCTTACAACAGAATATGGACTCGATACCCAGGGTGCTCTGCTGCGGGAGACCTTGAAACGGGACCCCAAAGAGATTCTCCAGGAAATAAAGGATTCCGGGATTCGTGGTCGCGGTGGCGCGGGGTATCCCATGGGGATGAAATGGGAGTCCTGTAGAAACAGCCAAAGCGATTCGAAGTTCATCCTCTGTAATGCCGACGAGGGGGACCCGGGCGCCTATTCGGACCGCTATCTTCTGGAACGACGTCCACACCTTGTTTTATTCGGGATGATCATCGGTGGTTTTTGTATCGGCGCAAAGCAGGGAATCATTTATATTCGGGCCGAATACCCGGAGTCGGTCATCGGCATGGAAAAGGCGATTGCCGAATTACGAGATGATGATCTGATCGGAAAGAATATCGCGGGAAGCGGATTCGACTTCGAGATCACGGTCATCGAGGGGCAGGGTTCCTATATCTGCGGGGAAGAGACCGCCTTGATCGACTCCATCGAGGGACAACGCCCGGAACCGAGGACACGCCCCCCCTTCCCCACCGAGCAAGGGCTATTCCAAAAACCCACCGTGGTCAATAATGTGGAAACCCTGGCCAATGTCCCTTTCATCATGGAAAATGGCGGGAGTGCCTATAGGAAACTCGGCACGGAAACATCCACGGGGACCAAACTCATCTGCGTCGACGGCTACTTCAATCGACCGGGGATCCATGAAGTGGAGATGGGCACCCCCCTTTCCGGGATCGTGAACGAATTGGCCGGGGGGTTCAAAGGGCCGGTAAAGGCCCTGCATATCGGTGGCCCATTGGGTGGATTGGTGCCGGTTCCCCTATTGGATCGATTAACGCTCGATTTCGAATCCTTCGCCGAACATGGTTTTGTATTGGGCCACGCCTCCATGGTGAGCATCCCCGAAGACTTTCCCATGATGGAATATCTCGGACATCTTTTTTCCTTCGCGGCCCACGAAAGCTGCGGAAAATGCTTTCCGTGCCGACTGGGGACCTATCGGGGTCTCGAGATGTTCGAAAAGGCCAAGGCGGGAGAGTATCGGATAAACGGGCATCTCCTGGATGATCTCCTGCATACCCTGGAGACCGGATCCCTTTGCGCCCACGGTAGTGGAATCGCAGTACCGATCAGGAATGCGTTGAAATATTTCGAGGGGGAACTATCGAGGTATATCACCGATGACCCTTCCGAGAAACCCATGTAGGTCCATCGCCCCTATTGGTGGAAAAAACCAAGTTTCGTCAACAAGATAATCCACAGCCTTGGATTTATTTCCCCACCTTCGTGCGACAAGACAACTCTCTTTACTGTCATCGGGCCATCACGAAAACATAACTCACTGAAAAACAACAAATTTCACCGTGTGGTCACGATATCGCCAATTTAACGAAAACCACCTTGATTACGGGTATTTTTGTTGGCTTTCCCAAAGTATTCCACAGAGTTATCCACAGAATTTGTGGATAACGGTGGTTTCTTTCGAAACGGTGTCGGTTTAAGGACATTACAAGAGAAAATACATTAACTTCGTGCTGTAACTTCGGTTCAATACCCTTGCCATCGGTAGTATCCGTGAGTAACCATACCCGCCCGTAGCCGGGATTTCCCATGCCATCGAAATACGCTCTACATCATGACACTTGGGGATTTACTCGTCCCGAAGTTCACCCACGAATCTTTCAAGGAGGCAAAAAATGCTGCTCAAACGCCTATTCTCACTCATTGCAATCGTCGCGCTGTGCCCATCCATATCCATGGCGGCCAAGGACCCCCTCCCCAAAATACCGGCCCCCGTCCTCCAGGCGGTCGACCGAATTTTCACCACAAAGCCCGATTCCATCACCCGAGCCCCGATCCAAGGGCTGTATGAGATAACTTCCGGGCTGAGGATTATCTATGTCAGCGAAGATGGGAAATTCGCCATTCAAGGGGATATCTTCGATATCGAGGAAAAGAAAAACCTTACGGAAAAAAAGCAAAATCGCGCCCGCGGCAACGCAATCGACAGTGTCGAGAAAGAAGACATGATCACATTTTCCCCCGACAACACGAGACACACCATTACGGTATTTACCGACGTGGACTGCGGCTATTGCCGTAAATTGCACAACGAAGTCCCTAAATTCAACGATGCCGGCATCGAAGTGCGCTACCTTGCCTTTCCGAGAGCCGGAGTCTCCTCGGACACTTACGACAAAATGGTCTCCGTTTGGTGCGCCAAAGACCGCCAAAAGGCCATGACGAACGCCAAAAACGGCAAGACCATCGCAACGAAGCGATGCACCAATCCGGTGAAGGAACACTTCGCCCTGGGAAGAAAGATCGGCATCACGGGCACGCCGGCGATCGTATTGGAAGACGGCACACTCGTTCCCGGTTATCTGTCCGCCTCGCGCCTGCAAGGCATGCTTGAAAAGGACTTCTAACCTCGGAACCCAAAACCGGTGCCTCGAACGCGAGGCCCCAGGTCGAAGGATATCCTTATTGTTTCGAAATGAATTACGTCGTCTGCCACCGGGTGGTTTTCATGGGATGCCGCCGAAGGTGCCACTGCAGCGAAGGGAAATCGATAAGGGTAAGGAGGTATCGTTTTTTTATTCCCACTCGGCTTCACAAACGAGTCGAGTTTTCCAGAACAGCAATCTTGCTTTACCGATGCAAGGCTCTGCTTCATCGGTTCGAGCACAAGCCTCGCCAAGGGGATGAGAGAACCAGGAAAGCATGAAAATCCTTCACAAGATAAAAAAGCGTCTTTTTCAACGCATGCTGCCCTTGTCCGCCCATGTCGGGTTCGTGGAAAACGTGCAGACCGCAAACCCCGGGGAGGTCCTGGAAAAGCTCGCAGAGGTTCCCGTACAGACCTGGAACTACAAGTGGGACGATGCCAGTATCCGCCACATGGGGCCCATGGCCCAGGATTTTTACGGGGCATTCGGCCTCGGTAACACCGACAAGTTCATCTACCACATGGACGCCATCGGCGTTTGCCTCGCCGCTATCAAGGGGTTGAAGGGGATCGTCGAGGACCACGAGCACCGCATCGCCCGGAATGAGGAAAGGATCGAAGAGAACGCTCGCCTGATGGCGCAACTCCAAGGGAAGCAGGAATAATGTTCGATGCTGCGTATAAGAAATTCGATGTCGGCCACAAGGACGAGGCAATCGACAAGAATGGCATGACCATGGCCGCCATTCGAGCGCTTCATAAAAAGGTCCGAAAGCAGGAAAAGATCTTGGTCGAGCAGGAGAGGCGCATCGAGGAGCAGGAACGAACGATCGAACTGTTATCGAAATCGTAGGGTAGAATAGGCGCGTTAGCACCGTATTAGCGTCGTATTCCACGCGGGAAATGGCGTTGATGGAATTCCTTGGTGGAATACGCGCCTGCGGCGCTATTCCACCTACCATGATAAAAAAAGCGGCGCCTCCTTGCGGAGAGCGCCGCTTTCATCCTCTCATCCAATATCGAGTCGAGGGAAGCGATGGGATTAGGTAAGGGCGGCGAGAACCTCATCGTCGTCCACCATGGCGATGTTTTCCTTGACGTTGGTGTCGGAAGGAGGAGGAGGAGTACCCCTGCCTTGAGCCTGTGCGTCGATGTCCGTGGAACCGGTCGTCACGTAGAGCATCCCCGTCCCCGTCATCCAGGCCATCAACACAACGGCTACCATCGCCATGGACTTCTTTATGAACTTCTTCATTGGATTTCCTCCTTAACATTGTGATTGAAGGCCGATTATACTCGGCGCGGACAAGGTCTCCAGCCCCCCCTGAAGAATGCAAGCGGGATTTGTCATGGGCACTACGCGATCCATCGCAATGATCATCATCGGATTTCTGTGTCTCCTGCCGGCTGCTTGCGGGTTTCCTCCCTCATCGGGCGCACTGCCGAATGCTTCTTCGGGCGAGCGGGCGCCCCTGGATGAGCAGCAAGGCTTCAGGACGGGCGCCCTCGGGCTGCCTTCGGGCAGAGTATTCCCCATGAGGCTACTGTTCTCCGAGGCGGAACAGCGCAAGGGATCGAGTGGCGTGAAACCCGCGGATTGGCGGGGAAGAGATGATCATTTCGAAAATTTCAACCTGCCGAGCAATCCACAACCAGGAATTACCCGATAATCCCCACCGACATGCTGGCACTGCGACTCCTTCTTCCCCGTGTGTGGTACACGCCCCGCCATCCCCTGAGTCGAGCCTTGGCACCCCTTGCCGGACTCTTTTGCATGGCGGTGTCGGTGCGTCGTTTTGCCTATGGGAGACATATTTTGGCAACGCATCACCCCGGGGTCCCGGTAATCGTGGTGGGCAATATCACCACCGGTGGCACGGGGAAGACCCCGCTTGTCATTTGGCTGGCGGATTTTTTGCGTCGCCATGGCCTTCGCCCGGGGATCGTGGTTCGTGGTTATGGTGGCAAGGCCAAGCGCTGGCCACAATGGGTGGATGCGGATAGCGATCCAACCCTGGTGGGGGATGAGGCGGTACTATTGGCGCGTCGCACCACTTGCCGGGTGGTGGCGGCCCCGGATCGGGTGGCTGCCGCCAGGGCGCTGGTGGCGAGTAATCAGTGTGATTTGCTTCTCTGCGATGATGGCCTGCAACATTATGCCCTGGCGCGGGATATGGAGATTGCCGTGGTGGATGGGGCGTTGGGGGTTGGTAATGGTCGTTGCCTACCGGCGGGTCCGCTCCGAGAGCCAGTGTCGAGACTGGCGGGGGTGGACTTGGTGATCCGGAATACACAGGCTCGCGATGAGATCCATAATCGGGTCCATGATCAGCCCCATGATCCAGTCGACAACGAAATCCACGATCGGCCCCATGATGTCGCGGACCGTGGCCAACGCGACACGAATGCCAGTCACATGGACGCCCATGGCGTGCCACCCCATAACCTATATGCCCATGACGCGAACGAATACCGCATGACGTTGACCCCTGGCGATCCCATGACTGTCGCGGACAATCGTGGCAGGCCCTTGGGTTTCTTCAAGGATACCCCGGTACACGCGGTGTGCGGCATCGGCCATCCGGAGCGATTTTTCGGAACGCTGCGCCAACTCGGCATTCCCATACGGCCCCACGCCTTCCCCGATCATCATGCCTTTAGAGCGGAAGACCTGGCATTCGAGGATGAACTGCCGATATTGATGACCGAAAAGGATGCGGTAAAATGCCGGCGATTCGCCGGTGCCCGCCATTGGTATCTCCCGGTGAATGCCAAACTCGATCCGGCATTGGGCGCCCGTTTGCTGGAGATTTTATCCGATTGAATCACCCGGGACGTCGGGGGTATATTGGCCTGTTCATCCTGCCTCCTGGAACGTAATGCCAACGCTTATCCGGAGAACATCGAGCAATGAAACTACCGCTCCAAAAATCCCACGCATTCGTGGATGCATTATGGGAGAAGGATATCCTCCCTGCCTTGATGAATTACATCCGGATCCCGAACCAATCTCCATCCTTCGACCCACAATGGGAAGAGAATGGCCATATGACCCGGGCGGTGGAGTTGGCATACGAGTGGTGCAGACATCATGGACCAAAGGACATGGTGGCGCGGATTATTCGTTATCCGAAGCGCACCCCGGTACTTTGCCTGGAAGTGCCGGGACAACTGGATGGCTCGGTTTTGCTTTATGGGCACTTGGACAAGCAGCCACCTCTGGAGAAGAATTGGCGCCACGGCCTCGGTCCCAGGACCCCGGTACGCGAGGGCGATAGATTGTATGGGCGCGGTGTCGCCGATGATGGTTATGCGGTGTTCGCGAGCCTTGGGGCACTGCTGCTTCTGCGCGAACAGGGCATAGCGCATCCTCGCTGCTTCGTCTTGATCGAGTGTTCAGAGGAAAGTGGCAGCCCGGATCTGGCGTATTACGTGGAAAGATTGCAGGAGGAGATCGGTACACCGGAGTTGATCATTTGTCTTGATTCGAGCTGTGGAAACTATGAGCAGCTTTGGCTGACGACGTCTTTGCGCGGCATGATCGGCGGTATTTTGACGGTGAGGGTGTTGGAGGAAGGTATGCACTCGGGAGATGCCGGTGGGATCGTTCCCTCGAGTTTCCGCATCGCGCGGTCTTTGTTGGAGCGGATCGAGGATCAAAATACCGGGGAAATGGGGTCGGAGTTTCAGGTGAAGGTGTCACGAGAACGCCTCGGGCAAGCCGAAATGGTTGCAAAGGCGCTGGGATCGAGCCTCCTTTCGCGTTTTCCATTCTTCCCGGGTACGGTGACCGTAGCGGAAAATGTGTTGGATGGCGTCATCAATCGTACCTGGAAACCGGCGCTGGAGATCACGGGGGCAGACGGTTTCCCCGACCTTTCCACGGCGGGAAACGTGCTTCGACCCAGTACGGCGCTGAGACTTTCCCTCCGGATCCCCCCGACCCTGGATGCGAAAACAGCCAATAAGACGCTGAAAAAGATCCTCGAGTCGGATCCGCCTTATGGCGCGCACGTTACCTTCGATGAGGAATGGAACGTATCCGGTTGGCAGGCTCCCCCATTCGCTCCCTGGCTCGATGGCGCCCTGCAAGATGCATCGAATGCCTTTTTCGGGAACCCCGCCATGTATTATGGAGAAGGATTCTCGATCCCATTCATGTCGGCGCTGATCGCGTCGTTTCCCCAGGCACAATTCGTGGTAACCGGTGTCCTGGGTCCTCATTCGAACGCCCACGGCCCCAACGAGTTTCTGCACATGGAAATGGCCAAGGGGATTACATTGTGCATGGCCGAGATACTGGCAAGAGCGGAGAGCCGAGGATCGGTCCAGATCCCCACGGAAGGCCCGATGAAAGCCGATTCGGCGTCATAGCGGGGATTCGACTCGTCGGGAAGGAGAGAACGATGACGAGCATGTAGCGCGATCATCCTGATCGGCATGGTGTCATCGTTGTTGTTTTGAATTCCGATGTGCAGCGATCCGTGTGTGCAGTTTGCGAAATGTTTTTTCGCCAGGGCAGTTTGTTTCCCGCCCATCTTCGCAAAACTCCACAAAACACCGATTTTGCTTTATCGATGCTAAATCATGTCGGTTCGAGCACAAGCCTGGCTAGAAATCCGAAGGTTAACCTGATTCTTCGGCTTTCGGTCGCCGAAGGTTACGCTACCCTGGGATACGTCGGATAGACGCGCCTAATTGGGCGAGTTTTTCCTCGATACATTCGTAACCCCGATCGATGTGATAGATTCGGTCGACGACGGTGTTACCCTTGGCCACTAGCCCAGCCAATACGAGGCTGGCCGAGGCACGTAGATCGGTGGCCATGACCGGTGCCGCGGTGAGATGATCGACACCGTGCGTGATTGCTGTATTGCCTTCGAGACGAATATTCGCCCCCATGCGTTGCAGCTCGTGAATATGCATGAAGCGATTCTCGAAGACGGTCTCGGAGATCATGCCGGTACCCGTCGACATGGCGTTCAAGGCGGTGAATTGCGCCTGCATATCCGTGGGGAACGCAGGGAAGGGTGCCGTGTGTATGGTGACGGCTCGCGGGCGTTCTCCGCACATATCCAACGAAATCCAATTTTCCCCCGTTTCCACAATCGCGCCTGCCTCGATGAGTTTTTCCAGCACTGCTTCCAACATGGAAGGGCGGGTTTTCCTTACCTTGATTCGCCCTCCGGTGATGGCGGCAGCCACCAAATAGGTTCCGGTCTCGATGCGGTCGGGCAAGACATCATATTGCGTACCCGAAAGAGATTGGACGCCTTCGATGCGTATGGTGTCCGTCCCCGCCCCCTCGATATGCGCACCCATGGCGGACAGGCAACTCGCGAGATCGACGACCTCGGGCTCGCGCGCGGCGTTTTCTATTACCGTGGTTCCCTTGGCCAGCGTCGCGGCCATCATCATATTTTCCGTTCCTGTCACGGTTACCAGATCCATGATCAGGTGGGTGCCTTTGAGCCGCTGTGCATGGGCCCGGATGAAACCACCCTCTACCCGGATATCGGCGCCCATCTTCCTAAGCCCTTCGAGGTGTAGATTCACGGGCCGGGAACCGATGGCACAGCCGCCCGGAAGCGATACCACGGCTCGACCGAAGCGCGTCAGCAGGGGACCCAACACGAGGATAGACGCCCGCATGGTCTTGACCAATTCATAGGGCGCAAAGAATTCGTGGATGGTGGAGGAGTCCACCTGGATATGCATGCGCTCGTCCACGACCAGATTTACCCCCATTTGGCCCAACAGTTCCATGGTGGTGGTGATATCGTGGAGGTGTGGGATGTTTCCGATAGTGACCGGGTCGTCACCTAGCAGGGCTGCGGCCAGAATGGGTAATGCGGCATTTTTGGCCCCCGATATCCAGATTTCACCGGAAAGCGGGATACCACCGGAGAGGATGAGTTTGTCCACGTTATATCCTTGTGGCATTATTGCGTTCGAATGCTAATAAAAATGGGGCTGTCCTAGATGACTAAGATAGCCCCAAAATTACAGAGAGGTTTACGCTTTAACCTTACATCTTATATATGTCAAATCTATATAAGAAAAGCTCATGTAAACCGCAAAGCATTTCCATTCAGCCAAAAGATTCCTCCCAAATCATTCTGCCTGCGCTCGCTTCGATCCCAAGGTAAAATAATCATTGTTGTTGACATATTCATTTACTCCCCTTGTATATCATTTAGAGGAGAATACTTCTTTGAATGGAAGAGCATATTTCAGTTGTATATTGTAGCTTGTGGACGTGTTTCCACTCATTTGATTGCGACTATTTTCTGATCCCTCCCATTTCAGGGTATCACCATATGTAACATATGCATCAAATTTCCAGTTATCCCACTTCTCTTTCTCCTTTTTACCAAGTTTCTTCCCAGAAAAAAGCGCCACTAGATCCTAAGCGATAAGCTTGTTATAAAACCCCATCCCTATATCACCTTTAAGTTCATCCTTGGTCTTTATGCCATTACCCCACTCATCGTCCCTAGTATTCGAGTAACCATAATTAAGCCTAAATTCCGAGCTGTCAAGCATAAAATTCCCTACTGTATATGCTGAACTCCCTCCCTCAGACATAACATTACCGGACTGGCTAAGTGCAGCTATGGACGTAAGCGCTATTACAAATTTCTTGAATTTCATATTGATATCTCCATTCAATTTAGACGAAGCGTTCATCTTCGCTCATTCGTTCGAGCATTTTTGAAAAAGAAAATCGATTCCGGCGGTCCTGGCCAGGGATAACATCTGTTTTGGAATGTTGTGAATCTCGATGATTGCATCCCGGGTTTTCGATTGGCGCAACCACTCTACCATCAATGCAAGCCCGGCGCTGTCGCTGTGAATCACCTCACTAAGATCCAATGCAACTCTATTGGTATTCGGGAATGGGTATTCGCCCTTGCGCCACAGGCTCGCAACGGATGTAAATGTCAATTCTCCCGAGAGAGAGAATTTCCCTTTTCCCATGGCCTGCAACTCAGCCATCGATACGGGTTCGGTCATGATGGATTCGGCAATAAGACCTTATCGTTGTTTCGTTTCAGTTTTGCGATGAGCCCCGAAATACCTACCCGATCGATCTCCGCCTGAAACGAAGAGCGATAGGTGATCACCAGGCTAACGCCCGCGACCAATACATCGATGACCTTCCATGTCCCCTCCCGAGAGCGCGACAGCATATAATCGATCTCGATAGGAGGTCTTCCGTTCAACCGTATGCGAGTTTGTACCTTGGTCCTGGAGAACGGTTTCCTGGGCTGTATGGGAAGATATTCGATCTCCTGTCCATTGTACTCCTTCAATGCCATGGCATAAGTAAACACCAAATAGGCCTTGAATTGTTCGATGAACTGTCCTTTTTGCTCCATTGTCGCCTTGCGCCAATTTTTCCCCAAGACCCGGCTCGACATGCGGCGAAAATCGAACTTATCAGCAACGATTGCATTTACCAAATCATACAATCGCTTCCGATCCTCATCGAAATTCAGCGCTTCCTTTCCGATGGATTCGAGGAGACGCTTCGAGGTTTCCCGCACCATTTCCATGGCCTCGCCGGATGAATCCTCCATCGCTGTCGATGTGGAATCCGCATAGGCCTGATTCAACGAAAACAACAAAAGGACCATGCCCACATAAAGGTTCATGGTCCCCCGAAATGCGATCTCAATTGCTCGGAACCGGGGGTAACGAACCCCATCCCGGTAGCTTATCGACATATCGCTCACTCTTTCTCTCCCGATGCCTGCCCGAACATGAACTGTCCGATTAGCTGCTCCAACATAACCGCCGATTGCGTTAGCGTTATTTCATCTCCATCTATCAGGTACTCTTCCTCACCGCCAGCGTCGAGACCGATATATTGTTCACCGAGCAAACCCACCGTCAGTATACTGGCAGATGTATCCAGGGGAAGGCGGTCGAATTCCTTGAAGATGGATAGGGTCACTACCGCCTCATAGGTATCGCTATCCAAATCGATGCGTTCAATCTTACCGACACGAACGCCCGCCATGGTAATCGGTGCGCGAACCTTCAGTCCACCGATATTCTGGAAACGCGCCTTTACTTCATAACCATCCGTCCGAGTGAACGCGGCAAGGTTGCTGACCTGCATGGCAAGCACGACTATCGCGATAAATCCAATGGCGACGAATATTCCGACACCAATTTCAATGGCTCTTGTATGCATGGCCCTATCATTACCCATTCATTGATTTGTTTATTTCCCGCTCATCGTTGCAAATGAGTCACCATTTTACAAAACGCCGATCTTGCTCTACGAACACCAAACCATGCTTCATCGGTTCGAACACAAGCTTCGCCAGGCATCAATCGGTAAACATCAACGCGGTCAGCAGGAAATCGAGCCCCAAGACCGCAAGCGAGGAATGTACCACGGTCCGCGTCGTTGCCCTCCCTACGCCTTCCGAGGTTGGTACCGTGTCGAAACCCTCGAAAACCGCAATCCAGGTGACGACAACCCCGAATACACAACTCTTGATCACCCCATTGGCGACATCATCCAACAGATCCACTTTATCCTGCATTTGGGACCAAAAGGCGCCATCATCGACACCCAACAGGATAACCCCGACGAAATGGCCCCCGAATACCCCGACAACGCTGAAGATTGCCGCCAATAAAGGCATGGAAACAACACCCGCCACGAAGCGTGGTGCCACGACCCGCCGCAAGGGATCCACGGCCATCATCGCCATGCCATCCAGTTGTTCGGTGGCTTTCATGAGCCCGATTTCGGCCGTCAACGCGGAACCAGCCCGACCCGAGAATAATAGCGCCGAGACTACTGGACCCAATTCGCGCACCAGGGAAAGTGCCACCAATACCCCCAAGGACTCCTCGGCGCCGAAATCGATTAGGGTATGGTATCCTTGAAGCCCCAGAACCATGCCGACGAACGTGCCGGAAACCACAACGATAAGAAGAGACAACACCCCCACGGACCAAATCTGAGCAATCACCAATCGGGGGCGAAGAAAAAGCCCGGGCATTCCCAGCAGCGTATAGAATAAAAAGATATGCTTTCTGCCCAGACGTTGGAAGAAGGCGAGGGCCCGTTGGCCGAAAAGTCGCAAAAATTCGATCATTATCCGGATGTCGCCAGAAGGTCTTGAACATAATCCGGCGCGGGATAATGGAACGGCACCGGCCCGTCGGGCAAACCCTGCATGAACTGCGTCACCCATTCGGAATGGGTTTTTCCGAGTTCATCGGGGGTACCACGACCAACCACCTTCCCTTCCGACAACACATAGAGATAATCGGCGATGGTGGTGGTCTCCATGACGTCATGGGACACCACGATACTCGTCAGGGCGAGCGCATCATTCAAGCGGCGGATCAACTGCACCAACACACCCATCGTTATCGGATCCTGCCCGGTAAACGGCTCATCGTACAAGACCATCATGGGGTCCAGCACCATCGCCCGCGCCAGTGCCACGCGACGCGCCATGCCGCCGGACAGCTCCTTCGGCATTTTATCCCATGCGCCTCGAAGACCCACCGACTCCAGCTTCATCAGAACCAGGCTTCGAATCATCGCGCTGGGGAGACGCGTGTGTTCGCGCAACGGGAATGCCACATTATCGAATACGTTTATATCCGTAAATAATGCCCCACTCTGAAACAACATACCCATGCGCATCCGCAGCTCGAAAAGCTTCTTGCGGGACAATCGGTGCACGTCGATGCCATCGACGACGACGCTCCCCTTATCCGGGCGCAGTTGTCCCGAGATGAGGTGAAGAAGGGTGGTCTTTCCGGTTCCACTCGGCCCCATGATTGCAGTCACTTTTCCCCGCGGAATGGTAACATCGATCCCTTCGAAGATTTTCCGACCACCCCGCGAGAAATGCAGCCCGCGAATAGAGACCAACGGAACCTCATTCGTCGGATCGACAGATTGCACCATTAGTATTCCAATCCCGGTATCCTGGCCTTGCTTGCGATTTGCAAGGCCGACAAGACATCTATGGAAAGACGTGAGATCACGATCTTCGGTATTATACGTCTAGCGAAGCCTCGCCTTGAACCGATGAAGCGTGATTTGGCCGTAGCAGAGCAAAACCAGCGTTTTGTAAAACTCGACTTATTTGCGAAGATGAGCGGGAAATAAACAAAGCATGGCAACGGCATTATTCCCCAGGGCTTCGAGCCCCAACCCCGATAGCGCCACTGGCAAACCCGTAGGCAACGATTCTCAAGGCTACCAGAGTTCTCTTCCGGTGTCATTTCAGAATTTACTACAATGATGGCCTTCCGGAACCAGGGTTCGGTTGCCCGACATCGGTTGCTCGACAGACCAGAACCGATATTTGCTTTGGACAGGATAGAAGGCGCGGGAAACTCGGTGGATCACTGGAAAACGCCGCTATGAATGGCAACACCCAGCAAAGCTTCGCGAGTCGGTGAAAAATCGATTTTCACTACCCTTCCTCCATAAGGTCACCAAGTCAATCTCCCCTCCTGTCATCCCAGCCCTGGCAAAGGGTTATCCCGGACGGATAAAAATTCCGGCTCTTCAAAAAAGTTCCCTGGCAAGACGAAATCCGATGAAGAAATTCGCCTCATCCATGCTGCTTTTATCTCGGGACGCCGACCGGAGGTTCCTCGATCTGCCGTTCCAGGAACCGCCGCGAATCACGCGCAGTGAGCAATTTCCATCGTCCCCCTCGCCCCAGGCACCGCCGTGGGTGAGGCTGCCTCGATAACTGCCATGCCAGCAATCCATCGTCCACTCCCATACATTGCCGTGCATTTCATGGAGTCCCCAGGAATTGGCGGGAAACGCCCTTACCGGAAGGGTTTCCCGCCGAGAAAGCCCATTTCCGGTTCCGCCAATGCAATCATGGCTGCCATCATAATTGGCCAGGGAGGTATCGAGGTGTTCTCCGGTGGAAAATGACCCGGAACTCCCTGCCCGTGCCGCGTATTCCCATTCCGCCTCCGTGGGGAGACGATATTTCTCGCTGGTCTCTTGGCTCAGCCACTCGGCATAGGCTGTTGCATCTCGCCAACCGACATGGATCACCGGCCGCTTGCCGCGCCCCCAATTCCAATCATCGGGTAATTTTCGCCCGGTGGCGAGGGCGAAGCGATCATAGTTTTCGAAGGTTGCCGCAGTGACCCCCAAAGCGAAGGGTTTTCCGAATTGCACCCGGTGTCGTGGACCCTCGTCGAAATAGCGCCCCGGTTCACTCTCCGGTGATCCCATCATGAACTCCCCGGCGGGGATCACCACCATCTCGGGCCCCGACCCGCCACCTTCGAGGGCATCCCGGAAACGGGTGAAGGGCGCGGGGATTTCGTGTTCGTTTCCCTTATGAGGGTCTTCCACTCCCGAAAGATCCCCCACTCCCACTATATCGAGATCCCCCACCCCCGGTATCGATCCTTCCTGGCCGCCCTCTCGTCCGGCCAAGAGCACCATTTTGGGCGCATGACGGTAATGAACACCGGGGTCCGGAAAGGGGAAACCCGCAACCAGGCGCACCAAGACAACATCGTTCGAGGGCAAAACGGCAGCCCTCTCGTGGGCAGGGGCAGGGGCAGGGGCAGGGGCAATCTCCTCTATTGGTCGATGGGGTACCATGATCCGGGTCGAACGTAAGGCATGGGCACCGACAGGGTGGGCTTCCGATATCTCGGCATCGCGATTTATCGTCCCAACGGACTCATCCACCATCTTTTCGGCTCGTTGCATGTCCGGTGGATTGTCTTCGGCGGAGGGCAGGAGATCGGGATAGCTCCGAGCAGTTTCGGAAGGCCCTCGATGGGTGACTTGTTCCCCGGCGATATGCCCCTGGCCATGCGCGGTCAATCCCGACTCATGCGGGGGTTCGGTTCGGTGCGCACGTTCACCGAGCATGGTCGGCGCGCTGCAATGCCGCGCGTCGCAATGCCGATGGGGGACAGTACGCACCCCTGAATCGGTGGAGATATTCTTCAATGGATCGGAAAAATGCAGATTTCCGAAGGAATCATCGGAATACGGGGATTCGCCATGACGGGCAATCCAACGTAACCGCCAATGCCGAGCGAACCACACCAGAACCACGATGGACAGGAGCAAAGGCAGGATGATCCAGACGGTATTCGGACGATCCTGGGCGATTGGCGCACCAAGGGATTGCCGCGACGCCCGGGGTGGTTTTTCTTCGAAGTGGTCCTCGCGCGGCGTCTCCGAGTGGGCTTGCAATATCCCCCGCGGGGGTTCCGTGTGCGTTTGCGATGTCCCCTTGAATGGTATCTGCGATGGCTCCGTGGCTTTCGACAAGCGTTCGTTGTCCAGTTCTCCGAGGAGAACCAGCGGGACCGTGAACGACACTTCCGGTTCAGGTCGTGGAGGTGACGGATGGGTAATCCCTGGTGTCGGTTCGCTATCGAGTTCTCTTACAAGCCTTGCTCTTATGTAATCTTCGTTCAGGGCTTCGAGCGGAATGGACAATGTCTCTGCCTTGGGCTGGAACGAATCGCTGGCCTCTGGCGTGGTCTGGCCCTCCAGGCACTGACCATCCCCCCACCCGACGAGCCCCGCCAACATGATGATGCCCAGGAGGATGGCACTTCCCCGATGTCCACGCCGAAGTTCGGATGTACCGAAAATCGGGGCACCGGAAATCCCGGAATCCGCCGAAATCATCCCCATGTCGACGACATGCAATTTTCGAAACCTGGACAGGGCAGTACAGACAGCGAACTTCATTTCAATCGTAAATATCTTCCTGGGCTCTCGTGAGAACGAGAGAATCTTCTCCACTGCCGTCCCTGATGGCATGGCAACACACCGTGGCGCACAAACGAACCCGACCCCAACGAGAATTCTCCGCATCGGGATCGGAATGGCATTCGATTCATCATTATTTTCTTCCTTGAAATCGACCCCGAATCCGATCCCGGAAATCATACCCTATCGGATCGGCACAAGGCATCGCCAAGACATATCGACGGATTTACTCCCAACCCGGCGTGGTCGAAACCAAAAATTTTCGCTCATTCCCAAGCCAGCTTGAGGACGTAGATCTTGGGAAGCCGCAGCTTCCGGAAAAAAGTTCCCAAGCTAGGGCTTGGGAACCAAGCACAAATTTTTTAATTATTTTGTCGAAGCTTTTCCAGAAAAGCGCCTATTGTCGCAGTGCCTTGAATACACCGTCCCAAAAGGCGATCCGAGCGCGAATGGCGCTCTTGGCGGCCTCCTCGGCCTCGGCTATGCGGACCTCATCACCGCCACACACCTCGTTCAACATCAGCATGGACAGGGGGCCGTGATGATCCTCGTCCAGGTGAATATGCCGCTCCAGATAATAATGGAATACAGGTGCCTGTTCCTTACCGATATTCATTTTAGCGACCAGGGCGCGGAACATGGAAGGAATGATATGTTCCCTGCCCAACGCGAATGCCGCGGCAACCACATGGGGCTTGCCGCTATCGATAAAGGAAAAGGTTTCCTGCATGAATGCCGAACAAGGGGCCGGAACTCGATCGGCCATCGAGGCCAGCGTATCGGCAAAACCCTTCTCCGCAGCCAGCAGGGAAAACTCCCGTGCGGCCTTCGCCGAACCGCCAATCTCCTCCAGGGCATCGCCATAGAGCTCGAAATGGCTGGCATAGGACTCTTCGCCGTTGGGACCGGGAAGCGCCTTATCGGATTCTTCCTCGAGAACGATATCGTTGATGAACCGCCGAACGGTGGGGCTGCCCGAGGGAGACCATGGTGCGCCGGCGGGGGCGAGTTCTCCCTGGAGGAATTTCAGCAATGACATAAAGTCCCAAACCGGGAAAATATGGTGCGACATGAAGATGCGCAGATCGGTGAAATTCCGAACCGCGGCGTAAACGGGATGGATATCGAGCTGCATTCGTAATGATTGAATGGATTCCAGAGATATGGTTTTCGACATTGCAAGTTCCTCATTATTCATCAATGAAAATAGTCGATGCATCAAACATATAGTTTAGCACTTTTACATGGCCGTATAGCCCATGCATAAACATAGCTTATGCATTAAGTATGCCAAAGACTGCCTTCCGTCACCATTCGACAAAAAGATATTCTTCTCGATATCGCCTTCCGATACGTTATTTTCTATATTTTTTGCCACAGTGATTCAGTCCGTCATCGGGAAAAGCTTCGATAAATAAGGATAAAAATAATTTATTCTTTTGTTGTTTTCCGCCGTGCGAAAATCCTGGTGTGCTGAAAAACGAGCTCTCTCGGCTTCGGTCGAGATGGCAATGGAATCGCTGGCAAAGCTTCGCCTCGAACCGATGAAGTGTGATTCGGTTGTAGAGCAACACTGGCATTTCATAAAACCGGCTCATTTGCGAAGATGAGCGGGAAATAAGCAAACCAAACAACGACAGCCTCATCGAAATGAAGACCTTTGGTTCTGATCAGGCCGGGTTGCGGCATAAGAACCATGGCCGATCGAGACTGCGAGAATCCCGAAAGATTCCGTCTCGAAAAAGCGCACCAAAAGAGTGCACAAAAGAGTACGCGCCCAAAAATCGACCGGCAGCAGCACAGTCGATATTCATCGAGATGCATTGCCTTCGATCAGTACAACGGGACACAATGCAACCCAATCCACCGCCCCCCACATCCTCATGTCGACATCCGGGAGAACCTAACTGAAACAACTCCTCCTTATCAGGCACTGCGAAGCAAGCCGGGTGGCGGGGCAGTACATAGGAAAAACCGACCCGCCCCTGACGAAAGCAGGCATCGCCCATGCCCACGGACTGGCCAGGCGTCTGAGGCGATTGATCGAGGCCCAACCGGCAATCCACGAGGTGGACTCCCCCATCTCCTCCGTATTATCCAGCCCGGCCCGGCGCGCCCTGGAGACCGCCCGGCTGGCTACGGAATGGACCGGATCGCCCATCCGGCAGGACGCCGATCTGTGGGAGATCGACTTCGGAAGATGGGAAGGCATGCGTTTCCACGAAATCGCCGCCGTGGACCCCGAATTGGTGAACGAATGGGCCAAGGGTGAAATCGGCTTCTGTTTCCCGGGGGGAGAAAGTATCCAAGCCTTCCGGGAACGGGTGGAGCGCGCCGGGCATCGGATACATAACCGTCGGGAAGAAACCCTGATCGTCGTTACCCACGGTGGTGTCATCCGATTCCTGATTTGTCACTTCCTGGGATTACCCCCACAATCGCACTTGATGTTTCAGGTCGATCCCGGTTCCATCACCCGTATCCAGTTGTACCAGGGCAGCGCGGTCCTCGCGGGACTAAATGACTTCCATTATTGATGGATCCCTGGCAAAGCTTGTGCTCGAACCGATAAGGCATGACCCGGTATCGGTAAAACAAAGCCGGTGTTTCGTAAAACTGGACACATTTGTGAAGCCGAGCGGCAAATAAACAAACTGAGCCGCCCCTTGAAAATTCTCGAGGTCGAAATCTCCAAAACCACCCTTCAATAATGCCAACATGTCCGAAATCACCCTAATCACTGGAGGATGTCGTAGCGGCAAAAGTCGGTACGCGCAACGTCTATCCGAAGATGTCGGAGAAAAACGACTATTCATTGCAACCGCACCCGTCCTCGACGATGAAATGCGCCAACGGGTCGCTCACCACCGGGCCGAGCGCCATGAACGGGGTTGGCAAACCAGAGAAGAGCCATACGACCTCGCGGGGTGCCTGCGCCAAATCGATGATCCACCCCAGGAACAATCCGGTAAACGACCTGATCGACAAGGATACGATGTGGTGTTATGCGACTGTCTGACGCTTTGGGTAAATAACCGACTGTACGCAGCCACAAAAGATGGCGTTACCCTGGAAGAAGAAGAAATGGCTTCGTTGGCACGGAAAATGTGCGTCGCTGCCCGCGCCATCTCCGCACCGGTGTTTTTGGTCACCAACGAAGTGGGGCAAGGGATCGTGCCCGCCGACAAGACAAGCCGTCGCTTTCGGGATTTGGCGGGCCGCTGCAATCAGGAAGTCGCCGCGCAGGCGGATTCGGTCATATTGGTGGTGAGCGGTCTTCCCCTTCCCTTGAAAGGATCGAAATACAGGCAGGGTGTCGATCCGAAATCCTGAGAATCTGGTCGTTGGTTGGTTGCTATTCGATCGAGTAGAACATGCCAGCACTTCGCGCCAAGACCGAACGGGATGAGTCTTGGCGCACGCAGTTCTCTCGGGGAGTTTTTCCGATACCTTGAAAGGGTACAGCGGATATCTGCAACCGTTACTTACGGTTTTTCTTTTACGATACAGTCAGGAGATTCAACTGCACCGTAATTTTTGGCCAGTAGGTTGAAAGGAAAATACGATCACAGTCATGCCCCGAACAACCAAGGCCAGCACGTAATGGGCAATGCTGCCAGCGTAATGTACTGGCGACTGACGAAGCGGCAAAAGAACTCGGAAACAACAAAATAGCGGATGCAAAAGATGAACAGGACATAAATCCGAACGCTACGCGTTCGGATATGTCTTTTATTAGTTAGCGCTTCGCGCCAGGACTCAAACGGGATGGGCCTTGATACAGACACCGGTTTCTCGGAATTTTTATTTTTCCGATACGTAAATCATCTGAACTGCGCCAGAAACGTAGTCAGCGACTTGCCGGGAACGCGGCAGTTAAAAGTCTTTTTAAATCATCGAGTTGCAGGTTATAACAGTTGCCGATTATAACCTTGACAAAATGAAACACATTGAAACACATTGAAACAATGTGAAACAATGTGAAACAATGTGGAATGACGTGAAACAATGTGAAATGACGTGAAACAAAATCTAAAGGGGATTGAATCATGTCTCCTGGGAAACATTTACACTGCTATATAGAAAAAAAGCATGGGATTTGGCAGGCTTTTTGCCTGGATTTCATGCTTGCGGCACAAGGTGAGTCGTTCGAGGAATCGCGCGAAAAGCTGAAATCGATGGTCAAGGAATATATCGATGATGCCGAACACGGTGAGAACCAAAAGTACGCTGAGCAATTGCTGTCTCGCCGAGCGCCTGTACGGTATTGGTGGAAATACTACCTTTACAAAGCGCTATGGTACATAGATAAGCTGCGGAATGACGCTAATCGGCGAATCGATACCAATCGTCCTCTACCAGAAATCAGCTATGCCATGGTGCGCTAATGCATCGTCATAAACCTCTTACATGTAAAGAGGTTAAACGTGCACTCAAGAAACTCGGCTTCAGCCAAAGACCAAGGAAAGGGACTTCCCACGAACAGTGGGTAAAAGAAGAGGATGGAAAATTCTGGCAAGTTACCGTCGATTGTCCCAAGTCTCCCTTCAGCCAGGATCTTGTTACATGGATGGCTGGTCAGGCTGGGGTCGGCAAAAAGGAATTTTATCGCCTAATCTAGCTTTTTACCTATGAAACAGCAGGCGCTCTTTCATTATCCCCGGGGTGTCGGCCCGCCTGCATGATCGTTAGGTTGGCCTCTTGATCCTTATACGTCCCTGTCCTCCCTGGCCCTATCACGTCGGGGTCCATTGTATTCCCCAAATCTTTCCTTTCCAGGGGGAATATGTCGTTCCACACTCGATACGGGCGATCATCGGGTATCTGCTCGCTTGGTGACTGAGTGGTTGCCAAGGTACCCCCCCAGCCCGTTACACCAGCGTAATCCCATGCTCCTTCATCTTGCGAGTCAGGGTATTACGTCCCCAGCCAAGGAGCTTGGCGGCATTGTGACGACGTCCCCCGGTATAGTTCAGCGTAGTCCTGATCAACGTGCGCTCCAATTGTGGAACGGCGACGTCCAAAAGCATGGTGTCCCCGAGCATGAGCCGTTGTTGCGCCCACTGCTGTAATAGCGTTTCCCAGCTCTCCCCCACCGCTACCGGTTCATCATTGGTTTTTAGCAGCTCCGGCGGTAGATCCTTCAAACGAACCTTCGTACCGGAGGCCATGACGGTTAGCCAGCGACATATATTTTCCAGCTGACGAACGTTTCCCGGCCAGTCGAGGCGCATAAGGAATGCCTCTACATCCGGACATAGGTTTTTTGGCTTTACATCGAGTTCCTTGGCCGCAAGATCGAGAAAATGCCGAGCCAACACCGGTACATCTTCACAACGGTCGCGGAGCGCCGGCGTGTGTATGCGGACCACATTGATGCGATGAAAGAGATCGTCGCGGAAAGAACCTGTCAGAACCCTTTGTTCCAAATTCTGATGCGTGGCAGCAATGATTCTGACATCCATACGGATGGGGGCATGTCCGCCTACCCGAAAAAACTCTCCTTCGGCCAATATTCGCAGTAAACGGGTTTGTAATTGAGCGGGCATGTCGCCAATCTCGTCGAGAAACAGTGTCCCGCCATCTGCCTGCTCGAACCGCCCCAGCCGCCGGCTCTGGGCCCCGGTAAACGCCCCGCGTTCATGCCCGAACAACTCGGACTCCAACAACTCATGAGGAATGGCTGCCATATTCAACGCGATAAATGGCTTGCCGACCCGCGGGCCGTGTCGGTGCAGGGCGCGGGCGATAAGTTCCTTGCCGGTTCCGGATTCTCCCGTGATCAGAACCGTGACATTGGAACGCGAAAGGCGTCCGATGGCCCGGAATACCTCCTGCATACCGAGGGCGGACCCGATAATCTCCGGTCCCTTTGTCGACACGGAGGGGGAGGCAATCGCTTCCGCCTCGGCATGACCGTAGTCCACGGCTCGCTCTATCAGTTCTACGGCCTCATCCACATCGAATGGCTTCGGCAAATACTCGAATGCTCCCTCCCGATAGGCAGCCACCGTACTTTCGAGGTCGGAGTATGCCGTCATGATGATTACGGGGATTTTCGGATATGCGGCGACAATCTTGGTCAATAGTTGTAAGCCGTCCAAACCAGGCATGCGAATATCGGCCATGATGGCGTTGGGAATATTATCGGCAAGCATCTCCATGACCCCTTGCGCCGTGTCGAAGCACGTTGTCTGAATGCCCGCTTGAGTCAGCGCCCGTTCCAGAACCCAGCGAATGGACCGATCGTCATCGATGATCCAAACATGGTTGGGGCGAGCATTAGGTTGACAGGCGTTACGTTGACTGGTCATTGTTCCTTGGAGATTGTCGAAAAGAGAACCAAGTCCATCTTGGAAAGCATCATGCCGAATGGATGAATTCGACTGTTGTTCGAAAATATGCTAGCGCAGCTTCGCCTCGAACCGACAAAGCATGATTCGGCATCAGTCAAAGCGAAATGGGTGTTTTGTAAAACTTGACGCATTCACGAAAGCTGAGCAGGAAATAAACACTCATCTAGCGATAGCTTCGCCAGCTTTCGTCTTCACATCGACGCTGCCTTTTCCAGGCAGGATAGCCCGCGTGAAAAGCGGCCATGGCACGAAAACTCCGAGTACCGACCAGGACTGGTCAGGGTTTCAGCACCCTGGAGCCATCCCATTTCATCAGCAGGGGCGGCAATAGCAGAAAGTCGGTAAACAAGGCCAGAACGATGATCATGGCCGTCATGATGCCCATGGAGGAATTCAAGGAAAAGGAAGACAACGTCAGAACCAGGAATCCGGCTACCAGCGTCAGGGACGTGGTCCACAGTGCCACTCCAGCCCTATCGAAGGCATAGCGCACCGCATCCGGTGATTCGAGATTTTGTTTTCGGCGGGCATGCAAGTACTTATTCAGGAAGTGAATCGTGTCATCGACGACGATGCCCATGGTAATGATCGCCACCCCCGACAGTCCCAGATTCACCTTGGTCACCAACATGCCCCATAGGCCAAAGGCCATGGTCATGGGCACCAGATTCGGAATCATACTGATGAGCCCGAATTTCACGGAACGCGATGCAACGACGAGGATGAGGGAGATCACCAGCAGGGCGATCACGGCGCCGAGCAACAGACTCCGCAGGTTACGGTAGCTGACATTGGCGAATATCATCGAAGCGCCTACCCCGTGCGTTTGCAGGGCAGGGGCATTCTCCCGGAGCCATCGCTGCGCGCGCCCCTCCAGTGCCAGCAATTCATTATCCGACAGCCCCTGGACAGTGGCGATGAGGCGCGTCGCCGACTTATGCATATCGATTTGATTGTTGAGATCCAGGCCATAGGGTAGCGACATTTCATAGAACAATAGGTATTGGGCACTCAGATCGCGCCGCTCGGGAAGGTGATAATAGGCCGGATCATCGCCGTGCATGTTTTGGTTGAGCTGTTTCAGGGTGTCGACGATACTGTCCACGTGTACCACCTCGGGCTGCTCCCGATACCAGGCGGCGAACCTGGCCACCTTATGCAGAAACTCGGGCCTGCAGATACCCCACTCCTCCCCCGCATTCAGGGAATAGTTAATCCGCTGCAAACCGGTGAGATTCTCGATGGTGAAGTCGCTGGCAATGCGGATGTCCATACTCTCATCGTAGTATTTGAGATACTCGTCATCCAGCTCGTTGCGGGGCAAAAAGGCAATCAACGTCAAAGTCACGCCCATGGTGCACCACATAAGCAATGTGCGCCTTCGCACGACGAACTCCCCCAGACCCCTCATTGCCCGAACCCCGCTTGCGGTAGCCAACAGGGGAGGTGGAGCAGGGAATATCGCCATCAGCGCGGGTAGAAACATGACCGATAGGATAAAGGCCACCGTGACACCCATCGCCACGATATTGCCCAGATCGCGAAGCGGGGGGATCTCGCCGAAATTCAGGGTCAGAAAACCGATTGTCGTGGTCAGGCTGACCAGAAAGACAGGCGTCAGATTGATGCGCAGACTCTCCGCAATCGCCGCATATTTGTCTTTTTCGTGCAAGGACCGCCGAAAGCCCGTCAGGATATGAACACTATTGGCGATGGCCAGGGTCAGAATCACCACCGGCGCGATATTCGAGACTGCCGTCAGGGATATGCCGATGATCCCGGTCAATCCCATGGCAATCATGGTGGAAGACACGATGACCAGGATCGTGGCGATAACCCCGGAAAGGAAGTGCAGCAATAACCACAGGAGGAGGAGGATAACTCCGAACATTGCGGGAACGAGGACCATCATATCCCGTTGGGAAACCTCCAGAAAGGCATTGTTGGTGGGCACGAGACCCGTGATGTATACCTCGATATCGGGATGATCGGCGCGCAAGGTGCGTCTCAGATCCCGGGCAAAAGCAACGATCTCCGGGGTTTTTTCGTCGGACGCCTGGTCCGGGAGTTGCACGGTGACATTGATGCCGGTGACATGTGCCGTGGGCGAGATGAGATTATTCACCAATTGGGGTTCCCGAAGAACGATATCCCGGATGCGCGCTATGTCGGCCTCGGTAAGGTCCTTGGCATCGGAGATCAGATCCTCCACGATGATGTCGTCGCCCTCGGCATAGGTATGCTGGAAGTTGGTAATGGAATCGACGCGATTCGAGTAGGGGATCTGCCAGGCCTCCTCCGTGAGCCAGGCCACTGCCTGCAGTGTTTCGCGGGTGAACACCCGCCCGTCTCGTGGCGCCAGGACGAATACCACGTTGTCATCCTTGGCATAGGTATCCTGAAGCGCCTCGAAGGCAAGGAGCTGCGGGTTGTCTTCATTGAAAAACACCCGGTAATCGGCCTCGAACTTCAACGACAGGGAAGCAACGACAGCCAGCGCCGTCGATACCAGGGTCGCCAGGAGAATCCAGTAACGCCAACGAATAACGCCGTAGCCAAAACGCTCGATCATATCGAATTCCAGACGGGTGAAAGGCCATCTTGATTTACCTGGCGAGGCTTGTGCTCGAGCCGACAACGCATGACCCGGTATCGGTAAAGCGAAATTGGCGCCTTGTAAGACCCGATCCAATCGTGAAACCGAGCGGGAAACGAGCAAATCATTGCCCGCTCGGCCTCGCTAGCCCAAAAGTCGATCCATTTTTCCAACTGCCGTGGGGCATTGTACTTTACCGAATAGGTTTTCGATAACCGGATCCGGGCAGTACAAGGAAACATCCTGCCTTGTTCATTTCCCGCGAAGCCTCGCTACAGCACCGCCTCGACATCCGCCAGTTCCCGGTCCCGGCGGTGATAGCCGTGTTTTTCGATCAGGCGCCGCGCCTCCCGGATCTCGTCCCGCGGCGTCCCCCAGTGGGCCAATCCCTCGCGGTCCGCCTCGGGGAAGAGCCGGGCGCGACCGAGCAGGATATCCACCATCAAAAGCGGCATGGGGCCGCGCTCCGCGATACCCCAGGCCTCGTCGAGATCGGCGATGCCCCTGGCCCGATCGCCCAGGAGAAGACGCAGCCACGCCCGGGTCACCAGGCCATGGGGGAGAAGCGATATTTCATTCGCCTCACGGAGACCGTTCACGGCATCGTCGAGGTGCTCCTCGATGGTGGCGGCCGTTTTCTCGGGTAGCGACGGGAAAGCTTGCGGTCCCGCTTCGGAGGGGTGCCCCGCGGCAGTCGCGTCGAACCGGCCCGCCGCGGTGTCTCGGCACTCGGACACATTAGCGCCTCGCGCCCAGGCCGAAGCGGGCTGGGGCTTGGCGCACGCAGTGCCCTCGGTGCCTTTATTTTTCCGATACCTCGAGAGCAGCGCCCGGTACAGCCCCGCCCGGCCCAGGGTGATCTGGTCCAGGGCGATGCTCAATTTTTCCCCGTCGGCTCTTGCCCATCCAAGGGTTTCGGTGGCGCGCTCGATCACCCGGTTGCAGCCCAGGATATAAGCCTCCCAATCCTGCCCCGGCGGAGAGAGTAAATGGACACCAGCCCTGGTTGCCATGCGCCCATGTAACAATACGGCCCGCCACGCCGCCCGCTCCGCCTCGCCAAGCAACAGGTCGCAGTACCAGAAACCGCGACCCGAGTAGAGCCGGGGGAATTTCGGTTGGAATTCGGCCTGCAGGCCCTCGGCCTCGGCAAATCCCCTTTTTGCCTTGGTGTACCTACCCGCTTGGTGTCGGGCATGGGCATGGGTCGCGCGTGAGCCAATTCGTGTGAATAAATCTTCGCTGCGTTCGGCAAGTTTCACGGCGCGCGCCGCTGTCTTCACGGCCGATGCCATATCGCCCAGCAGTAACTCCAGGTCGCCCAGGGCGATGGCACCTATGGCAACATTGCGCCAGTCCTGTCGCTTTTCGGCTATCTCCGACCCCGCCCGCATGGGTTCCAGCGCCTCGGCGATCCGACCCAGGTTGCGCAAAAGATGAGCCGCTTGGCTGAACAGCCAAGCCTGAGCAGGCCGAGGGAGATCCGGCAATGGTTGCCGCCATGGCTCGGCGAAGAAACAGGCCGCGGCCCCTAGGTCCTCGGCCATGGCGCCAAGCTTTCTGATGCTGTAGTACCCATCGCTTTCATCCGTACCACGCAGGATGCGCCCGATATAGATCTCCTCCAGCGCCCGCTGTGGCAACCCGGCATGGCAGCCATGGGCCACGGCCTGGTATAGGGGTTGCAGGCCCTCCAGGGTGTCGGGAAGGGGTTCCGTGGTCGTAATAAGGTGTTCGAAGAGCCGCCGGTGACCCTCGCGCCAGGCCGCGCTCTCCTTATGGCGCAGCTCATGGGCGAACCAGGCCCGGATCAGGGGGTGGCAATCCAGCCGGGCCTCCTCGTCGCTCCCGACCACGGAAATCAGGCGGTGCTCCGTAGCGAAGCGATTGATCAGGGCGTTCCAGTCGCCCTCCGAGAGCGCGACCAGAGGTTCCGTGAGCCCGGAAATAGCGGGCGCACGGCGCAGCGCCGCCAGGCACCCGCTATCGGCGGGCCGGTCGAAGAGACCGAGGAGGCGCAGCACCGCCAACTGCCCCTCGCCGGTTATGCCATTTTGCCGAAACCAATGTTCGTAGGCGCGCATCACCGACCCGGCATGGCCCTCCTGTTCGGCATCCAGGGCCGGCCAATCCACACGGTCCCGACGGCGGATGTCGCCGCCATGGGCGTATTTGACATAGCCACCCAATAACTGCGCCGTGAGGGCGTGCCCCTGGATCTCCTCGGCGGCCTGCAATAATTCCCCATCATGGGCCTCGATAGAGACCGCCCCGGCGCGGCACGCCCCGGCCCCATGCAGCAACCGCGCCGTGGCCTCCGGGGAGAGCTGGTCGAGCCGGTGTCGCCGAACCGTGCCCTGTTTCCTTTCTTGGGACTCGAAACGCCGCAGATCCACCACGGGCACCCGGGTGGTGACGACGCAGAGGCCGCCACCATGCTCGGGCGTCTGGGCGAGCACCCTGAGAAAACGCCTCATGCCGGTATCCTTGAGGCGCCCGGCCAGTTCCCGCTGACGCGAGGGGTGTTGCAGGGGTTCCAGGCCATCCAGGATGAGGAGCGCGCGCCGGGCGGCGACGCGCCGGGCGAGCCCCTCGGCCTTTTGATCGCCGGAGGCCGCGCTGTCGGCGAGCGCCGTGTCTCCGAAGTGGCGCAGGGCCGCATCCAGGAACTGGCCACTCGTGGCGCTGCTCTGGTCGCGGGTGCCCTGGCTGTAGAACGACCAGTCGAAGAAGGCATCGACATCCGCCCAGCCGGTGGTCACGAAATGCTCGACCAGCCAGTCGGCCACCAGGGAGGTCTTGCCGATACCCCCCTCGGCCACCAATACCAGGATGCGGGTGGTGTCGTCGTTCCAGGCATGACGCAAGAGCTGCTGCTCTTGCTCGCGGCCCACCAGTTCGTGGAAGCGCTCGGTGACCCCGAGTTCCAGCAGGCGGGACGGGGCGATCGACTTTGGCGCGGATTGGGATGAACTTGGCACGGTGCCGACGGGGGCCGATGGTTCTACTCGAGGGTCTGTTTGGATGTTTTTTTCTGTTGCCTCGGCGGCTGCCTCGGCCTTGGCCACTGCCTTCTTGATCTCCTCGCAGACCGCGAGCCAGGCGTCGTCGCGTTCGGCGCCCTCCATCCGGGCGAGAGGCCTTTCCGGCGGGGAGACCACGGCCTGATAGTCCTGGAGGGATGTCTCGGTGTAGGCACAGGCACGAACCCGCACCCAAAGGATGGTGACGCCGCCCGCCTCGGCCCCCTGAAGGAATGGCCCGAGTTCGTTTTCATGGATGAAATCCGAGGCCAGGAAATCCGGACTCGCCAGAAGCACGGCGACCCGCGCCCTGGCGCGCGCCTTTTCGATCTGGTGGCGCCAGCGCGCCCCCGGGGCGATGTCTTCGTCGGACCATGCCGACACCGATCCGGAACGAAGATACGGCTTGAGATGGGTCCGCAGCTCGTCGAGGAATGTTTTGTCCTTGCGGCTGTAACTGATGAAGACCTGGTCTGCCATGGGTTTTTCTCCAATCCGGTCTGTTCTCGATCCGGGAATGATCCCGGTTGTTCCTCCGTTGATGGCGGATGACGGTTTAGCGCTTCGCGCCAGGACTCAAACGGGATGGGCCTCGATACGGGCACCGGTTTCTCGGAATTTTTATTTTTCCGATACGTGAACACATTGGCCACGGCGGGGTTGTACGGCCGCGATTGGTGTCGCGAAATGAGCCTTTCCTCCGTCCAACCCTCGGAGAGCCAGCCGTGGTTCCAGAACAGGATCTTGTCGTCATAGACCCTGATCCGGGTGTGTATGCCGCTGCCGTAATCCTTGTGGGCCACGGCATTCACCAGGGCTTCCCGCAGGGCCTCCCTCGGTACCGGATAGGTTTCGATCCTTTGTATTCCCTCGTAGGAGATCAGGGCCTTCAGATACTTGGTCAGGAGCAGATCCAGGGTCCTATCGACCTGGGTAAAGAGGTTGCCGTGGATCTTATCGTGATAGCGAACTTCACTGTCGGTCTCGAAATAGCCGATCTCCGTCTTTCGTCTTCCAGGTTGACTTGTCGAGGAACCGTACCTGTCCCGAAACCTCTCCAGAAAGGAAAAAGCAATGATACCCTGCCCATCGGACTTCGGCGGGCGTTGCAGTTTGGCCCAAGTCGATTGTTTACTTCCCGCTCAGCTTGGCAAATGTGTCGAGTTCCGCGAAACACCGATTTTGCTTTACCGATGCCAACTCATGCCGTGCCGGTTCGAGCACAGGCTTCGCCAAGTATGCGTAAGTAGTATTGCGTCCGGAGAGATTATGATGCACACTGCATGCAATACATTTTTGTAATACAATCTTACTGATCATGTCTATCTCCATTCGACTCGATCCAGAGACCGAAACCACCTTTCGGCAATACCTGACACGAGAAAACACCTCGGTGTCGAAGTTCGTGCGCGACGCCATTCAGGAGAAGCTGACCCGCTCGGCAAAGCAGGCGACACCCTATGAGCTGGGGGAATCCCTGTTCGGCCGCCATAGAAGTGGCGAAACGGATCGCAGCCAACGTCGCAAGGAAGGGGTACGAGCACGTATTCATGCCAAATATCGTGGTTGACAGCGGCCCGTTGATCGCACTGTTCGATGGGTCCGACCGATTCCACGAACGCGCGGTGGCCTTCGTGCGCGATCTACGCGGCCACCTGGTGACGAATCTGCCGGTAATGACGGAAGTGGTGTATATGCTGGATTTTTCCCACCAGGCGCAACGGGATTTTCTGTATTGGGCGGAACAGGCGCTCACCATCGATAGAGAGACCCCGGGTGACCTGCCGCGCATCCGCGCCTTATTGAACAAGTATCGCGATCTGCCCGCCGATTTTGCCGATGCCTCCCTGGTGGCCTTGTGCGAGCGCATGAGGGTCATGGATGTGGCGAGCGTGGATTCCGATTTTTCCATCTACCGCGCGCGGGAACGGCATTATTTTCGGAATCTGTTTTTCGAAGCAGAGTCACGTTGAGCGTTTCACTGTCTATCCCTTGGCGAAGCTTCGCTAGTTCCCCTCCTTTCCTTCGAAGATTTCCTGGACACGCTTCAGGTCGGCGGGGGTGTCGATGCCGAAACCAGGTGATTCCCGTGCTTCCGATACATGGATCTTTCCCCCGTCATGTAATACGCGAAGCTGCTCCAGGGATTCGGCCTTTTCCGAGGCTGCGGGGGAACACGTTACGTAATGGCGGAGAAAAGAGGCGCGATAGGCATAGATACCGATGTGCCGGTAATAGGTGGTGTCGGGGGGCATGAGGAAATTGGGCTGGTTGGCGAAGTGATCGCGATCGAAGGGGATCGGGAGACGACTGAAGTAGAGGGCGTAGTCGCCCTTGCCCATGACTACCTTGACCACCCCGGGGTCGAACAGGGCGTCAGCATCGGTGATTCGCTCGCACAGGGTTGCGATATCGGCACCGGGATGCCCGGACAGGTTTTCGGCCACCTGCCACACCAGTCCGGGGGGCAATAGAGGTTCATCGCCCTGAACGTTGACGATAATTTCGTCATCCGGTTTCCCCAGGGTTTCGATGACCTCGGTGATTCGTTCGGTGCCGGAGCTATGATCCTTGGATGTCATGCATACCTTGGCGCCGAAATTTACCGCTACTTCCTGAATCCGTTGGTCGTCGGTAGCGATGATGACCTCGGTGGCGCCACTCGTTAGCGCAAGCCCGTGGACGTGTTGGAGCATGGGTTTCCCGGCAATTTCGACGAGGGGTTTTCCGGGAAATCGGCTGGATGCATAACGGGCGGGGATGATCACGGTAAACTGCATTTTGGGGATATCTCCTGGTGGTCCGGTCGACGGCGTTCGATGCGCCGCGTTCGATGCGAATGAGCCGCAGGCGGAGTCGTTATCGTTGGCTATGGTCGACTATCTTGCTTGTTTGCCGCTTCGCAAGTGAGTCGAGGATGGGATCGGCGAGCGTCGCTGGCAAGAGAGTACCTGCCACTCGATAGAGACGACGCAGTCCTTTGGAGACGGTGCCGTCTTTTCCCGGATCGGGATATCGGGAGCCGATTACCTTTTGTACTTTTGGGCCTCTTCCACGGTGAGTTGGCGGGCCTCGTCTTCCAGCATGATCGGGATATCATCGCGCACGGGATAAGCCAACTGACAGGGGCGACAGATAAATTCGGTCCCGCCCGGTCGATAGACCAAGGGTCCCTTGCAGATCGGGCAAACGATGATATCGAGGAGTTTTTTGTCCAATGTGGCTTTCTCGCAAGTCGGGGTTGGAAGATTGTCGTGATCCGTTGGGGGCGGGTGATGGTAAACGGTGTCGCATCTCCTGGTGAAGCTTGTGCTCGAACCGACAAAGCATGACCCGGCACCGGTAAAGCAAAGTTAGGCTTACTTTCGTAAAACTCGACTCATTTTACGAAGATGAGCGGGAAATAAACAAATTCAGGGTCGGTGGTGGTGTCCCGATAGAGCGGCACGGGAGTCCGTTTCGGAGGCGACAGATCCGGCGTGACGAACATCCCTTCCTTCGATCATGTAGATGACATATTCGGCGATATTGCGGCAACGATCTCCGATTCTCTCCAATGCCCGTGTTATCCGGCAGATACACAGGATATGAGGAGCACGGTCGGGCTTTTCCACCACGAGAGCCAGCATATGCCGCAAGATGGCGTCGTGGTGATCATTTACCCGGCGGTCTTCCTTGTAGAGATCGGTAACCGTGTGCGTATCGGATCTCGTGAGGGCATCGAGGCCCTTTTGCAGCATCTTCTTGACCTGTTCCCCCATCTCTCGGATCAAAGGAAAGTCGTCGAAATTTTTTGTGTCTCCGGAAAGGATAAGGGTGATTTCCGCAATTTCCTTGGCCAGATCGCCGATTCGCTCCAGGTCATTGATGGTTTTGATCGTACCGATGATCAACCTGAGATCGAAGGCAACGGGTGTACGTTGGGCCAGCAGGCAGATACAGGCATTGTCGATGTCCAATTCCATCTGGTTGAGCCTTTTATCCTTCTCTATGACCATCTCGGCCAGGAAGCCATCCCCCGTCATCAATGCCGTAAGGGTGTCGCTCAATTGTTGTTCCGTAAACCCGCCCATGCCCATGACACGATCGCGGATACTTTCCAATTCTTCATCGAATCTATGTACAGTGTGCGGTTTCATCGACTTGGCTACCCCATGTGTTCGTACCCTGGTGTTCGTACCCTGGAACCATCACGAAAAGTCATGGAACATTTTCCCTTTTGGGGAAAATTCTCGGAAATTATACACTCGAGCCCTCAAGCCATACCCGATATTTTCCATCAGTCCGTTACCCGTGAAATCTTCGTTGGCGCTTCGCGCCGGAACCAAAACGGGATGGGCTCGGTCTTCAGCGCCGGGTTCCCCAGGATTTTTGTTTTTTCGATACGTAAAAAAGCAAAAGCCCGGAATGATCATTCATCGAGGATGCTGTGTCGAAAAACCCGGGCAGACGGGAAATGACAACCAAAAACGCTACCTTGCCCCGGCGTGCTCTCCATGGATAGTTCGGCACCGTGTTGCATCAATACATGCTTGACGATGGTGAGCCCGAGACCAGTTCCACCGGTTTCCCGTGATCGTCCGGTATCGATCCGATAGAAACGCTCGGTTATCCTGGAGAGATGCCGCGCTTCGATGCCGATGCCCGTATCGCCCACCAGGAGATGCCCCCCTCGATCGTCTCCGTACCAACGCACGCTAATCTCCCCTCCCGCGGCAGTATAACGGACCGCGTTGAATACCAGGTTGGAAAACGCGCTACGCAGTTCCCGAGCGTTGCCCATGATCTCCAGCTCGGGATCGACCATAAGCGTAATACGGTGCGCCTGACCGCTCAACACCAGGGCATCCTCGCGGATGCCTTCCAAAATGGCAGCCACTGGAACAGGTTCCTGCCCGGGTTGTCCCTGCTCCATCTCCAGCCTGGATAGCAACAACAGATCCTCGACGATCTTTCCCATACGTTCCGTTTGCCGGTGAATCTTCGACAATACCGGATACCATGAAAGTTCCCTGATATCGCCCCGGTCGAGCAATGTCTCCGTATAGCCGTTGATGACCGTGAGCGGCGTGCGAAGCTCGTGAGAGACATTGGCCACGAAGTCGCGCCGGATCTGCTCCAGATGATGCAGCCTGGTGGAATCACGGGCCTGCAGCAAACGCCTTCTCTTTCCCACCGAAACCACCAATATGGTCAGCCAGGTATCCGAATCCACCGGCGAAGGCGTTTCCAGAGGCCGTTGCCAAACCCTCTCCTCCCGCAACCGGTGGATGAACTCCGGATGACGGATCAGGTGGCCAATCCGCTTACCCTTATCCTCGTCCCTCTTGAGCCCGAACAGCCGATGGGCCGCCTCGTTCCACCACTCGATTTCATCATCCTGCCCAAGCAATATGGCGGCATCGGGAAGCGCCGACACCGATTTGTTGAATCGTTTTACGATCCAATCGAGTTTCGGCTTCCGCCTGCGGCCCGATTGAACATGGTTCGATCGCAGGCGCGGCTCGACATCCTGGAACACACCTCGCCATATCCCGATGAATTCCAAAGGGGATTTCGGATCACGCAGCCACATTTGCAGCCTGTACAACTGCAACAAATGCCACCCGAGGTAGGCGAGAGCCATGGCGAGCAGAAGCTCCACCACCCTTCCAAACCAAAGCCCGGTAACCAATACCCCCATGGCGCTGCAAAGGACCAGGATAATCTCCTGGAAAATGCCGCTGCTCCTCAACGCAGCCAGGCTGCGACCAGATACGAAAATCGGCAAGATACGGAGAGTTGTCACCTCGATTCCACGACTATCTCGAAAAGGTAAGGGGTCTTTCACCCAACAAAAAAGCAGTTTCCCACCCCAATGCGCGACGCCGCGTGCTGGTATCTTTCAATGGCGTTATTTCGTTTATTTCCCGCTCATCTTCGCAAATGAGCCAAGTTTTACAAAACGCCGATTTTGCTCGGTTAACACCGAATCATGCCTCATCGGTTCGGACACAAGCTTCGTTAGGCCATTTTCAATCAAGGATCAAAAAATCGGTTACCCCCCTCACAATCCAGGGAAAAACGATATCCCACGCTTCGAACCGTTTGCAAATACCGGTCGCAACTGGTCTCGCGCAGCGCCCTGCGCAATCTACGCATATATACATCCACGGTTCGTTCCTCGATGGCAATGCTGGTGCCCCACACCCGATCCAGCAATCGGCTACGACTGTGAATTCGCTCGGGATGCAACATCAGGAAATGCAGAAGGCGAAACTCCGTCGGACCCAGCGCTATCGTCGACTCGTGCGCAGTTACGCGGCGAGTAGCGGGATCCAGCCAAATCGCCCCATATTCCACCGGTCCTTCCTCCCCATAGATCGCCGTACGCCGCAATACCGCCTTGATCCGCGCCACCAGTTCCCGAGCAGAAAAAGGTTTGGTTACATAATCATCGGCGCCGCTTTCCAAGCCGAGAATCTTGTCGTCTTCCTCGCCCTTGGCCGTCAACATGATGATGGGAATTTCCCGGGTGGCATGGTTTCTTTTCAATTGGCGGGCCAAGTCGATGCCACTTACCCCCGGCAACATCCAGTCCAGCAGGATCAATGCCGCTGGATGCCGGCGGACGAAGGCCCAGGCATCATAGGCATCCTTGACCACGGAAACCAGGAAATCCGCTTCATGGAGCACGAAGCGCACCATCTCCTGTACCTCCGGGTCATCCTCCACCACCAAAATCATGCTATCCGGCATAGCGGCACCCACTGCTCGGTGAAGAAAACATATCAGCGCTTCGCGCCAAGACTGAAAGGGGATGGGGATCGGTTCATGCACCGATCCCACCGGGATCTTTATTTTCCCGATACCCAACCCGGCGTGGCCGGAACCAAAGCCCTTCGGACAAAAAACGATGGGTGTCATTTCTCCCTTCGCTCGAAATGACAATCCGTTTTTTCGATCGTTTTGTCGAAGATTCTCTCCGTGAGGGACTAAATACCATGTCCCACAGGAAATGTGTCAAGTTCCACAAAACGCTGGTCTTGCACTACTACGACCAAATCACGCTTCCTCGGCTCGAGCACAAGCTTCGCCGGAGTCGATTTCCCATGTGTTGATTTCCCATGGCAACGATGGCTCACTATGGCCTCGATGGGTGGCCTTTTCAATCAAAAAACAGTCAACCGAGAATTATGATCGACCATGAATATCCACGAATACCTTTGCACATGTCGAGAGTTAAGCCGATTGTGCAGCCAAAATGGCTGGATCGACAACGAGACCCTGAAGGTCGATGTACTCGAAAAAGGCCAAACATCGGTGATTGCCACCGTGATGTTCGAGGAGATTATCGTCGAGGCCGCCGGATGCATCGGCGGGAGGGTCCCCTGTCAGGGGCGCGTGCGCATTTTCCTCGACGACAACGAAAACGCGGTGGGCGTGGAGATTCTGTAACCGTGGCGCGCTTCTCCTGTGGCTCGGCTTCGGCCTCGAATCGGGAGATCGGCCTTTGCACTTCGGTTCCTTGTCGGATGGGTATTATTCCACCCCTTTCCGGAACCCGACAGGCCTCGACATAAATAAAGTCGAAAAGTCCGACACCGAGGTCGATGGCAGACTGGCACCGCAGGCAGCGCCCTAATTCGTTTGCTCCCCGCTCAGCCTCGCAAACGATTCAAGTTCTACAGAACAGCAATTCTGCTTTACCGATGCGGGGTCATGCCGGTTCGAGGCGAAGCCTTCTCGCCAGGAATCATTTCGATGGTTGGCGATGTACCCCCCATTGGCGTGGGGGACTACGGGAATTTTTGGTTTCGGCCATCTCCGAGCCCGGTTATTCGGAATCGGGAAGCAATAAGAGCGTGTGTTTCACGAGCACGCGAAATTTTTCCATCCCCTTATCCACGGAGATGATGATGTCCTCCATGCGGATTTCACCATCTCCCCGTCCGGCAGCGGGATTGACGACCACGGCGCAGGACACATAACACAGCCCCAACTCCCGGGCCAGGGCCGCCTCGGGCATCCCCGTCATACCCACCATGTCGCAGCCATCCCGCTCCAGGCGATGGATTTCCGCCGCGGTTTCCAGACGAGGCCCCTGGGTTGCCCCGTAGACGCCGCCGTCCCGCACCAGGATCCCCCCGGCGTGTGCAGCGCGCAGTAGGATTTTCCGCAATTCCTGGCAGTAGGGTTCGGTGAAATCGATGTGCACGACCTGCTCCCCATGTTCTTCGAAAAAGGTGTGGGCCCGTGACCAGGTGTAATCGATGATCTGATGGGGGATGACTAGGCGACCGGTGGTAAATTCCGGGTGAATACCGCCCACGGAGGACGCAGCCAGGATGTTGCGCGCCCCGGTGTGGTGCAATGCCCAAATGTTGGCGCGGTAGTTGATCCGATGAGGCGGGATGGTGTGTGGTTCGCCGTGCCGGGCCAGAAATACCACGTCGCGTCCATGGAATGTACCATGGACCAGCGGGGCGGATGGTTTTCCGTAGGGGGTATCGATGGTGACGAGCCGGGTGACTTCGAGGCCTTGGAGTCTCGTAAGCCCCGTGCCGCCGATGATGGCAAGTGTGGTCATATTCTGTCCTCGAGGTTTCGGGGGTACACCCAATCTTCCCAGCTATGGAGCTGATAGCCGCCCAACAATGAAAATCATATTTGTCCTGTTGCTCGATGATTCATCGAAACGACGCATCGAACCGTTCCCGGACTTGAAATATTTCTTTGCCGTATTCATGAACCCCATCATTCTTCAAGCGTTGGAGTCTCCGACAAACACGATAGAGTGGTTCGAGTTCCATGATATCTCCCTCCGATGTAGACTCCGAACAGGAAGGCAATGGATGTGGCCGTTGTAATTGCTCTGAGGCGCGACACGCCTCGACCCTATTACAACGCGTTCTTCAATGATGCATTCCGGGGTACGGGCAACGGCCACCAGTCACGTTAATTTGTTTATTTCCCGCTCGGCTTCACGAACGAATCAAGTTTTACAAGGCACCAATCATGCTTTACCAAAGCATGAATCATGCCTTGTCGGTTCGAGCACAAGCTTCGCTAGACATCAGGATCGAATTTCCAAAAAATCGATCGACCTCGCTCCCCTGTCTCCTGCATGAGAGATCTTTCATTTCCCGGGGCGACGGAAGCCATTTTCATTCGCATTAAGGAGTAAAATCATGAATGCAATAATGCCACCTTCGATTCCCCTCGACGAGATCGATGAAATCCTTCGCCAAGCCGATCTATTGTGTACACCCGATGATATCCGGTCGGCCTATGACCGAATGGCAACGGCCATTACGACCACCATTACCGAGACACTCGGGCGATATGGTAATCCCCTTATTTTGGTCGTGCCAATCGGCGGCTTATTCCCGGCTGCACAAATCATTTCACGGCTCGATTTTCCCCTGGAAGTGGACTATATCCACGCCACCCGCTATCGAGGAGACATCACGGGCAAGGATGTTCACCTCTTGGCGCGCCCGCGGATCCCCCTTAAGGGCCGATCGATTATCGTCATCGATGATATCCTCGATGAAGGCCCCACCCTGGCGGGGATTCTCGACTTCTGTAACGAAAGTGGGGCGCATAAGGTCTACAGCGCCGTATTGGCAGAGAAAAAGCGCGCCCGCGAACCCGGCGTCCAACACGCCGACTTCACCGGGGTCACCATCGAGGATCGATATGTATTCGGATGTGGCATGGATTACAAGGGCTACCTGCGAAACGTTCCAGGCATCCATGCTGTAAAAGGGCTTTGAGTTTCTTTGGCCAAAGGTTCCCTTTGCGTTTCGAACCATCTCTGCGTTTCAATGAGATATTTTTATTTCCCGCTCGGCCCGGCAAATGAATCAAGTTCTACAATACGCCGATTTTGCTCCACGAATATCAAATCATGCTTCATCGGCTCGAAGCGAGGTTTCACCAGCCATGATGGCGGCGTCCGGGATTGGTAACATCGAGTGTTGATGGGCCATATCGGTATGGATTGTATCGACAGAGAGGTTCCGACCAATGAGAAATAAAATCCTGTCCTTGATGCAGAATCCGGCGACCAGCGGCATCCTTATTTTTATCGCTGCCGTGGCGGCCATGTTGGTGGAAAATTCTCCCCTGGACAAACTCTATAACGAACTCCTGAACATCCCGGTTTCCATTCAGTTCGGCAACCTGAAGATCGAAAAACCCCTGCTGCTTTGGATCAATGACGGATTGATGGCCGTATTTTTCTTTACGGTTGGAATGGAATTGAAGCGCGAGTTTCTGGGCGGGAAACTCTCCAAACCCGCCAATGCCATGCTGCCGGTAATAGGCGCTGTTGGCGGCATCGTGGCTCCTGCCGCCATCTATGCCCTATTCAACCACGCCGACGCATCGGCCCTGGAAGGGTGGGCAATTCCCACGGCCACGGATATCGCCTTCGCCGTCGCGGTTCTGACCTTATTGGGGAAACGGGTTCTCCCTGAATTGAAGTTGTTTCTGCTCACGCTGGCCATCATCGACGATCTGGCGGCCATCGTTATCATCGCTATGTTCTATACCACCGATCTCGCCATAGGATCTCTTGTCATCGCCCTAGTGGCAATCATGGTTCTAACGGCCATGAACCTATCCGGGGTCCGCTCTATCCCGCTCTACGTGTTGGTGGGCGCCGTGCTATGGGTGGCTGTCCTCAAGTCCGGCGTGCATGCCACGTTGGCAGGGGTCGTCGTGGCCATGGCGGTGCCGTTGCGGGGAAGAGCCGGGGAGCCATCGCCTTTATATCAACTGGAACATGACCTGCACCATCTGGTCGTCCTGGGCATTCTACCGCTTTTCGCATTCGCCAATGCGGGCGTCCCGCTCGATGGCTTCTCGTTCGATGATTTATTGCAACCGATTCCGTTGGGTATTGCACTCGGTTTGGTTCTCGGAAAGCAAGTCGGCGTTTACAGCTTCGTATGGCTAGGCGTCAAGACAGGTTTCGCCAAAAAATCGGAACACGTTTCCTGGGCGCAAATATATGGAGTGGCGCTACTGTGTGGCGTTGGATTCACCATGAGCCTGTTCATCAGTTCCCTGGCGTTCGAACATAGCGGAACCGCGATCATTTCGGGCATTCCCGAAGCGGGAAGCGCACGCCTGGGGATTTTGGTGGGATCGTTCATCTCCGGTATATTGGGCTATCTGGTACTACTGCTGTCCTATCGCGAGCCCGAATCGACCCCGGTAGCGCGGCGCGGCAGGGCCGTAACCAAGGCCTCCTCTCGGAGGCGCCTGGGTTATTGATTGAGGGCACGATGCCTCTTCAACCCTAACGGTCATGTAGTGGGTTTTCCGACACCCCGGATAATGAAAGAGCGCCTGTTGCTTCATAGTTAAAGCCACTCACCCCGCAATCGATGGGCCTGTCCAACAAACGGCTCGGATTGTGGCTCGTCCCTCGCACAATCCAATCTCATTCGTTCTGCATGAATCCCACGATGATGGCGTCGCACTGGAACATCCCTTTTTCGGTAAGGAAGAGGGTGTTTCCTTTTCTTTGCAACAGATCGGTATCCTGGTAGCGAAGCAATTTCTCGCAAAATCCAGGATAAAACTCCGTAAAGTTGTCTTGGAGATAGCGCAAATCGATCCCGTCCAGGGTACGAAGCCTAGTCAACAGGTAATCATGGAACCTGTCTTTGTCGGATAGTATTTCGGTTTCATGAAAACCGCTCCCTCGCAGGACTCCTTGCCGATACTTGAGGTTATGGGCAATATTCCATTGCCTTTGTTTGCCGTCGAAGGAGTGTGCCGAGGGACCGAGGCCAAGGTAGGGGGCACCACACCAACAGGCCAGATTGTGGCGGGAGCGCCGACCTTCTCGCGCAAAGTTGGATATTTCGTAATGCTCGTATGCCTCGGATGCCATTTTGTCGCAGAGCAATCGGTATTGCGCCCAACTGTTGTCATCGGAGACCCCTGTCAATTTACCCTTTTTGCTGAAATCGGCAAAAGCGGTCCTCTCCTCGAAGCTGAGGTGGTAACAAGAGAAGTGCACGATGGAGAGGGCCAGCGCCGTTTCCAGGGAGTGGCACCAGGTCTCGGGGGTCGAGTCGGGTAGTCCGTACATGAGGTCGATGGTGATGTTGTCGAATCCGCTTCGCGAGGCGTTTTCCATGGCGCGCAGGGCCTGCCGGGCGGTATGGCGGCGGTTCATGATCTCGAGTTCCCGATCGTGGAAGGACTGAACCCCAATGCTGAGCCGATTGATGCCAAGCGTTTTCAACCCGGAGAGATAACTGGGCGTAAGGTCTTCGGGGTTGGCTTCCAGGGTAATTTCGGCATCGGTTTGGACCTGAAACAGGGAACCGATCTTGTTCAGGATGGTTTCGATATGGATGAGTTCCAGGACGGAGGGCGTGCCGCCACCAAAGTAGAGGGTTGCGATGCGCCGGTTCTGGATGTTCGATGCATTGTCCCCGTCGAAGTAATCCCCGCGCAGCTCCATCTCTCGTAAGATAGCGGCGATCAGCTCGTCTTTATGGCGAAGAGAGAGGCTGAAGTGGAAATCGCAGTAATAACACAGTTGTTTGCAAAAAGGGATGTGGAGATAGATCCCTGTCATGAGGAGCCTGTCACGAGGAGATGGGCGCCGTGAATGTCGAAGCGATGGGAACCGTGAGCAGGGTCCAAAAGTCAGACAATGGAATAACCACCATCGATTACGATGCTCTGTCCCGTGATATAGGTGTTGATGCTACTGGCCAGAAACGATACCAACCTCGAAATCTCGACGGGTTCCGCCAGCCTTCCCAATGGAATCGCTTTTTCCAGTGCTTTGCGCTTCGCAGTAGAAAAGTTCTTTTTGACCATATCCGTCAAGGTAAAGCCAGGTGAAACCGCGTTGACGAGGATATTGTCTTCGGCTAATTCAGTTGCCGCGCTGATGGTAAGCCCACGAAGACCGAATTTGGTACTGGTATAAGTCATTCGTTCGGTCATGGTGATATGAGCCCAAATGGAGGCAATATTGACGATTCGCCCGTAATGATGGCGCTTCATGGCTCCAACGACTGCCTGCATGACCAGGAAGGGGGCTTTGAGATTGACGTCATGGATTACATTCCAATCCTCCATGGTCGTTTCTTCGAGTGGTCCAGGACGAGAAATCCCGGCATTGTTGATACAGATATCTATCTTCTCGAATTCACCGATTTTTTCAAGAAACTCCCGCGTACTTTCCAGGCTCGAGAAGTCCACCGGGATAAAGCATGTCTCTTTGCCGAATCGATCGATGATTGCCGATTCCTCCCATGGATGGACTGCGGTAACAATCAGTCTGGCTCCACCGTTCAACAAATCCATGGCAATTTGCTTGCCGATGCCGTGCGATGCCCCGGTCACGAGGGCGATGTTATCTCGAAAATCCAACGTTATCATAGGAAGATCCGTAGCTTATCTCCGTTCATGCAATTTTGTTCGTTATCGCGACAATCGACATCACGGCGCGAACATTCGATATAGAATATCACTTCTGGATGATCTTTCGGGGAATTCCATTTTCAGTTCGTTTATTTCCCGCCCAGCTTCGCTGATGAGTCGAGTTTTACAGAACAGCAATTTTGCGTTACCGATGCTAATTTGCTTTACTGATATCTGATCATGCTTTGTCGGTTCGAGGCAAAGCTTCGCTAGGATTCACCCATGCGCTTTGCCGTCGTTCTAAAAATCCTCGGTCTTCTTCTGACCATTTTCAGCATCACCATGTTGCCCCCCGTGGTGGTTTCGTTTTGGTACGCCGACGGAGAGGCAGGATCCTTCCTGATGGCGTTTCTTCTTATCTTCTTTTCCGGCCTGGTTTTCTGGCTGCCCGTGCGTCGTGTCCATCAGGAACTTCGCCTGCGCGACGGATTCGTGATTGTTTTGCTGTTTTGGGTATCCCTTACCCTGTCGGGTGCGATTCCGTTCATGTTGGCCGAAAACCCGCATATGTCCTTGACGAATTCGTTTTTCGAATCCGTCTCCGGGCTCACCACCACCGGCGCCACGGTGATGACCGGCATCGATGAGCTGCCCCCTTCGGTCCAGTTTTACCGGCAACTCCTCCAGTGGCTGGGGGGCATGGGGATCATCGTGCTGGCGGTGGCGATCCTGCCCATGTTGGGGATCGGTGGCATGCAGCTATACCGGGCGGAGACACCGGGTCCCGTGAAGGATTCCAAGCTGACGCCGCGCATCACCGAGACCGCCAAGGCACTGTGGTATATCTATCTGGGTCTCACGGTGCTATGTACCATAGGGTATCAGCTCGCCGGGATGAGCTTCTTCGACGCCATGTGCCATAGCTTTGCCACCATATCCATCGGAGGGTTTTCCACCCACGATGCGAGCCTCGGCTATTTCGATAACCCGTTCGTCGAGATGGTGGCAGTGATATTCATGATCATTGCCGCCATTAATTTTTCCCTGCATTTCGCTGCCTGGCGAAGCGGGAGCTTTCGCCCTTACTTCAGGGATTTCGAGGCGAGGGCATTCGTGATTTTTCTGCTGGCCATCTCATGCATAACCAGCGGTTATCTGTATTTTTCCGGCGCCTTCGACAACCCTGAAGATTCGATTCGCGACGGTCTGTTTCAGGCGATTTCCATCAGCACGACCACGGGTTTCACCACGGCGAGCTACCACGCCTGGCCGAGCTTCCTCCCGGTCTTGCTGCTATTCGCCAGTTTTATGGGCGGATGCGCGGGTTCCACCGGCGGCGGATTGAAGGTTATCCGGGTGCTATTATTGTTCAAGCAGGGAATGCGCGAGATCGCGCGTCTCATTCACCCAAACGCATTGGTCCCGATCAGAATCGGCGCCACCGTGCTGCCACCGCGCGTGGTGGAAGCCATCTGGGGATTTTTCGGTTGGTATGTGGTGACCTTCGCCTCCATGTTGCTGGCACTGATGGCCACGGGTCTCGATCAGGTAACGGCCTTTTCCGCCGTCGCCGCCTCCATGAACAATCTCGGTCCGGGGCTCGGTGATGTGAGCGCTCACTACAATACCATCAGCGACACCGCCAAGTGGATCTTATGCCTGGCCATGTTGCTGGGCCGCCTGGAGATCTTTACCTTGTTGGTTATCTTGTCGCCGAGTTTCTGGCGGACATGAAAACCTCGGAATTAGCCGCTTGCCCCAAAGGCCTCCGGCAAAACCATCAAAAACACGAAAATACTTCATCCAGCGTTTGGGCGCTCAACACCCGCTCTCCCCACGTCGCCAGTGCCTCGGGTTCGGCATTCCGGATGCGCTGCTCCAACGCCGGCGACAGGGGGCCGAATTTGTGACGGAGCAGACGCATGAGGAAGACCGCCTCGCCTTCTCCACGCCCCTGTTCGATTCCCCGTTTTAGTCCCTTCTCCATGACCTGCCGGTAAGCAGGCAAGCGTTCCACGTCGATTTGGCTCAGCATTTTATCCGCCTCCTGTATTTGCTCTTCAAGATCGCGGTTACCGGAGAGGATATGCACCATTTCCACATATTCCCGGAACCGTTTCGGATTATTGCCCAACAGGGCTTGTAGTCTGGTATAGATATGGTTTACCACCGCCTGGGGATCATGGTCACCGAAATCACAAAGGATAGCCAGCACCAAGGCATCCGGGGTGTCCCTTTCGAGCAGGCGTCGACAATCCAGGTCCCGCATATCCAAGATACCGTAACGGTAACGAACGCCGGGGAGTTCTACCCCATCCGGCATGGTCATGGATTCGGCGCCAATATAGATAAGGTATTGGCGCAACGGCAACCCCGGCCAGGCCAGCAGGATGTCGGTCATGTAACGCATCATTCTGACCGGCATGGTGGCATCGTTATTGTTTTGAATCTCGACATGGAGCAGAAAGGGCTCTCCGTCGCGATCACGCAGTCTTGCCACCAGGTCGGCGCGCCGGTCCTCAATGCGCCGTTGCTCGGTAGCCAGAACCTCCAGGGAATCCGGGTCGATAGGCAGTTCGAGCAGGTGCGTGGCGAGATCCACGGCCAGCCGTCGGATGGTCTCTTTGCTGATGATGTCTTTCTCGGCCATGGGTAAAGCCTACCACAATAGCGGGAGCCCATAAGGAAAGGAGAATTAGGCCAGAATGACGATGACGAACCGACCGAGGTCCCCGACTCTGGTTTCCGCGTCGCAGAATATCGAGGTATTTTTCCTTTGGGCGCTTCGTCCCCGCAAGCGCATCGATTCCCCGAGTGGATCTCCTGGATGGAATTTCCTCGATCACCACGATTACAAGAACGTCACATCGACCTGGAATAGTTTTTCCACCTCGGGAACGTATTTTTTATCCACCAGGAACAAGATGACATGGTCTTCGGCATCGATGACCGTATCGTGATGGGCAATGATGACCTCTTCGTTGCGGACGAGGGCCCCAATGGTGGTATCGGGAGGAAGCGGGATGTCTTCGACGGCCTTGCCGACCACCTTGGAAGAATCGGGGCTACCGTGGGTAATGGCCTCGATGGCCTCCGCGGCACCGCGCCTCAGGGAGTGAACGACGACCACATCGGCCTGGCGCACGTGGGTAAGCAATGCGCCGATGGTGGCATGCTGGGGCGAGATGGCAATGTCGATCATGGTGTTTTCCACCAGCTCCACGTAGGCACTGCGGTTGATAAGCGCCATGACCTTGGCGGCCCCCATGCGTTTTGCCAGCATGGCGGAGAGGATATTGACCTGATCATCGCTGGTGACGGCGCAAAACACATCGGTTTTATCGATGTTCTCTTCACGCAGCAGGTCTTCATCGGCGGCATCTCCGCGCAGCACGATGGTCTTTGCCAGCTTTTCGGAAAGGATGCGGGAGGTATGCTCGTCCCGCTCGATGATCTTTACCTGATAATTGTCCTCCAGGGTGATCGCCAGGCGTGTTCCGATATTGCCACCTCCGGCGAGCATGACGCGCTTCACGGGTTCATCGAGCTTGCGCAGGGAACCCATGACGGCCTGGACGTTCTCGGACGCGGCGACGAAAAACACCTCGTCGTCGGCCTCGATGACGGTATTCCCCTCCGGGATGATAGCCTGCCCCTGGCGATAGATGGCGACGACGCGCGTATCGACGCCCGGCATGTAACTGGGCAACACGCGCAGCTCATGGTCCACGAGGGGCCCTCCGTAGTAGGCCTTGACGGCCACCAGAGAGATCTTCTCTCCCGCGAACTGCAGGACCTGCAATGCCCCCGGTGTCTTGATGAGCCGTTTGATATAGGCGGTAACGATCTCCTCCGGGCTGATGAGCACATCGATGGGCACGGAATCCGGGGCAAAGAGGTTGGGATAATCGAGATAGGCGGCGGCCCGGACACGGGCGATCTTGGTGGGCGTCTGGAACAGGGTATGCGCGATCTGGCACGCGATCATGTTGGTCTCATCGCTATTGGTCACGGCGAGCACCATATCGGCCTCTTTGGCACCGGCCCCGTTCAGTACATTGGGATGCGCGCCGTGACCCGCGACGGTTCGGATATCCAGGCGATCTTGCAACTCCCGGAGTAGTTCCGTATTTTCATCGATAACGGTGATGTCGTTGGCCTCGTCGGCAAGGTTTTCGGCGACGGAACTACCCACCCGGCCCGCGCCAAGGATGATGATTTTCATGATGACAACAGTTGTAAATGGCTACCAGGCCACTGGATGGGACGCATTCAGTGCGCAAAAAACGATCCATATCGATCATACATCGGGGGAATGTTTTGCATAAGAGCGAAAAATCCACTGTCCTCGGCAGAAGAACACCACTCATCCAGGCCGCATTGGACCTGTTGGATTTCCATGACACCCTCACCCTGGCAACCGAAGTGGCGCCCTACGTGGACATCCTCGAAATCGGAACGCCATGCATCAAATGCAATGGCATTGCCGTGGTTTCGGAATTACGGAAACGATTCCCGGACAAGGTGATTCTAGCCGATCTCAAGACCATGGACGCCGGTGAATACGAAGCGACGCCTTTTTACGCCGCGGGCGCCGACATCTGCACGGTGCTCGGTGTATCGGCTCCCGCCACCATCGCCGGCGTCGTCGCGGCCGCCAAGGCGCACGATGCCGAGGCCCAGGTGGACCTCATCCAGGTCGCCGACAAGGCGGCTCGCGCCAGGGCGTCGGTAAAATCGGGGGTCGCCATCATCGGCATCCACACCGGTCTCGACGCCCAGGCCATGGGCGAGGCGCCATTTTCCGATCTGCGCCACATGGCCTCCCTGGGGCTGGCGGCGCCCATCTCGGTGGCGGGGGGCATTCGACCGGCAACGGTAACGCAGGCAATAGCGGCGGGGGCGGACATCATCGTGGTCGGCGCCGCGCTGCATGGCGCATCGTCGCGGGCCGCGGTTGCCCGGGAGATCCGCCGATTGGCGGATGGGGCGTAGGTCGCCTCTCTACCTGTCCATGACGTCGTTGCCGATACGCCATTCACGAGGTCGGCAGATACCTGATCCGATCTATGTCGGCGCCATCGGCGTCGGGCACGCACCTCGAAAAATCCGTGGGTAGAGGTTTGCCATCTCGATAACGTTCAGGCAGCGAAGAGGGTAGGTAAATTATCGATTCGAGAAGAGCCCTGTGGACTAGCGAGGCGCTGCCTCGGACCGATAAAAGCATGATCCGGTACACGATGTGGTTTTGCCATGTGATTTTGTCATTTCGAGGTGGAATAATTAGTATTTTGGAACATGTTAACGCTTCGCGCCAGGACTGAAGCGGGATGGGTCTTGGCATACGCACCGATTCTCTCGGAATCTTTGTTTTTCCGATACCTTAAAATGGTGACTCGTTTGCAGGGATTTCGGGTATTCAAATCAGTAGGTTGGGTTAGGCGCGTTGGCGCCGTAACCCAACATGACGATCATGTAGGCGGGTCGACACCCCGGATGATGAAAGTTGTTTTATCCTAACCCGGCAAAGCCGAAACCAAAATTCCATCGCATGGAGGACATGTTAGCGCTTCGCGCCAAGACTGAAGCGGGGTGGGTCTTGGCGGGCACACTGGTTCTCTCGGGATTTTTGTCTTTCCGATACCTTAAAGGATATGTCATCTCGACCGGAGGGAGAGATCTCGTGCATTTGGAATTTTTCGAGTCGGAAGATTTCTCGCTACGCTCGAAATGACGGATTCAAAATTTTTCGATCGTTTTGTTCAAGATCTTCCGGGTAACCGACTAATGGGTCCTAATCTGCCTTGGCCTGGCAAGTTGCGTCAAAATCCTATTATAATCATAGCGTTACGGGCACTTTCATAGCAAATTGGGGGTGTTGGGTTACGGCGCCAACGCGCCTAACCCAACCTACGCGCCCTTCACCGCACCCCTGCCGGATGACTTCCGGGCCGAGTAATCCGATCGATGCGCCTGTTGCTCGATACCCATGTCTTTCCGTGGTTGCGGTTTTCGCCGGACAGGGTATCCCGCAACGCCCTCATTGCCTATCGGGAACCGCGCAATGAAGTATTTCTCGGTGTAGCCCATCTTCCCACCGATGATGGGCACGGCGCTTTCGCGCCTTTGCCCATCCTACAAGACTGAACCCGTGCGCCGAGCGACCGGGGATCGCCCCCGGCAATTTCCCAGTCACAATCCCCGAGTCATTCGCCCTTCCCCGCCAGCCCCTCCCAAAACGCCAACCCGTCCTCGCCCTCGGGGACACCCAATCCATGGGCCAGCTTGTCCAGTTCGCCCAGAACCTGCACCAAACCGATCTCCCTGGCGATGCGGTAGGCGGTAACGAACTTTTCCAGGGCCGCCTGGCGCTCTCCCCTCTCGATGTGAATGGCGCCGATATTGAACAGGGTCGCGCAAACTCCCGCCCGGTCGCCGATGTCGCGCCGGATGGCCAGGGACTGGCCGAGATAGACCAGGGCCTCATCGAGCTCGCCTCGGGTCTGATGAATGGCTGCGATATTATTGAGTGTCGCCCCGATCCCTTCCCGGTCGCCGATGTCGCGAAAGATTGCCAGGGACTGGCCGAGATAGGCCAGGGCCTCATCGAGATCGCCTCGGGCGCCATGGATCTGGGAAACATTATTGAGTGTCCTCCCCTCCCCTTTCCGGTCGCCGATGTCGCGCCGGATGGCCAGAGACTGGCCGAGATAGTCCAAAGCCTCATCGAGATCGCCTCGGGTCTGATGAATGGCTGCGATATTATTGAGTGTCGCCCCGATCCCTTCCCGGTCGCCGATGTCGCGGGTAATTTCCAGGGAGTCGGTGAAATAAGAAAGGGCCTGGCCATAGTCGCCGAGATGGAGGCAGCACGTCCCCGACCCGTTCATGGCAGCGGCGCGGGTCCTCGGCACCTGGGATTGCCGCATCCCCGGCAACCAGTCGGCGAGCAGGGTGCGGTACATGCCCACCCGGAGAAACCAGGGCACGATTGCCCCCAAGGCAAAGACATGGGCCTCTTCCGTCAACTCCGCCGCCATCAGGGCGGCATGGGTGATGAGGGCCTGATTCAAGCTGCTATCCAAATGCTCGAAGGCCCATTGCTGATAGCGCGCGGCGCGTTCCCGGAGTGCCAGGGGCGGCTCCCCTTTCGCCTCGCGCAGCCAGTCGGCCACCAGGGGGGTCACCCGGTAGCGGGGGAGTTCGAGGTCGTGGTCCAACTCCACATCCACCAGGGACAGCAGGGCGAGCCGTTGCAATCCCGCCGCCCAGTCCGCCAGATCCAGGGCCACGGCCTGGACGCCATCGTCGACCACGGGATGCTCGTAGACCGTGAGGCGTTCCAGGAGTCGCGCCGCGTCCGGTTCCAGCCAGCCCACCACCCGCTCCACGGCCATGTAGGCACGAAGCTCCGCCCGTGCGGATTCGAGATGGCGCAGGAAGGCCTCCTCCTCCGCGGCCCGATCGGCGACGACCCCGGAATCGAGGCCGTGGGTGAACAGCTCCAATCCCTTGAAGTTGCCACCCAGCGCCCGGTAGAGGCGCCACCGCCAAGCGGGTTGCCGATGCCCTGTTCGGTTGGATTCTCCGGCGAGTTCCTGCCAGTAGCGCAGGAAGTCGCCGTAAGGCGGGATGGCAAGGGGGTAGTGGACAAAGAGCCCAGTGCCGGGCATTTCCGGGTCTTTGCCATCCCTGGCGCCAGGTCCCGGCATGGACTGCCGGGATGACGGTAGCGCGATCCGGGAGGTGAGCAACAGCCGCGGGCCGTTTTTGCCCAGCCTCCCGCAGGCGACGAGCCAGGCGATGATCCCTTCATGATTCAGGGCGCCAGTGCCGGGGTCCTGGAGGGTCTCCAGGTTGTCGAGGAAGAGGACCAGTTTTCCGTGGGTCGCCTCCAATAGGGCGCCGAGGATGACACCGGCGGTCTCTTCCGGGGTGTGGCACGCCCCCTGCTCGCGCTGCACCCGTTCGCGCAATGGGTCATCCAGGAATCGTAGCTGAACGCGGCCGAGGAACTGCTGCCAACTGTCTTCATGCGGGTCGCGGGCCGACCAGGCGATCAGGGTGTCGCCCCCGGCCTCGAGGCGCCGCGCCAGGCGTCCGGCCAGCGCCGTCTTGCCCTGACCGCCGGGGCCGGTGATGAGCAACTGGCGCGTGCCGCGCGCCATGGCTTGCATGAGTTCGCGCAGTTCCCGACGACGACCGATGAATTGCCGTGGCACGGCGATGCCGGCGAGGCTGTCGCGGTACCGCGCGGTGCGCGCCGGGGCTTGGGGGGTAAATGTCCAATCCACCAGGGGGGCATCGGGCTGCTGACCGTAGAGGAGCGGCAGGCACCATTGGCCATGGGTCAATTCCGGGGTCAATTCCGGGGTCACTTCGGCGCTGCCCGCCGTGGTGCCGTCGCGCAGTATCTCACCGTCGGAGAAAGGCCGAATGATGGCCCGGCGCGCCGCCTGCACGGCGATGTCGACGCGCTCCCGACGACCGATGGCGTCGCAAAAGGCGCGGGCGAACAGGGTCCCGGCGCGGTCGAATACCGATTCGCGCATCCCGACCACGAAGGGGATGCCGACGCCATGGAGATGCGCCGCGAGCCCGGCATCGAGGTCCGCAGAACTACCCTTGCCGGATTCGCAGGCGATAAGTACCACGCAGCGCACGCCGGTGCCCCGGAAGCACTCAGCGATGTCACGGGCCTCCACCTCCCGGGCACGCCCGTCGGCGCCCTCGAACCGGAACCAGGCGCCGGGGGCCCCGGCCCGGACGTTGCCCTCCCGGAATACCCCGTGGCCACTCAAGAAAACCACATGGAATTCCTGTTTATCGAGCAAAGACCGAAAGCGCTCGAAGCGCCCGTCGTCGGGGACGGTGAGATCGACCCAGCCCTCGGCGATGCCGGGGTCCAGGGCCTCGAGGACATTGATCTCCTCCGCTTCCACATCGAGGCGCTCCTTTTCGGCGTCCAGATCATCGGGCAGGCTGGTGAAGAGCAAGACACGGATGGGGCCCTTGGGGGGTGGTGGCTCCGTGGCATCAAGGAATGGTTGTCGATCGGAGTGGCGAGAAACAAGCGCTTTCAACCGATGAAGGAATCCGTGTTTGTCCGGTCGATTCACGGAGGGCCCGGGTCGAGCGCCCGAGGCGCGATTCCCCGGCATCCGGCGACTGATGGTGAAGCCTTTCCCGCGCCCGAGGAAGCCGTGTTGCGGGTGGTGCAGCGCCTCCCAGGGCAGGGCCAAGAGCGCGGGCTGGTCGCTCCCGATGATGATGGGCAGGACGCGCTGCCCGGCGTCGCGCAGGGCTGTATCGAAGTCGTGCTCGAATCCCGTTTCCGCGGCGAGGGCCTGCCACAGGGCGGCGCCCACGGTGGCGAGATCGTCGTCGCCGACCACGTGGTGGTGGATGTATTTCAGGGAGAGGGCACCGGCGAGCTGCTTCAGGTGGGGATGACGGGCGAGCGTGTCGGCGGGGGGCGTGATGAGAAAGGGGGCAGCGGCATGGGTGGGCATGGGTTTTGATTCCGAATTCGAACAGTTGGCTAACATGTGTTCCCGGGAGGGAATACCGGAGGTTTCATTGATCGAAGACCTCGCTCGGAATCCCTGGATGACCGCCGCCCGTATTTCCATCGCCGACGCCTTCGAAAGGCGACGCCGCAAACAGCAACAGGCGGAGTCGAAAATATAGACATCTATCCGTATAACCCTTCACAAGGATAGAAACAAACCTTTACCGGTCACAAAAATGTCAGCGCTGCGCCGTATTTTTCACTTCCACGAAGCAAGACGTCGGTCGACGGCGAAATATCCAGCCGAGATTGGTAAGGGATTCTTACTGGCTGGCGTTATAAGCTATGTAACCAACGCAGCAGGGATCTTTGCCCTGATCGCACAGATATGGGTTGCGACATGTTGTTTCGCCGCGGCATATTTGTCGACGAAAGAGGAGGAAAACAATGAACGCATATGAAATCCTGGTGATCACATTGGCCATTTTGATTACCCCATTGCCCCTTTGGCTGATTTGGAAGGCCTGGGAAGAACAACGCAACCAAACCGGAAAGGGATTGCGGCCATAACACCCAACGCTAGTGAAGCTTCGCCTCGAACCGATAAGGCATGACCCGGCATTGGTAATGCAACATTGACTATTTTGTAAAACTCGATTCATTATCCATCCTGCAAACACCACACCTCACCCACCCTGCACGGGTGGCTTCTCCGCCAGCTCCGTGGCAAATACCCGCCCCTGCGGGGCGCGATGGCGCGGTGAATCCGCGCTGTCCATGAGGGGATCGTCCGGGGACTCGTTTTCCAGGCCATGGCCCGGACCGCTTCGACCCCTGAAGATGGATTGGACAGATACTCGACTGGCCTCGATGGTGAGCTTGCAATGGTTGTCGCAAAAGGGGCATTTCACCAGCCGGGAGACCAGATGGGGGCCGGCCCCGGTGTCGATCTCGGTGCGAAGGTGAAACCGCCGTTTCTGCTCACAACAGCATTGTAGCGTCAATGTTTGTTGGGTCTGTTCCGCGTCGAACACAATATTTCCCCTTTCAAAAAAATGCCGCCAATGCAGCACATACTACACCAGCAAAAAAAGTGAATACGGCCCAAACAAGACTGATTCGTTTGTATTGTGCTCCCTTTTCGAAGAACTCACGTGGTGTCAACGGGAAGGTAGATGACTGCGTGGCCGAAACACGTCCGAGCGCTTCGCATTGGACATCATAACGTTTGGGAAAGAGCCCAAATAGGGTCAGCGCAATAGCGATAATCCAAAGAATGAAAGCCAATCCGGTAAAGGTGTCCAATGAAAGCAACTCCCCATTGGCCGTCAACTTGATGACAGCGGTATAGATACCGGGGACGATGAGTTCCACCTTGATGAGTTCCTTGGCCAGATCATCGAGACGATCCACCTGTTTGATGATGTTCTGATGACAGGCCTCGGAGAACGCGACTTCGGCGGGTGTCGCAAGTTCGGTGGTTTCGATGGGGGTCGCGGCTTCAGGGGTCGTGGGATCGGTCATGATTGGTGCCCATTTCGTTGGGGATTCATGGCGCGACCAAGGCCGCAACCAAATCCTGTTGCCATCCCTGGGCGCACGGGTCCCGGCATGGACTGCCGGGATGACGAGGGAGGTCGTTTCAGGCGATTGTGTAGGAATTCAGCACTTCCGTCATCCCGGCAGGGAATGCCGGGACCCAGATGCCAGGGATGGCAGAAACTACCCGTGAATTCTCGTGAAATCACAATCGCTGAAACCCTTCGACCAACCACGAACATTCACGCGGTCATGTCGATTGTCGAGGAGGAATTGCATACGGTCATTCATAAGTCTCTCGCTGGGAAAATCTTCGACAAAGGAATCAAAAAAACCCAGAAAAGGTGTCATTTCGAGCGCAGCGAGAAATGACAAAGAGCAAGTCGGGAATCCCTGGTTCCGGCGATACCGGGTCGGGAATCGGGGGGCGCGGCGATCCCCGTGACGGGGACCGGCTTCATGGCTTCGTGGAGCCGTGTCCTTCGGATGCAAGGCCGCAATGGATGTCGATTCACGGGCCCTCGACTCAGGGCTCTTCATGGAAGGCCCGCGTAAAAAACATGGCATCACCATAACTATAGAACCGAAAGCGCCTTTCCACCGCATGGCCATAGGCCCCGAGTACGCGCTCGCGACCGGCAAAGGCCGCCACCAGCATGAGCAGGGTGGAGCCCGGCAGGTGGAAATTGGAGATCATGGCGTCCACGCAGCGGAAACGATAGCCGGGGTAGATGAAGAGATTGGTGTCTCCCCGGAAGGGACGTGCCTCACCATCCCGCCACGCGGTCTCCAGGGCACGCACGCTGGTGGTGCCCACCGCGATGATGCGCCCGCCCGCCTGGCGGGTCCGATTGATGAGCGCGCAGGATTCCGGCGGGACCTCGAGGTATTCGGCATGCATCTCGTGGTCCTCGACGCGATGGACGCGCGGGGGCGAAAAGGTCCCGGCGCCGACATGCAGGGTGACGAACACGGATCGGATGCCCTGGGAACGCAGCCGCTCCAACAAAGGTTCATCGAAGTGCAGACCGGCGGTGGGGGCGGCCACCGCGCCTTCCCGCTTCGCGTATACGGTTTGATAGCGTTCCTTGTCGAGGGTATCGCTTGCGCGGCGAATATAGGGAGGGAGGGGAACCACGCCCCAGTCTCGAAGCAGGTCTCCGGAATAGCCCATGGTGCGCAGCACGAAGAATTCCCCGCGACGCTCGCGTACCTCGATGCTGACGCCTCCGGTGTTCTCGGGAGGGGTTGCCCGCGTGGCGGACGGGGAGTCGGGGGGCGTGATTTCCATGGACATTCCCGGACGGGGCGCTTTGCTGGCGCGTATTTGGGCAAGGAGATGCCGCTCGTCCATGACGCGCTCCACCAGGATCTCCACCTTGCCGCCCGTGGATTTTCTCCCGAACAGGCGCGCCGGAATGACGCGGGTGTCGTTGAATACCATGAGATCCCCCGGCATGAGGAATCGTACGAGTTCCGAGAATGCCGTTTCCCGCAATTCCCCCGTGTCTCCGTCCAGGACCAGAAGCCTGCTGGCAGTGCGCTCGTCGAGGGGGTGCTGGGCAATGAGTTCTTCGGGGAGGTGGTAATCGAAGTCGGAAACCTGCACGGTGGCTGATCCTCATGATCCCCGGCGCGGAGGGTACCGCGACCGAAAGAATGGCTTGTTTATTTCCCGCTCATCTTCACGAATGCGTCGAGTTCCACGGATCGGCAATTTTGCTCTACCGATACCAAATCATGCCTTGTCGATTCGAGCACAAGCTTCGCCAGGCATGGGAATCACAAAAACACTTCGTCCGGCGTTCCGGAGGGAGAAGTGACAATCGGTTTTCTCGATCGTTTTGTCGAAGCTTCTCCCCGCGAGGGACTAACCCGGCAAAGCCGGAACCAAAATTCCATCGCATGGAGGACATGTTAGCGCT
>CAZSVE010000006.1:0-62340 GCA_964610175.1 uncultured Thiotrichales bacterium
GAGTTTACTTGGTTATTAAAATCACATTACCCACACGATTTGATGAATAGCCAATTATTTCATCTCGATAAAGGCTGTCATTTCGAGCGAAGCGAGAAATCTTTAGCCTAAAATCGAATCCATGCCCACAAGATTTCTCGCTTCGCTCGAAATGACAATAATCACATGGCAAAACCACATCGTGTACCGGATCATGCTTTATCGATCCGAGGCAGCGCCTCGCTAGTAAATATCGGGTGCATCGTTTGGTCTACTTCGAACAATACGAAGACATGCCTGCCGCCATTGCGCGGGAGAAGCAACTCAAAGGATGGCATCGCGCGTGGAAGTTGGCGCTGATCGAAAAAATGAATCCTGACTGGCGGGATCTGTGGCCGGAGTTGGAATAGTACATGTGTTTGTTGCCATCCCTGGTGGCTGGGTCCCGGCAGTCCCTGCCGGGATGACGTGGGAGGTGGTTTCAGTGCTTTCGTGAAGATTCACCACTCCCATTATTCCGCCCATGTGTTTGTTGCCATCCCTGGCGACTGGATCCCGGCAGTCCCTGCCGGGATGACGTGGGGGGTGGTTTCAGTGCTTTCGTGAAGATTCGTACTCCCGTCATTCCGCCATGGATTGGCGGAACCCAGATGCCAGGGATGGCAAAGAATTTGCACTTTGGTTTCTCGCCTTTTCTCGTTCCCACGCTTTAGTGTGGGAACGCACAAGGTGTCATGTCTCGGGTCTGCCTGTTCGCGAGTATCGCCCGCCAGGGACGGATGCCACAAGGCCCCCGAGTTCCAGCGTCAATAACATGGAGGAGATTGCCTCTACCGTGAATCCGGTGCGCTCTACCAGGACATCCATGGAGGTCGGCTCGAAGCCCAGGTTGTCCAATAACGATCTGTATTCGGCGTCCAGCTCGGAGTCGCGGGGAGGCTCGGCGTCGGGTTCGGCGCCCGTCTCCAGGGGGAGAGTGATGTCTTGCGGACCGATCTCTTCCAGGATATCGGAGGCGGACTCTACGAGTTTTGCGCCTTGACGGAGCAGCATGTGGCAGCCGCGGGAGAGTGGGTTGTGAATGGAGCCTGGGATTGCGAATACTTCGCGACTCTGTTCGGCGGCCAGCCGGGCGGTGATCAGGGAACCGCTCCGGGTGGTCGCTTCCACTACCAGGATGCCGAGACCGAGCCCGCTGATGATGCGATTGCGCAGCGGGAAATGACCGGCCAAGGGTGGGGTCCCGAGCGGGAATTCCGAGATACAAGCCCCATTTCTGACGATATCGAGCCCCAGTTGCCGGTGCCTGGCCGGGTAGACGCGATCGATTCCGGTGCCCATGACGGCGATGGTTCGTCCGCCGCCGGCGATGGCGCCACGGTGTGCCGCGCCATCGATGCCGGTGGCCAGCCCACTGGTGATGACGAACCCCATGCGCGCCAGTTCCCTCGCGAAGTCGAAGGCGATTTCCTGTCCGGTGGGGGTTGGGTTTCGGCTTCCCACGATGGCGATCTGGGGGTGGGCGAGGATTTTGGGGTCCCCTCGCGCGAAGAGGAGCGCCGGGGGGTCGGGGATCTCCAAGAGACGCGATGGATAATCTTTGTCTTCCAGGGTGAGCAAATGGTGGTCCGGTTGTCGCAACCATTCCATGTCCTTGTGAATGGCGGACCAGTCGGGGGCCTTTATGTATTCCCTGGTTTTCTTGCCAAGGCCGAGCGCCGTCAATTGGGCGATGTCGGCCTGGAATATGGATTCGATATCGGGGAGCTTGGCGAGCAGGGCGCGCAACCGCACATTACCCAATCGCGGCGCGCGGATGAGCGCGAGCCAATATTTGGGATCCCTGCATTGCATGGTTGTCGTCATTTGTTCGGTGGCTGCTTCTCGATGGGGTATCTTGGGTATTGGTCTCGCAATTCCCGATTTCCGATTCTCGATTCTCGATTCGTCACTTCTCCGCTGGTTTCCAAGCTCCGGCCTGGGGGGCCTTTTGGGGGATCCTTTTTCTCGGAAGCTGTCGCTTCCGGTTTGCCTCCGAACTGGAGCTTGGGGCGCGAGCAAAGGGTGGCCCACAAGGGGGAATCCGACGGATGGTAGTACGGGATGAGGCTACGTGGGTTTCCGATGGGTGTTCATTCTGCCGGATGGTTTTTTTGGTCTTGGGCTCTTTTTGGCGGGGCAGTGCTGGTTTCCCCTTCCTCGGGCACGCGGCTTTGATGGTTTTGGTGGTTTCGGGTCGGCCAATAGTTCGTCGGATACCGGCTCTACGGGGATGCGTTGACCGATGAATGCCTCGATGTTGGGCAGGGTGAAGACATATTCTTCGCAGGCGAAGCTGATGGCATGGCCGGTGGCCCCGGCACGGGCGGTTCTGCCGATGCGGTGTACGTATTCCTCGGCTTCCTGGGGCAGGTCGTAATTGAATACGTGGCTTACCTTGGGGATGTGAAGTCCACGGGCGACCACATCGGTGGCGACGAGTATGGGTAGCTTTCCCCGTAGGAATCTGTCGAGTAGTTTCAAGCGCGTCTCCTGGGGGACGTCTCCGGTGAGTAGCCCGGCCTGGGCGCCATTGCCGTCGAGCCAGGCACGAACGCGCTCCGCGGTACGCTTGGTGTTGACGAAGACGAGGCTGCGCGTAGCCTTGGTATGCCGTAACAGACCGATGAGCAGCGGGATCTTCTCTTCTTTGGGGAGGTGATAGAGGGATTGCCGAACCTTGTCCACGGTCATTTCCTTGGGGGATACATTGACGACCGTGGGGGCATTCAAATACTCGTAGGCGAGTTCGGAGACCCGTAGCGATAACGTGGCGGAAAATAGCATATTGAGCCGTGTTTCGGCGGGGGGAATACGCCGCAGGAGGTAACGGATGTCTCGAATGAAGCCGAGATCGAACATGCGATCGGCCTCGTCGAGGACTGCAACCTGGATATTGCCCAGACTGAACACGCCTTGTTTGTGGTAGTCGATGAGGCGCCCCGGCGTTCCGATGAGGATGTCGATACCGGCGCGTACCATGTCGCGCTGGCTTTTGTATCCGGCACCGCCGTAAACGACCCCGATGCGCAGTTTCGTATAGGCGGCAAGGGGCAGGGCATCTTTGTGGATTTGGATGGCCAGTTCCCGCGTGGGCGCGAGGATGAGAGATCTGGGTTCTGTTCCCCCATAACCGGGGGGGGGATCGGTTCGCAAAAGATGATTGATGGCGGCGATCAAGAATGCCGCGGTCTTGCCGGTTCCGGTCTGCGCCTGTCCTTCGACGTCGATGCCATCCACGGCCAGGGGCAGGGTTTCGGCCTGAATGGAGGTGCAGTGGGTAAATCCGGCCTCGGCGATGCCTTGTTGCAGGGAGGGCGAAAGGTCCAGCCGAGAGAAGAGAAGATCGGTCAACAGCTTTCCGGTCATGGAGTACCTCGTTTTTAGCGTATGGGTTTTTCGATATTATTCATAGGGTTATGTGTTCTCCCCGGTAAACAGATCATCAAGGTTCGTATTTGACTTGCAATATGCGCGCAATTCGGCTCAAATAATCCGCTAGTTTTTCGAGGATAGCCAATCAAATTGGAGATGTTGTTTTATGAGCGATCAAATCGCCTATGTTACAGATGAGAGCTTCGAGCAAGACGTACTTAAACAGGATGTGCCGGTATTGGTCGATTTCTGGGCCGATTGGTGCGGTCCTTGTAAAGTAATTGCTCCGATATTGGAAGAAGCCGCTAAAGAGTACGCCGGTAAGGTTGTAATCGCAAAGCTCAATATCGATGAAAATCCATCGACACCGCCGCGATATAGTATTCGGGGGATCCCCACCCTGATGCTTTTCAAGCAGGGGAATGTCGAGGGCACGAAGGTTGGGGCGGTTTCGAAGTCTCAGCTCTTCGCCTTTCTTGACAGCAATCTGTAGTCTTGCCACCGGGAAGTGCACCACGGGGTATCGTTGCCGCGGGACATGAAGAAACCGCTCGTGCGGCGCGGATAATCCTACGACAGGGAGGTAACGCCTTCGATGGGGTGTTGGCTGCCCTGCTGTGTGCTTGCGTGGTGGAGCCCGTTCTTGCTTCGTTGGGCGGGGGGGGCTACTTGCTGGCCCGCACGGGGGAGGGGCGATTTCTCGTATATGATTTTTTCGCCCAAACCCCCCGTCGAAAACGTCCCTCCGCCGAATTTTTCCCCATATCCGCCGACTTCGGGACCGCGCAACAGGAATTTCATATCGGGAAAGGATCCATAGCGACACCGGGGGTCGTGCGGGGAATATTCGCGGTTCACCGCGATCTTGGCACCCTGCCCATGAAAGATATCGTGGCCCCCGCGATATCCCGCGCCGCGGCAGGCGTTTCCGTCAATGAATTCCAGGCCTATATCTTTTCCATCGTAGGCGATATCTATGTGGCCACTCCGGAAGTGGCGGCCATTTATGGGCGCCATGGAGAGGGGATGGCCTGTGGGCACTCGGATGGGGACCCGGAAAATAAAGTGCGTCTCATCGCCCAAGGGGAAGTGTTCAGGCAACCCGATCTCGCCGATACCCTGGAATCCCTTGCTATCGAAGGGGATGATCTCTTTTATCGTGGAGAAATCGCGCGGACTCTGATACGCGATATGGAGGATGGTAGCGGTCATTTGACGGCGCGGGACCTGGACCAGTATCGGGTGCTGCGCCGAGAGCCCTTGCGGTTGACCTATCGAGGTGAACGGCTGTTTACCAATCCTCCCCCTTCCTCCGGTGGAGTTCTGATCGCCTTTGCCCTGAAGATCCTGGAATCCATGACATCCAGGCAGGGGATGGATGCCTTTGATTCGGTGGAACGCCTTGCGCAGTTGGCGCGGGTGATGGATGTTACCAGCCAGGCAAGGGTGGAGGCGGAAATAGATGGAAAGCCCCACCATTTGGATCGGCGCCTGTTGCATCCGGAGTATCTTTCGGCGTACCGGGATCGAATCTTGCATGCACCGGGTGTATCACGGGGCACGACGCACATCAGCGTCATGGATAGGGATGGAAATGTGGCCAGCCTGAGCGTTTCCAATGGGGAGGGAGCGGGTTACGTGGTCCCTGGCACCGGCATCATGTTGAATAATATGCTGGGCGAGCAGGATATCAATCCCCAGGGGTTTCACCGCTGGCCGACGGCGCATCGCATGACATCCATGATGGCCCCTACCCTGATCGAGCACCCGGTGGATAACCGCGGGAGCGGGCGTCTGCGCACGGGTATCGTCGCCACGGGATCCGGGGGGTCCAATCGTATTCGTAGCGCTATCTTGCAGGTGCTTATCAATATCATGGATTTTCGGATGGGCGTGGAAGACGCCGTCCAGGCGCCCAGGATCCACCATGAAGATGGATTGCTGAGCATGGAGGGTGGGTTCGATGAAGAAAATATCCTCCGTTTGTCGAAGCTGTTTCCCCGCCACCACAGGTGGCCGGGACGGAATCTCTTCTTCGGCGGAGCGCACACGGTGTTATGGGATGGTGACGGTTTCCAGGGGGCAGGCGATGCGAGGCGTGGCGGCGTCAGCCTGGCGGTTTAGCCTTCCGAGTGGTGCCGATTCTCCTTTTGTGTGCGTTTCGTGACCATGATACCGCGGCGATAGTGACAGGTTCGATTGTCACTTGCTCACTGACTCGATTGGGGAGGTTCGGTCAGTCGATTGGATGAGGCTCGCCGGTTGGCCTGTCGGTCGGTCAGCCCAGCCTGTCCAGTCCTTGAGGAAAGTCCGAGTTTGCGGCATGATACCCGCCTTTTTGCAACGCCCGCGCTTTGAGATAAGTAATCTTATGTCCACGCCACACTTTCCGCTCTTGATCGAGCCTGAAACCCTTGCTCTGTATCATGATCTCGAAGACCTGTTGGTGGTCGATGTCAGCCGCGCCAAATCTTACTCTATTGCCCATATCCCTCGGGCCGTATATATAGAATACGCCGATTTGGTTCTGAAGAATCCTCCCGTGGGTGGGTTGCTTCCGGATATTCGCCACCTCGGTCGGTTATTCTCCTCCGTTGGCCTGACCTCGACCACCCATGTGATCGCATACGATGATGAGGGAGGAGGGAAAGCGGGGCGCCTGGTGTGGACCCTGCATCTTCTGGGGCACGACCTTTGCTCGGTGCTAAATGGCGGGATCCATGCCTGGGCCAATGAAAGGCATGCCCTGGAACGCCAGCCCAATACCCCATCGGCATCGGACTATCGTGCCGAGATTCGGCGGCCCGAATATCTCGTGGACGCGGAGTATGTCCTGAAAAATTTGGGGAATCCCGATGTGGCCATCGTGGATGCCCGCACTCCGGTGGAGTACACCGGAGAGAAGAAGTTTTCGGCGCGGGGTGGCCATATTCCGGGGGCAGTGAATCTGGATTGGATGTCGACACTGGATCGGGCACGTAATCTTCGGTGGCAGCCCAAAGACGAATTGCGCGCCATGTTCGAAAAAATAGGGGTTTCTCCCGACCGCGAAGTAATCGTGTATTGCCAGACCCACCACCGTTCTTCCCAGCTCTATATGGTCTTGCGGTATTTGGGATACCCCAACGTCCGCGGCTATGCCGGTTCCTGGTCCGAGTGGGGGAATCTGATGGGAGTTCCCGTGGTGGAGGGGGATAGTCCCACATAGTTTCCCACATGGCTCCCCCAGTATAGGTGCCGGAAAAACCCTGCGTTTCTCGAACGCATTTTTCGATGGGGAACCACTTCATGCCTGGATAACATGAAGTGGTTCCTTATGCTTTCGGGTTGTCGGAAGTTTTTTATCGATATAAGAAACGATATGTCTACCTACGCCATCGGAGATGTTCAGGGATGCTTCTCGGCACTCTTATCCCTGCTTGTCGAGATAAAATTCCACCCAACCAGGGATCATCTCCGGGTCTGTGGGGATTTGGTGAATCGGGGCCCGGAGTCCGCCAAGGTACTGCGTTTCTTGCGGGATCTGGGGGGACGGGCGGTAGCGATCCTGGGGAACCATGATCTCAATCTGCTGGCGGTAGCGGCGGGCACTCGATCCCTGCGGGGAAAGGACACCTGCACCGATATCCTGACGGCACCGGACCGGGAGGAACTGATTCGTTGGCTGCGGCATCGTCCCCTGTTTCATCATGACCCGGTATTGGGTTTTACCATGATACATGCGGGACTACCTCCCCAATGGGATTGCGCCATGGCGGCGCGCTGCGCGAGTGAGGTGGAATCCGTGTTGCGGGACGATACCCGTTGGTCATCCTTTGTCGCCAACATGTACGGTAATGAACCGAATCGCTGGTCGGAGCAACTTACCGGGTGGGAGCGCCTGCGATTTGTCACCAACAGCCTGACGCGCCTTCGCTATTGCCATCGGGATGGTAGCGTCGATCTGGACCATTCTGGACCGCCGGGCACCCAGGATGCCCATCTTGCGCCGTGGTTTACCCTGCGGCGCGGTCTCAGCGAGCGTATCCTGTTCGGCCATTGGGCAACACTGGTGTTGAGAGCCGTTCCCGATCCCATGCCATCCCAAACACCCGAGACTGGGCCGGCCCCCGCCATACGAGGCGATCTCTTCGATTTCTTTACCGATCTGCACGGAAAATACGGCGTTTATCCCCTGGATACGGGTTGCGTTTGGGGAAATCGACTGACGGCACTGCGCTTGGAAGACAGGCGCTACTTCAGCGTATCTTGCTCCTAGCAGGGTAGAAACATGTTAGCGCTTCGTGCCAAGATTGAAGCGGAGTGGGTCTTGACGCACGCATCGGTTCTCTCGGAATTTTTGTTTTTCCGATACCTTGGAAAAGCCCGTTCCTTGACTTTTTCACGGATGGAATCGGGAATGATTTCCCAGTTTCTCCATTCTATCGGAGATTCCCGTGTCTTCACGAAGTATCACACTACAAGTCGACGATGATAACGGAAAGTTTCGCCGTGTTACCGCCTATGGTGGGATCGAGAACGAGGGCTATGTGGTGGTCGATGGGGAAAGGTTTACCCATAGCCTGATTGTGGCGCCGAACGAGGTCATGGCCTGGTCGCCGCGGACCTTTGTCGATGTAACGCCGGAGCATGTTGCCTTGCTCGTCGAGTTCGACCCGGAGGTTGTCTTGTTCGGGAGCGGGAAGGAACAGCGATTCCCCAGGGATGCCCTGTTTCGTGCCTGTTATGAGCGAGGTATCGGTGTCGAGACCATGAATACGTCTGCGGCTTGTCGAACCTATAACCTCCTCGTCGGGGAAGGTCGACGGGTAGTAGCGGGTTTACTGATGCCTTCGCGATGATTCGGATACCTCTAATTCGGATATCTCTTTGGGACTGATTGCTTCGAATCGAGGTGACAGCGGTGATAACGTCCTGGTTTCGGCCAAGCCTGGTTAGGGATCGATCCGATACACGATGAACCCCGGCACTCGTCTATCCGTGGCCCCCATGCTGGGCAGAACCGATCGGCATGAACGGTTTTTCCTGCGGCTCATTACCCGCCATACCCTGCTTTATACGGAAATGATCACCACGGGGGCGTTGTTGCATGGCGACAACGCCAGGTTTCTGGCCTACGATCCTGTGGAACACCCGGTGGCCGTGCAACTGGGGGGTAGCGATCCCGGGATGCTTGCCGAATGTGCCCGCCTTGTGGAAGACCACGGTTACGACGAGGTGAATCTGAACTGTGGTTGTCCCAGTCCCCGTGTCCAACTGGGGCGGTTCGGCGCCTGTTTGCTGATGGAGCCGGCGTTCGTGGCCCGGTGTGTTCGTGCAATGCGCCGGGCGGTTTCCATTCCGGTAACGCTGAAGACCCGCATCGGCGTCGATGATCGGGATTCTTACCGCGAGCTTGCCGAGTTCGTGCGGGCAGTAGCCGAGGCGGGTTGCGAAACCTTCATTATCCATGCGCGCAAGGCCTGGCTGGCCCGTAGGCCTGCGTCGCATGGGACCGTGGATCCCCACGCGCGAAAGAGCAATCTTTCCGTTGGTGCTCTCGATGCTCGTAAGGGTTCGCGGGGGCTCAGTCCGGCGCAAAATCGGGAAATCCCGCCTTTGCGTTACGATGTGGTGCATCGACTGAAGGCGGAGTTTCCACAACTGCGGATTGTGTTGAATGGCGGGATCCGGGACCTCGATAGCACACGCCGACATTTGCCCATGTGCGATGGCGTGATGATAGGCCGTGCCGCCTACCACGACCCCTACTTGTTGGCCCATGCCGACGGTGCCATCTTCGGGGATCGGCATCCCGTTCCGTCCCGGCGCGAGGTGGTGGAACGCTTCATCCCCTATGTACAGGCGCAAATGGCCAAAGGTGTTCCCCTTGGCTGCATGACCCGCCACGTTCTGGGATTATTCACGGGACAACCCGGTGCCAGGGTTTGGCGTCGCTACCTGAGCGAAAACGCCCATGGGGCGGATGCCGGAATCGAGGTGGTTCGGGATGCGTTGCGCCTCTCGACCCATTGTCGGGAAGAACATACGAGCGAAGCCTTGCCTCGGACCGATGAAGCCTGATTGAGTCTTGGCAAGGCGGAATTGGCTTGTAAAACTCGATCCAATCGTGAAGCCGAGCGGGAAATAAACGAATTACTCCCTGGTTGTAGGATCGCGGCGCATTATGAGATGACGAATCCGGACTCGGCCCGCGCCACGGCGCGAAACATGGCGCGCCCCTTGTTCATGGTTTCTTCCCATTCCCGCGCGGGTATGGAATCGGCCACGATCCCGGCGCCTACCTGGATGTGCAACATGCCGTTCTGGACGATGGCGGTGCGGATGGTGATTGCCGTATCCATGTTTCCATCCCAACCCAGATAGCCCACGGCACCGGCGTAGATACCCCGTTTCACGGGTTCCAGTTCATCGATGATCTCCATGGCGCGGATCTTCGGGGCGCCGGTCACCGTGCCCGCGGGGAATGCCGCCTCGAGGGTGTTGACGGCCCCGAGCGTCGGTCTCAGGCGACCCGTCACGTTGGAGACGATGTGCATCACGTGGGAGTAGCGTTCGATGACCATCTTCTCGGTGAGCTGCACGCTGCCGATTTCGGCGACGCGGCCTACGTCGTTGCGACCGAGGTCGATGAGCATCAAATGCTCGGCCCGTTCCTTGGGGTCCGAGAGCAGATCCTGCTCCAGTGTCAGATCCTCTTCCTCCGTACCCCCCCGGGGCCGGGTTCCGGCGATGGGCCGCACGGTAATGATACCCTTTTCCAAATGCACCAGGATCTCCGGCGAGGAACCGACGATGTGGAATTCCCCGAGATCCAGATAATACATATAAGGGGATGGGTTCACGACGCGCAGTGCCCGATAGAGATCCAACGGGTTGGCCTCGAAGGGTATGGACATGCGTTGCGAGAGAACCACCTGCATGATATCGCCGTCCACGATGTACTCCTTGGCTCGCTTTACGGCGGATTCGAAGCCGTCTCGGGTAAATCCGGAAATGAAGTCCGATTCCTGCACGTGTTGGGTGTGTTGGGTATCCCAACGATACAGACAGCCATCTTCGTGCAACTGTTCATGTAGTCGGCGCGTCAACTCATCGAGGCGCGCCTGGGTCGAGGACAGCGCGTTTGGAATGGACGGATCGGCATGAATCACGATGGAAATGGTTCCACACAGGTTATCGAAGATGACCACCTCATCGGAGACCATCAAGACGATGTCGGGTGTCTCGATGGGGTCGTCGTTGGGACAGGTCCCGAGCTTCGGCTCCACGTAGCGTACCGCGTCATAACCGAAGTAACCCACGAGCCCCCCCGTGAAGCGGGGCAGCCCGGGGAGACTCGCCGATCGAAAACGCTGTTGAAACGAGGCGATCCAGGCAAAGGGATCCGGGGTCTCGACCTCTTCCAGGACCTTGCCGTTGCGTTCCAATGTCACGGTTTGACCGACCACCTTGATGCGGTCCCGGCATGGCAGGCCGATGATGGAGTAGCGCCCCCACTTCTCTCCACCGTGAACCGATTCCAACAGATAGGAACATTTTGTCCCCGACAACTTCAGATACGTGCTGAGCGGGGTATCGAGATCGGCCATGATCTCGCGGACCAGTGGGATACGGGTGTAGCCCTGGCGAGCCAGTGCGTCGAATTGTTCCGGTGTCATGATAGGGGGGATCCGTTTTTTATTGGATATTTTGAGCTTGAAAGTTTTCGGTTTCTTTGAATAGCGATACTGATTGCCTATTCGACCATTGTTGTAGTCTTTTGTATAGCCTGGTCTTTTGAAAATCCATGAATCGATAGGCAGCGCGAAATGCCTTGCCGATATCTTCGTGACTCGTTTTCTTTTTGGCCTTTTTATTTTCGGGGCTTCGATGGCAATCGCTGAAGATGGCAAATGCCCGCATGAAATCATGTCCGTTGCATAGGTCGAGGAGATCCGAGATATCCTTTATTTCGAGATGGATTGCTTCTCTTGAAACCTTGCCCTTTTTATTTCCCGATCTCTCCATGATTACATCGAGGTAATTATCCTCATCGAGAACAAGGGCGCGCCTGTCGGGGTGCCAGTCATAGAACCTGCCAAGACCAAGATTGCCGAAATCCAGCCCAAGGTCCCTGGTATGATTTATCCACTTGAGGCCAGCGATGAAGGCGATGGATCTCAGAATCACTTGCCGGGAAGACAGCGCTTCATGCGGAGGAATACCCCCTTTCGAAACCGCTGAATCATCAGGTTTTGTCTTTGGTAAGTGTTCGATGGCCAAATTGCGGTATACCTCGTCGCAGGAGACGATCATCATCTCCGCGTCGTGGTGATCGGTCAGAAAAATATTCTCCGGGGTTTTTGCTTCCCCTTCGAGATGCAGGAAATCGGCGTCCCGGATGCCGAGGATGCGTTCAGTTTCCCTGGATAATTCCGAGACGATGGTCAGTAGAGCGTTCAGGCCGCCATGGGAAATCTCGATCTCCACGTCATCGCCATCGATCAATTTCGAAAATAATCTTCGATCGGTTTCGCCTTCGACGATGATCCATACCTTGTCTGTACTATGTTTGTTTTTCAGCTCCAGGCGTATCGCATCCACGATATCGACCCAACCGATGTGTCCCTGCATATTCATTCCGGGCTTCCTCCGGAATTGGTGGCCAGATCCCAGAGGTCGACGACCAAATCCCAGCGTCCCTTGATGATTTGCGGGGAGTGGGTCGCCACGAGGGCGGTTATTTTCCTGAGTTCGATGATTTTCAGCAGATCGTCGAGAAATTCCTTCTGCCAGGCCACATGGAGGGAGATCTCGGGTTCGTCGATGAGCACCAGGGTATCGGGAGCCACCTTGAAGAGAAGCTCGTACAACAACACGACCTCGTGCTGCTCGCCCGAGGACAGCACCCTGAGCGGGAGTCCTTCCCCGTTTTCCGTCTTGAATCTGAACCCGAAATCCGGGGAGATCTCGATTGCCTTGGAGACGAATTGCCGCTTGTTCAGGATGGAGGAAAAAATATCGAGCCTTTGCAGGATATCGTCGAAGACCGCTAACTTCTTTTCTGTGTCGTCGAGATAGACGAGGAGGGCCTTGGCGTTTTCCGGTTGGAAGAAGGTATGCCGTTCTTCCTTGACGGTGGAGAGGCTATATGAACTCAAGGATTTTCGTTTTTCTCTGAAACGATTATATCTTTTATCGAAGTCTTCTTTGCTTATGGGTTTATCTTGTTCGAATAATCGCTCCGGGAAACTGCTGTCCAACTCTTGTCCAATTTTGGAGGAATCAGAAAGGACTTCCTTGATCTTACTGGATAGTTGATCTGCATATTCTTCGATCGTGTTACTTAGTCTCTCTTGGCGACGTTCTATAAAAAAACCATCAAATGTAAGCCCTTTTTCAGTAGTCGTGGTTTTCTTGAAGAGTCGCTGTTCCGGGATAAGGTAAATGTCTATAAAATCAGATATAAAGTCTTCATAGGTTACAGATTTTGCATTTTTGAGTTCCTCTTCCCCTATTGAGCTAACTTCCTTGTCTCCCCGTTGAATTGCAAGGATATCGTGTTCCTTTTTCAAATGTATGGCTTCGGTTCCTTTCCGAAAGAATACTATCTCTATAAATGGAAACTGAAAAAAGAAAGGTAGATTTTTATTTGCAATCGCATCGATAATGTTGAGAATCGTCGTCTTCCCATACCCATTCGGCCCGGTGAGCACCGTCAGGCCACCTTCCTTCAGTTCGATCTCGTAATCGAATTTACCGAAAAGCCCCTTGATCGCGATTTTGTTCAGCATGTGATTTTTCGATGTTTTGTTGCGTTTCGAGACAACGATCCGAAGGCGATCTCGCCATCACTCAGTCAATCCTTCGAGTTGCTCCCTTTGCCCCTTGAATTTTGCAATGGCATCCGCCAACTCCTCCACCCTGGCACGCTCCTTGGCGACCACCTCGGCGGGGGCCTTGTCGACGAAATTGGGATTGTTCAATTTTCCTCGGCCCCGTTCGAGTTCCCGTTCCCGCTTGGCGATATCCTTGGCAAGGCGCGCCATCTCGGCGTCCACGTCGATGAGGCCGGCGAGCGGTATGCGGATTTCCAGATCCCCGAGCAGGCTGGTGGCCGATTCGGGCGGGGTGGCGTCGTCTGGGAGCCAGGTGATGGATTCGATGCGCCCCAGTGTAGTGAGGTAATGATGGTTGTCGGCGACCCGGCGACGGTTCTCTTCGATGCCCGGGGGGGGGCCATCCCCGCCGGGGCCATCCCCATCCTGTCCGGTGTCCTGGCGCACCAGTACCGGAACCAGCCTGGCCGGGCTGATGTTCATCTCGCCCCGTATCCTGCGTATCCCGAGCACGAAGCCCTTGACCCACTCGATCTCGGCCATGGCGTCCGGGTCGCGGAGGGCGTCGACGGCATCGGGGTAGGGCTGGACCATGATGCTTTTGCCATGATCGATGTCCAGGGGAAGGGCCAGCGGCGCGATGCGTTGCCATATTTCCTCGGAGATGAATGGCGTCAGGGGATGGATGAGACGAAGGGTGGTTTCCAGCACCCGGACCAGGGTCTGACGAGTCCCGCGCAGCACCGTCTCGTTACTTGCGGTGTCCAATAACACCGGCTTACTGAATTCCAGGTACCAGTCGCAATATTCGTTCCAGATGAATTCATAAAGGGCCTGGGCGGCGCGATCGAGTCGATATTGGGCGATGGCATCAAAGACCCGTGCCACGACGTCCTGGAGGGAGGAGAGGATCCAGCGGTCGGCAACGGTGAGCGGGATGCCTTGTTCTCCCCGTGCGCAATCCCGGTCTTCGGTGTTCATGATGACGAAACGCGCCGCGTTCCAGAGTTTGTTGCAAAAGTTCCGGTATCCTTCGACGCGCCCCAGGTCGAAGCGGATATCCCGCCCGGTGGTGGCCAGGGAGCAAAAGGAGAAGCGCAGGGCGTCGGTTCCATAGGCCGGTATCCCCTGGGGGAACTGGTGGCGGGTGGCGGCTTCGATGGCGGGGGCGAGATCCGGCTGCATCAATCCGGTGGTGCGCTTGACGACCAGGGGTTCCAGCTCGATGCCATCCACGAGATCCAGGGGGTCCAGGATATTGCCCTTGGATTTCGACATCTTGTTTCCGTCGGCATCCCGGACCAGACCATGGATGTAGATCTCGCGAAATGGCACATCGCCCATGAACTCGATCCCCATCATGATCATGCGGGCGACCCAGAAAAAGATGATGTCGAAACCGGTGACCAGCACGCTGGTCGGGTAGAAGGTGGCAAGGCGCTGGGTCTCCTCCGGCCAGCCGAGGGTGGAAAAGGGCCATAGGGCCGAGGAAAACCAGGTGTCCAGGACATCCGGGTCCTGGGTCAGTGGTGCCGAAGGGGCAATCCCGTATCGTTGGCGAACCGCCGATTCGCTTTGCCCCACATAGACCGCGCCCGCCTCGTCGTACCAGGCAGGGATGCGGTGTCCCCACCAGATCTGGCGACTGATGCACCAATCCTCGATGTTGCGCATCCATTCGAAATAGGTGTTTTTCCAATTGTCGGGCACGAAGCGGATGGTGCCTTCTTCCACCGCCCGGATGGCGGGCTCGGCGAGGGGGGCTGCCTTGACGAACCACTGATCGGTCAGAAACGGTTCGATGACCGAATGGGAACGGTCGCCACGCGGCACCATGAGACGGTGGTCGCGGGTTTCGGCGATGAGATCTTCCTCGGTGAGGTCCGCGACGATGCGCGCCCTCGCTTCATAGCGGTCCAGGCCGCGATAGGCCGCCGGGGCATTGTCGTCGATGCGTGCATCCGGGGTCAGGATGTTGATTTTGGGGAGATTGTGGCGTTCGCCGATGGCGTAGTCGTTGAAGTCGTGGGCCGGGGTGATCTTGACACAACCACTGCCGAATTCCGGGTCCACGTATTCGTCGGCGATGATGGGAATGGTGCGTCCGGTGAGCGGCAGTACCACCTGCCGACCGACCAGGTGTCGATAGCGTTCGTCCTTCGGGTGCACGGCGACCGCCGTATCACCCAACATGGTCTCCGGGCGCGTGGTGGCCACTACCAGGCAATCATTGCTTCGTTCATCGCCGCCGTTGTCGTTCGTCCCACCATCATTGGCCAGTGGATAGCGAATATGCCACAGATGGCCCTGTTCCTCCTCGGAGATTACCTCGAGATCCGATATGGCCGTGTGCAGCACCGGGTCCCAATTCACCAGGCGCTTGCCTCGGTAGATCAATCCCTCATCGAAAAGACGCACGAATGTCTCGCGCACTGCCTTGGACAGCCCCTCGTCCATGGTGAATCGCTCGTGGGCCCAGTCCAGCGATGCCCCCATGCGACGGAGCTGCCGGGTAATGGTCCCGCCGGATTCCGCCTTCCATTCCCATATACGTCGGATCAGTTCCTCGCGGCCGATGTCGTGACGGGTCAGACCCTCGGCGTTTATCCTCCGCTCCACCACCATCTGGGTCGCGATGCCTGCATGATCCGTGCCGGGCTGCCAAAGGGTGTGATCACCAATCATGCGGTGGTACCGGGTAAGCACATCCATGATGGTATCCTGAAAGGCGTGTCCCATGTGCAGGCTGCCGGTTACATTGGGCGGTGGGATCATGATGCAAAACGCCGGGCTAGTGCCTTTCGAGCCACCATCGGAGGGGGAATCGCCGGGCTCGAAATATCCATTTTTTTCCCAGATCTCATAGTGGCGCTGTTCGATAGCGCGGGGCTCATAGGTTTTTTCCATGGGACGTATTCAAGGGTTATGTTTAGTGGGGGGTCGGCTTTCGACCGAAAAGGCGGGGTTTCCAGTCAAGAGCACCAGTTGAAAGCACTAGCGAGGCTTGTGCTCGAACCGACATGACCCCGCATCGGCAAGGCAAAATTGCTGTTCTGTAACACTCGACTCATTTGCGAAGATGAGCGGGAAATCAACGAACCGATCTTAACATCGTCGTTTTCCATAGTCAGTCTCAGTCTCTCCAAGGGACCGACAGTCGAAAGGAAAAAGGGATTGTCGAGGGCTTCCAGATCCAGGGCGACAAGGCCCTAAGGCCCTAAAGGCCATCCCCATCATCGGCATCTATTTCCTCGGCTACCGACTCGACCATGTAACCGCCCCGGTCATCGAGTGCTGCGGCGCTATTACGATGCCGCCACCGGGGAAGAGATCGCGGAGCGCGAGGAATTCATCGAAGGCCTCACCCACGACAGTTTCGTCATCCAGATCCCGCGGCTTCGTCCCGAGCGCCGCACGGCCACGGAAAGGCTCCTGGCCGTTTTCGGCCAACACCGCAGGGATGAAAGAGATGGACACCTCCCGGATGTGGATGAGGCGACCTATCCCGAGGAGTATCGAAAGGTGGTGCGCTGGCTGAACATAGCGGTCTCCGAGCCCGATATCCGGCGGACCATGGAAGTCGGAGACGACATCCTGGCGGAACTGGAGGATATCGAGCGCCAGATCGCGGGGAAGGACAAGGTCATCGAGGAGAATGCCGGGACACTCGATGAGAAAGATCGGGCACTGGCGGAAAAGGATCGTCTGATCGCGGAATTGCGCGGTTCACGATAGGTGACGCGCACGCGCCATATTTGTCGGCACTACGAGGCGCTGGGCGGGCGAATTTCGGCTTATCCACCTTTTTGTGGTACAAAAAGACATTCCTAATCAGTCGATGTGTAGAGATTCGGACTTGATTCGACAGCTTCGGAACCAAACGTGAAAAACTCGGAGCTTCGAAAAACGCCTGTATCTTTATGATGATAAAGGTATATTTATTTTTCTGGAATGTCTTCGATATTTGAGTATCGGAAAAACAAGAATCCCGAGAGAACCGCTGGGTACGCCAAGACCCACCCCGCTTCGGCCTTGGCGCGAAGCGCTAACATGTTCTGTTCGGGATTTTACGGGGAAGGGGCTGAATGGAATTTATCGAACCGTTGATTTCAGGCCGTTTGGTGCGCCGCTACAAGCGATTCCTGGCCGATTGTGTGCTTTCGGACGGAACCTCGATAACCGCGCATTGTCCCAATACCGGTGCCATGTTGGGATGTACCGAGCCCGGGTCACGGGTATGGCTGAGTCGTTCCGGCAATCCAAAACGTAAGTATAGTTTTACACTCGAGATCGTTCAGGTGGATACGGGGACGTTGGTGGGTATCAATACCATGCGGGCTAATCGTCTGGTGATCGATGCAATCGAAGCCGGTAAGATTTCCGCATTGCGAGGCTATCAACGGATTCGGCGGGAAAAACGGTTCGGTCGGGAGGGGAGCCGGGTCGATATCCTATTGGAGCGCGACGGGTCTTATCCGTGTTACGTGGAGATCAAGAATGTTACTGCCGCGCTTGCCGATGGTATCGCCATATTTCCCGATGCCGTGACCATCCGCGGCGCACGCCATTTGCGGGAGTTGTCGTACATGGTGGAAAATCGCTCGCGTGGTGTGGTGTTCTTTTGCGTGCAACGTTCCGATGTTCGGGAGGTTCGTCCAGCCGATGCCATCGATCCGGATTATGGGCGAGCATTGCGCGCGGCACTTGCCAATGGAGTGGAGCCCATGGCCTGGCGTGCCCGAATCAGCAGCAAAGGGATCGAGCTTCATGATATGCTGCCTGTGGTTTGCCCATGATAAGCGACGCCACGCCCGCGGAATCTCTCCCTGGTCCATCTTCGCGCCGATAACCGAGATGCCTTTACGCAATGAAACAAGATCCGTCGAACCAGATAACCGAACTCATTTGTGGGATCGCCGACAGATGTATTCGTCTAATCCCCGGAAGCTACCCATTCTTTCGCTATATGTGTGGGCTGCTTCACTCCGTGTCGGCCACTGACGCGAAACGGCAGGCAAAAGAGGAGAATGCAGGTGCTGGGTTCATCAACAAGGAAGTGGATGCAGGCCCGGTGCTGGCGAGAAAGGCGGATGATGCAGGCCTGGAGTCGCGAGAGCCGATCGATGCGGACCCGGAACCGATCGGGGAAGCAGTCGCATCTTTGCCGCGGTCGCCACATCCTGTCGAAAAGGTTCCCATCGACGAGCTCCCTGCCGAACGCCGCTGTTGGACGGGCAACGATGCCAATAGACGAAACTACCATGGACGAATCCCGGAAGGAGAAAATCCCGTCCACCTCGAGCTTCATTGGAAGAAAAACGGCAAGGCCCCGAGGAAATTGGTTGGTGGCTTCATTCTGGATGTAGCGGCGCTTGCTAAAGAGGGATACTTGACACAGGATTCCTCCGGCGGCATTCGCATTCGGTTCATTCGTGAATCCGATGGATATGTGTACATCGGCCGCGGCAGCGACAAAAGGATCCCGATTGGCAAGGTGGTGTTGGCATGACCGAACACGAAGGATTATCCTTTGCGATACCGGATTTCGAATTCGCCCGGAGAGTAGCGTAAAAAATCCATTTATCTGTCTATTTCCCGCCCGGTTTCGTCGATGAGTCGAGCTTTACGAAACACTGATTTTGCTTTCACTGGTGCCCAATCATGCTTTGCCTCGAACCAATGAAGCACGATTCGATATCAGCAGAGCTGAATTGGCGTTTTGTAAAACTCGACTCATCGACGAAGCCGGGCGGGAAATAGACAAAATGAAGGCCTTGGCCGTGGCAGAAGTGCGTTATGAATAAAAAGATCGATTTTCGCTTCCCGACCGGTAGCGGGAATACGCAAAAACTCGATGAGACCGTCGCAAGGGCACGTCGTGCGCGGGATGAACGGGACAAGGGATATCGCGAACAGTCGCTACGGATTCATCCCTGGGTCTGCGCCCGGTGCGGCCGCGAATTTACCCGCGAAAATCTTCGCGAACTTACCGTTCATCACAAGGACCATAATCACGATCATAATCCGCCCGATGGCAGTAATTGGGAGAATCTGTGCATCTATTGTCACGAGAATGAACACGCACGGCATGTGGATCACCTGGCGGGGGCGGGGGGTGATGGGCTCGTCAAGGACGATCAGGTGGAAGCAGCGGTCGCTACCCATAGGGCCTTCGAAGGACTCAAGGGCTTGTTGAAGGAGTAGGTCGAGGTTCCAATCAACCGGGCCGAGGGCGCGATCTCCATGATTTGGCACGTGTCCAAATGGGGTTTGGAGTTTCGCGGGCGCTTCACGCTCTACGGGTAAAAGCGCCCGCAATAGTCCTCTTCGATGGCTGAATGGCCCTTCGAATGGAGACTATTCGAAGGGCCGTCGAAAATGGCGGCACATTCCGGTATTGCGCACGGGCCTGCATCGCACACTGGGTGAAAAATCGTGTTTTTCACCATCCTGCTGGCTTCGATTACTCGAAGCACCCGACTTCGATCCCGATTTCATGGATTATTATTTGGGTGCTGGAGTATCCGCCGAATCGGTTTTGGTTCTCATTTTACCCACGGGGGCAATCTGTTCATCTATCGCCTTTTTCTCCTCGTCGGAAAGCTTCGGCGGTTCACTATCACCACAGCCAGTGACGAGCACAGCGAAAACACCAGCCAGAGCCAGTCCACCGAGTCCCTTGAAGATATTCGATTTCGAGATTTTATTCACTTATGTTCTCCTACGCCTTACAATTGTGGATACGCGATTCAAGCTTCGTTACCGTGAAGGGTGTCACGGAAAACCCATCCCCTTTCCTCGTTGGGGATGCTCTTCGTCGGGGGTGATGAACTCCCCGGCATGGCTCGTTGCCATGGAGAGATTCCATTACTATCGTTGAATCGTTACATTCGAACCAGAAGAATCGGAGAACGGTCGACAGTTTGGCAATACCGATACACATTCCCTGCCAACTTTCCCCCGATCAGTGAGCTATAGTGACAAACTGCCACTGTCGGCACAAGTCCCGATGGTAACAGCCTCGATAATAAGGAATTGCCCCGATGGGAAACCAAGGATTCCGATGCGTGCGCCAAGACCTACCCCGCTTCGGTCTTGGCGCGAAGCGCTAGCATGTTCCCATTGCGCCCGTAGCTCAGTTGGATAGAGTGTCGGCCTCCGAAGCCGAAGGTCACAGGTTCGAATCCTGTCGGGCGCGCCATCTTTCGAAGTATCGGAAAAACAAAAATCCCGAGAGAACCGCTGGTGCGCCAAGACCCACCCCGCTTCGGCCTTGGCGCGAAGCGCTGACATGTTTTCCCCATCACGTACCCATCCCACCGCAATGCGCGTCTCCCGGAGACATCGAGATTCGGTGTAAAGTCCAGCCACTGTCCGACAGCCCGAGTTCGGCCCCCGAGCCCGGTGAGAGGGGATCTCCACTGAAGTGACAAAGATAGCCAATGCCATTGCGCAAACCGGTTGTCATCTTTCGCCACATTGCCTGCGAGGGACCCGGTTACCTCGCCGAAGTACTGGATAGATAAAGGCATTCCCTGCCGGGATGACGAGAGAGGTTGCTTCGGACGATTTTGTAGGAATTTACCACTTCCGTCATCCCGGCAGGGAATGCCGGGACCCGGACGCCAGGGATGGCAGAAATTAGCGCTTCGCGCCAAGACCGAAGCGGGGTGGGTCTCGGCGCGCGTATCGGAATCTTTGTTTCTCCGATACCTCGAAAACACAACATGCGAAACATCGCACCTTCGCGATACAATAATCGCACCATGCCCCTTTTCGCCTTCGGAATCAATCACAACACCGCCTCCGCCGCCGTGCGCGAGCGGGCGACATTCGCTCCTCATGAAGTGCCATCGGCGCTGCACGATCTGGTAACGTGCGATGGCGTCGAGGAAGCGGCCATCCTGTGCACCTGCAACCGCACCGATCTGTACTGTGGTCTCGGCGAAGGGGACGGCCAAAGCGCAGTGAGCTGGTTCCGAGACGTTCATGGTTTGACGATAAAAGACATTCGGCGACACCTCTATACTCATCGTGAAAGGCAGGCGGCGCGCCATGTCATGCGCGTTGCCAGCGGGCTCGATTCCATGGTCACCGGGGAACCCCAGATCCTCGGACAGATCAAGCATGCCTATAACATGGCATGCCAGTGCGGGACCATCGGTCATGTCTTGGGCAGACTCTTTCAATGCAGCTTTTCCGCGGCCAAACAGGTACGCACCGATACCACCATCGGGAAAAGCCCCGTTTCCGTGGCCTTTGCCGCCGTGACCCTGGCGCGGCAGATCCTGGGAGACCCGGCGCCACTGACCACCCTGCTCATCGGCGCCGGGGAGACCATCGAACTGGTGGCCCGCCACCTGAAAGGCATGGGGCTGCAGCGTCTGATTATCGCCAATCGCACCCTGGAAAATGCCCACCGACTGGCCAGGGAATTCGACGGATACGCCGTCGCGCTCCGTGAGATGCACACCCACCTCTCCGAAGTGGATATGGTGTTTTCCGCCACGGCAAGTCAGGAGGTGGTACTTACCCTGGATGAAGTTGTCAACGCCATCAAAAAGCGCAAGCGTCGTCCGGTGTATATGGTGGATATGGCCATTCCACGGGATATCGATCCGGCGGTCGGCGAACTCGAAGATGTCTATCTGTACACGGTGGATGACCTTCGGGACGTAATACAGGAAAATCTTCGCTCTCGGCACAATGCGGCCTGTCAGGCGGAAAAGATCGTCGACACCCAGGTAAATCGTTTCATGGGATGGTTGGGAACCCTGGACGTGGTACCCACGATCCGCGCCCTCCGATCCCGGGGCGAGGCAGCCCGCGACCAGGTATTGCACAAGGCGAGGCGGATGTCCATGGCCGGAATGCCATCCGATGAGGTCCTGGACTTTCTGGCCACCACGCTGACCAACAAATTACTCCACCAACCGACGGTGCGGCTTCGGCAGGCGGGATTCCACGGTCGCAAGGAATTGATCGGTGCGGCGCGCATATTGTTCGATATCGCGGATACGGAGGAACACCGATGATCGCGGGAAATAGCCGATAAGAATACTCGCGGGATAAAATCATCGAATGACTTCATCCAGGATCGACGAATGAACATCAATGCATCCATTATCGATCAGCGCCTCGTTCACATAGCCAGTGCAATCGAAGAGCAGGCCGCTGAAGAGCCAGGCATCACCGGGAAGAAACTCACCTCACTGGCGTTCGTGTATCTGTGCGTAAAAACCATGCTGGATTTGGAAGATAACGATGTCTTCGATTGTTTGACCGAAGGCAGCGGGGACTTCGGCGTCGATGCCATGCATATTTCCGAGGAATATGATGGCGAGTTTACCGTCACGCTATTCCAGGGAAAATATAAAGACGCCTTGGAGGGCAATGCCCATTTCCCCGAAAAAGGAGTGCAGGCCCTAATCGGCGCGGTTCGACATTTATTCGATCCCGCCGCTGATTTGCGGCACATCAACCCTCGCCTGCGCACCAAGGTCGAGGAGGCCCGCAGCCTGATCCGAGACGGTTACCTCCCTCGGGTCCGGGTGCTGGCCTGTAACAATGGGGTAACATGGAATACAGCGGGCCAGGAGGCAATCGACCGAGCGGAATTCGGTGATCAGGTAACCTGGGAACACGCCAACCATGACCGCCTGGTAAAGATCATGCAGGCGTCCCAACCCATCACGGATACCCTACGTCTGAGTGGAAAGATCCTGATGGAAGACATGAATTTCAGCCGGGTGCTGGTGGGACGGATTTCGGCCAACGAAATCGCGGCACTGATGGAACGACACGGGGAGCGTTTGCTGGATCGGAACATTCGTCGTTACCTGGGGTTACAAGGCAACCGTGTCAATGAAGGGATTCGCAATACCTTACAAAGCGACCAAAAAAGCAATTTCTATTTCTTCAACAATGGGATCACACTGACCTGCGATAAATTCTCTTACAACAGCCTGCAAAGTGACGACCATCAGGTGCGGGTCGAAAACCTGCAGATCATCAACGGCGGTCAGACCTGCATGACCATACTCAAGACCTCGCAGGAGCTCCGGAAACTTCAGCCCAGTCTATTCGAAAGTGGCACAGAGGCCTATGTCTTGGTAAGACTCTATCAATTACCCAGTGACAATGAAGACCTCGTCCATCGAATCACCTATGCCACTAACAGCCAGAATCCGGTGGACTTACGCGATTTGCGTGCCAACGACGAATACCAGCAACGGCTGGAGACTGATATCGGACAGCTGGGTCTCAATTATCGCCGAAAGCGCTCCGACAAAGGCACAGGACCCAAAGACATCACTTCCGGCACGGCAGCCGAGGCGATACTTGCGGTGTGGCGGAAAAGCCCACATCGGGCCAAGTTCTTTACCCGCGAGCATTTTGGCAAGTTGTACCGTGAAATTTTCACCAACGAACTCAATGGGACCCAGGTCGTGCTCGCGGTGCGGTTATATCGGATTGCTGAAAACCGGCGCAAACGACCAACACCCGATGATCCGGAGTTCGTGCGGTACGCATCGTGCTTCATCGCCATGCAAATGGGACAAAGGTTGTTGCGCGACATGAATTGCTCGATCCGTGAGATCGATCATCGTTGCTTTCGATCGGCCGAGCAACTCATCGAGAACAAAGGCGAAGCGTATTTCGTCGATTCGGTGCGGGATATCGAACAAGCGCTCCAAGCGCTTTATGGAAAACAGGAAATCTCACTACAACAACTCTCCGCTACCTTCCGGCGCGGAGATCTGATAGAAGAACTTTCACCAAAACAGCACACCATCTTTTCCTTCTCCCTCGTGACATAGAAATTCGCAACAACCCGGTAAATCCATGAAAACCTCATTGGTTACAAAGCTCGAAGAGTTACAGGAACGGCTCCAGGAGGTAAACAGCCTTTTGGGCACCCCCGTGGTCATCGCCGATCAAAACCGTTTTCGCGCCCTCGCCAAGGAACACGCCGAGATCCGCCCGGTGGTCGACTGCTTTACCGAATACCATCGCGCCCAGGACACCTGTGAGACCGCCAGGGAAATGCTAAAGGATCAGGACGCCGACATGCGGGCCCTGGCCTCGGAAGAGCTCTCCATGGCCGAAAAGCAAAAGGCGACATTGGCCGAGGAACTCAAAAAACTCCTGCTACCCAGGGACCCCGCCGACGACAGCAATGTATTTCTGGAAATTCGCGCCGGCACGGGGGGGCAGGAGGCGGCGTTATTCGCCGGTGATCTGTTTCGCATGTATGCCCGCTATGCCGAGATCCGTGGCTGGTCCGTGAAAATCATGAGCGAGCATCTCGGCGAACAAGGCGGCTACAAGGAAATCATCCTGCGTGTCATCGGGGACGGGGCGTACAGCCGACTCAAGTTCGAATCCGGGGGGCATCGTGTGCAGCGCGTCCCGGAGACCGAATCCCAGGGACGCATTCACACCTCGGCCTGCACGGTGGCGGTGCTGCCCGAGATCGATGAGATCGACGACATCATCATCGACACATCGGACCTCAAGATCGATACCTACCGGTCCTCCGGTGCCGGTGGGCAGCACGTCAACAAGACCGACTCGGCCATCCGCATTACCCATCTCCCCACCAACACGGTCGTGGAATGCCAGGACGAACGTTCGCAACACAAGAATCGCGCCCGCGCCATGAGTCTCCTTCAGGCAAAACTACTCATGGCCGAGCAGGAACGCCAAACCGCGGAACGGGCTGCCACCCGCAAATCCCTGGTCGGCAGCGGCGATCGATCGCAGCGCATCCGCACCTACAATTTTCCCCAGGGCCGGGTCACCGATCATCGCATCGACCTCACCCTCTACAAACTCACCGAGATCCAGGTAGGGGCACTGGACCAGGTCATCGATCCCCTGATTGCCGAACACCAGGCCGATCAACTGGCGGCCATCGGGGAGTAATCCAATCGCAATTCACCAAAGGATTCCCCATGAGATTCCCCTACGGCATCAGCGACTTCGATTCGATCATCTTGGAACACTACCATTACGTGGACCGCACGGACCATATCCCGCTGCTGGAAGAAGCCGGTAAACAGCTCCTTTTCCTGCGTCCGCGTCGCTTCGGCAAGAGCCTCTTGTTATCGATGCTGGAAAACTACTACGACCTCAACAAGGCGGATCGCTTCGAAGCCCTATTCGGAGGGCTCGCCATCGGCAGGAATCCCACCGCAAGGCATAACCGATATTTCGTGCTCAAGTGGGATTTTTCCGGGGTCAGTCCCCAGGGCGATGGCGAGGAGATCAAGCGCAACCTCTATGCCTATTTGAATGATCGCATCAGGGACTTTTCGGCGTATTATCGAGAGAAGCTACCCGAGCCGCCTCGAATCGATCCCCGAGACGCCCTTTCCTCCTTCCGATCCCTCCTTGCCGCCATTCGAAAAACCGACCACTCCTTATATCTTTTCATCGACGAGTACGACAACTTCGCCAACGAACTCATGATGGGACGTCGAGACACCGAGGAAAGCCGTTATCAGGCCATCCTGTCCGGCGAGGGCTGTATGAAGGCCCTGTTCAAGACCATCAAAATGGCCGCGAGTGGGGAGGGTCTTTCCCGTGTATTCATCACCGGTGTCTCGCCGGTGGCCATGAGCGACCTCACCAGCGCCTACAACGTGGCGGAAAACATCTATTTACTACACCAATTCAACGAACTGTGCGGCTTTCGGGAGGCAGAGATCGCCGGAATGGTGGCGGAGATCGCCCGGGAGTGCGGCTTTCCCCAGGCCCGAACCGATGACGCGCTTGCCATGATGCGCACCTTTTACAACGGCTATCGCTTCAGCCGCCGCGCCGAGCACCACGTCTACAACCCGACCCTTGCCCTCTATTTTCTAAAGGCCTTCCAGCGCGACTGTCGCTATCCGGACGAGATCCTCGATAGCAATCTGGCCATGGACCGGGGCAAGATGCACTACATCTCCCGCCTCCCGGAAGGCAGAAGGCTGATCTTCGATGCCCTGGCCGAGGAGGAAGCGATACATGTTCGGAGACTATCCGACCGTTTCGGGGTGGAAGACATGCTCTATGCCCCCAAGGACACCGGCTTCGTGGCATCGCTCCTGTACTACTTCGGCATCCTGACCCTGGATGGCATGACGCCCTTTGGCGAGATCAGTCTGCGCATCCCCAATCTGGTCATCCGCAAGCTCTACGCCGAAGCGATCCGGGAGATGCTGCTGCCGGAAGGGAAGGACGCCGACATGGCGCGCCGAGCCGCCGAGACCCTGTACCGGCGTGGCGACATTCAGCCCTTATGCGACTTCGTGGAGCGGAAGTATTTCAAGGCATTGAGCAACCGTGATTATGCCCATGGCAACGAGCTCACCATCAAGACGGCGTTCCTGACCCTGCTCTTCAATGATGCCTTGTACATCATGGAATCGGAGACCGAGATGGAACGCGGTCATGCCGATCTCACCCTGATCGTGCGCCCGGACATGCGCCAATACCAGGTTATGGATATCTTGATCGAGTTCAAGTTCGTGTCCCTGAAGGAGGCCGGTGTCGATGGCAAGACGTTGGAAGGAATGGATAGCGAGGGGCTGCGTGCACTGGCCGCGGTGCAAAGAAAACAGCGCGAGGCCGAGAAAGGGCTTGCCCGCTATGAAGCGAAATTGAATGGCAAGTTCGGTGATGTGCTGCGTCTTCGCAGCTTCGCCGTGGTGGCGGTGGGCTTCGAGCGGGTGGTGTTCTCGAGTTTCCAGCGCGCCCGCGAAGACATTCGGTAGGAAGAACGCCAGGAATTTCAAATGTATTTTTGGGCGCCACTTTTGGGCGCCACTATTCTGAAAGACGGCAAGAGGAGACACCCTCGATGTCCACGCCGAATCTTCCCCGAACGGTCCTGCTCGACGGTGGCATGGGACGCGAGTTGCGTTTCCGAGGCATCGAGGTCTCCAACACCATCTGGTCGGCCAATGCCCTGCTGGTAGCGCCGGAAGTGGTTCGTCGCATTCATCTCGACTATATATTCGCCGGAGCGGATATCATCACCACGAACACCTATGGGCTCGTTCGCGCCTGTCTCACTATGGAGGGTATCGAGCATCGATTCGCCGAGCTCAACGAACTCGCCTGCGCCCTGGCGCTGGAGGCCCGGGAAATCGCCACTCTACAAGGGGTGAACCGCCCCATTTCCATCGCGGGCTCCTTGCCGCCGCTGCGCGGCAGTTACCGCCCGGATCTGGTGGGCAGCTTCGAGGAAATCTATCCCTCGTATCGGGAACAGGCCGACCTGCTGGCCCCCCACGTCGATCTCCTGCTATGCGAGACCATGTCCAGTGCCCAGGAAGCAAGGGCCGCTGCCCGAGCCGCCTGCCGAACCGGTAAACCGGTCTGGGTCTCCTGGACGCTGCATGAGGATCGATCCGGAAATCTACGCAGTGGGGAATCCGTTATCGATGCCTTCGCGGCAATCGCCGATCTGCCGATCTCGGGGGTACTCGCCAACTGTTGCGCGCCGGAGAGCATCACGAACGCCATCCCCAGGCTGGTGAAAGCCGGGGTCGAATACATCGGAGGATATGCCAACACGGCCAAACCCATTCCGCAGTATTGGCAACTCGATGGAAATAAAAAGACCGACGGCGTATTCGAACTCCGTCAGGACCTCGATCCGGAAAGCTATGCAGGACATGCCGCCACGTGGCTCGAAAAAGGCGCCACGGTGATAGGTGGTTGTTGTGGCACCAGACCCGCCCATATCGCCAGGTTGCGGCAGTTGGTGGACGGGATCTAGAAATGGCAACCGGCTCTGTCGCAGTCGGGGGGAAACCTCGGAGAGAGCTATGTCACGAAAATTACGAGTAGGCATCGTGAGTACCGGCCATATCGCCGCTGTCATCGCGGATGCCATTACCCGAAGCAGGCATGCCCGGGTGTCCGCGGTCTCCAGCCGACGACAATCCGCCGCCGATAGCTTTGCCGAGCCTTTTGGTGCCAAGGCATTTTCGGACTGGCGATGGCTTGTGGCCTGGGAAGGCATCGATGCCGTTTATGTGGCCACCCCTACCGCGGTACGAGAGCAAATTTGTTTGGCAGCGGCAGGTAACAAAAAACACGTATTGGCCGAAAAACCTTTCGCGAGCCTCGATTCGGTTCGTCGGATCGGGAACGAATGTCTGAAAAATCGGGTCGCATTCATGGATGCCACGCATTTCGTGCATCATCCGCGCACGCTTATGATCAAGCAGGCGATTGCGGAACGATACGGCCCGCCGCAGTCGCTCCACTCCGCTTTCTTTTACCCCCTGATGGATACCGAAAATGTACGATACGTTACAGATATGGAACCCATGGGCGCACTCGCCGACATGGGTTGGTATTCGATGCGGGCCATTACCGAGTACCTTTGCGCCGGGGTGGAAGTAGCCAACGCCAGCGTCTACCTGCAACGCCATGAAAAAACGGGATCGGTGATCCGTGCAGCGGGGTTTTTACAGTTCGTGGACGGGAAGACTTCCAGTTTCGATGTGGGGTATAACCTCGATGTTCGGCTCATGGACCTCAGTATTATCTGTCTCGGGGGGAATATCTTTTTGGACGACTTCGTGGTCGATTGGCAGAAAGGTTTTATCTTCGACAATCCAGGCCATGAAGTTGGTTTTACGGCCAAATCCGGGGCAGTAACGCCAACGGATTTCGATTTCATCAAGACGCCCACCCAGCGTCCGCCACACGTATCGATGATCGATGACTTTGCTGGACTCGCGGCAAATCGAGATGAAAAGGCCATCGCCGCGAGCATCGAAGTCAGTCGAAATACCCAAAGGTTAGTGGATACCATTTGGCGCCAGGGAATCGACACGGAAAAGCAACAGGACCGTCGGTGACTCGACGGTCCTTCGTACTCCCTGGCGCTTTGCGACCACGCTATCCCTAGCGATAGCTTCGCCAGACAGTACGCAATTGGCCGCGACTCAATTGGTCGCCCTTCCGCCAACGCCCTTGGTGTCTCCCGTGATCGTCTTGGCGACTTCCTTGGGACGGAGGTTCCGGGTGGCCTTGCCGGTCCGCCACATTTCACTGTTGCCCAGTTCGTTCAATTCCGTCCCCAGGGTCTGCTGGTAGTCCGCGGCACCGCAGGCATCGATGACGCGCGCCGTTTCCGTGCCGTCCTTGACCCGTCGGTAGAGCTCCTTGAAAACCGGCAGGGTGGCCGCCTTGAATTTGGGACGCCAGTCCAGGGCCCCGCGCTGCGCGGTAGCCGAGCAGTTGGAATACATCCAATCCATGCCGTTTTCGTCCACGAGGCGGATGAGGCTCTGGGTGAGTTCCTCGACGGTTTCATTGAATGCCTCGCTGGGGCTGTGCCCGTTCTCCCGCAGGGTCTGGTATTGCGCCTCCATGACCCCCGCCAAGGCACCCATGAGGATGCCGCGCTCACCGGTAAGATCGCTGTATACCTCGTTCTCGAAGGTGGTGGGAAAGAGGTAACCACTGCCGATGGCGATCCCCAGGGCAATGGCCCGCTCCCTGGCCCGCCCGGTGTAATCCTGGAAGACCCCGAAACTCGAGTTGATGCCCGCCCCGGACAGGAAATTGCGCCGAACATTGAGCCCGGATCCCTTGGGCGCCACCAGGAGGACATCGCAATCGGAAGGGGGAATCACTCCGGTTTGATCCTTGTACACGATGGAAAAACCGTGGGAGAAATAGAGGGCATCGCCAGGGTCGAGACAGGGCTCGATCGTGGGCCAGATGGCCTTTTGCGCGGCATCCGAGACCAGCATCTGGATGACGGTGCCGCGCCTGGCGGCATCGACCATATCGAACAGGGTCTCGCCGGGAACCCAGCCATCGGCAACGGCCCGATCCCAATCCTTTTGAAATTGCTTTGCCTGGCCGACGATGACCCGAAAGCCGTTTTCCTTCATGTTGAGGGCCTGGGCGGGCCCCTGAACGCCGTATCCGATGACGGCAATGGTTTCGTTCTCGAGCACATCCCGCGCCTTCGTGACCGGGAATTCTTCGCGTGTGACCACCTCTTCCACGACACCACCAAAATCGATTTTCGCCATATCTTTGCTCCTGATGTAATTTGTTCATTTCCCGCGCGGCTTCACGATTGGATCGAGTTTTACAAGGCACAACTCCGGCTTGCCAAACCTCGATCATGCTTCATCGGTTCGAGCAGGAAACAAACACGAAATATCGGCAATATCCTGTCGTTATCGACAGATTCATTTGTTGCGATCCTCCAGGGGCCGAATATGTCAGCGCTTCGCGCCAGGACCGAAGCGGGATGGGCCCGGGCACGCGCACCGGTTCTCTCGAGGCCTTTGTTTTTCCGATACCTTGAGATATCGACCCGCAAATGCACCGGGCCACTATGGTAGCGTATTTCCGATGCGTGCCGACAGCCATCGCCATAAAACACGACTTATCGGCTCGTTTATTTCACCTCGAAAGGGCCGTTATTTCTCGCCGCGCTCGAAATGACAAAGGGCAGGTCGAGGCTCTTTGGTTCCGGCTGGACTGGGTTGGGTTTTCGCTCGCTCCCAAGAACCCGCGTGGAATTTCGGCTTTTGGCCTCATTCCACCCTACGAAACCCGCGAAAAACGTAGGGTGGAATAGCGCCATAGGCGCGTATTCCACGCGCGAGCTGCCATCCCTGGCATCCGGGTCCCGCCAATCCATGGCGGGATGACGGGGGTGCTGAATATCTACACAATCGCCCGAAGCAACCTCTCTCGTCATCCCGGCAGGGACTAGGGACTGCCGGAAGTGATAAATTCCTACACAATCGCTTGAAACAACCCATCCCGTCATCCCGGCGGGGAATGCCGGGACCCAGTTGCCCAGGGACGGCAGCTCTAAATCGGTTGCGGCCTTGGTCGCGCTATGTTCATATGGTTTCGAAATGATCTCCAAAACACGCTTGACCGAAGGGGATTCGCCATGACCGGCAGCAATGACATGAGCGTACGCCTCGAAGATATCATCGCCGGCGCGTCCGGCGGCGCCGAACAGGGCCCCTTCCAGATCATCGGCGGGGGAACCAAGCATTTCCTTGGCCGGGAGGCCAGCGGCGCGCCGCTTTCCGTGGCCGAGCATCGGGGAATCGTGAGTTTCGAGCCCAAGGAGTTGGTCATCACCGCTCGCTGCGGCACGAGGCTCGCGGAAATCGAATCCATCCTCGCCGAACGCCACCAGATGTTGCCCTTCGAACCGCCCCATTTCGGGGCCGAGGCGACCCTGGGCGGGACCATTTGCGCGGGCCTGTCCGGTCCACGTCGTCCCTATACCGGGTCGGCGCGCGATTTCGTGTTGGGGGTGCGTCTGCTCAACGAACGGGGAGAACAGCGCTTCGGCGGCCAGGTCATGAAGAACGTCGCGGGGTACGATGTCGGGAGGCTCATGGTCGGTGCCATGGGGACGCTGGGCATCCTCCTGGAGGTCAGTTTGAGGGTGCTTCCGATACCCGCCGAGGAGATCACCCTGGTTCGGGAACACACACCCGCCGAGGTCATCGATGTCATGAATACCTGGGCCGGGCGCCCCCTGCCGCTTTCGGGTGCGTGCTTCGACAGTGAAAGGCTATACGTGCGGCTCTCGGGGGCCGCGAGTGCAACGCGCTCGGCAAGGGGGCAACTGGGCGGCGAATTGCTCGAACCCACGGATGGCCCGGGACTCGATGGTCCCGATGGCCTCGACAACAGGGACAACAATGGAAACGATCATGACCGCGACCGGAATCACCACCATCGATTCTGGTACGATGTCCGCGAACAGCGGCATGCCTTTTTCCCCGAGATGACCGCCTCCGAGCCCCTGTGGCGCCTTTCGGTGCCCCCCGCTTCCCCGCCCCTGCCACTCTCGGGGAGATGGTTCATCGAATGGGGGGGGGGACAACGCTGGCTACGGAGCGACTTGCCCGGTACCGAGATCCGTAAAGCAGTCAGCGCGGTCCGCGGGCACGCTACCTTGTTCCGTGGTGGGGACCGCAAGGGCGAGGTCTTTCACCCCCTGGCCCCGGGGCTTGCCCGGCTCCATCAGCGGGTAAAACAGGCCTTCGATCCCCATGGTCTCTTCAATCCCGGACGCCTGTACTCCACGCTATGAAAACCGCCATCGTCGCACCCTACAAGGATACCCCCGAGGGCCGCGAGGCCAACGCGATCCTGCGCGCCTGCGTACATTGTGGTCTTTGCAACGCCACCTGCCCCACGTATCGACTGCTCGGAGACGAGCGGGATAGCCCGCGGGGACGCATCTACCTGATCAAACAGATCCTGGAAGGCAGGCCGGTCGGATCGGTAACCCGGTTTCACCTCGATCGCTGTCTTGGTTGCGGCGCCTGCGAGACCACCTGTCCCTCCGGGGTCCCGTATCGCCGCCTGCTGCACATGGGTCGGGAACTCATGGAGGAAAAGGCCCCGCGTCCGCTCCATCGACGTGTCCCGCGCTTCGTGCTGCGCCGGGTGCTGACGCACCCGAAACGCCTTTCATCGGTGACGCGACTCGGCCAATTCATGGCACCGGTGCTACCGAGGGCCATCGAGCGACGCATCCCCCACCGCCAGGGGATACCGGCACTGCCCCATGGGTCCCACCAGCGCAGGGTGTTGATATTAGACGGCTGTGCGCAATCCGTCATGACACCGGCAACGAATGCGGTACTGGCCCGGGTGCTGGACCGCATGGATATCGGCGTCGTGCCTGAACCGGCCGCCGGATGCTGCGGCGCGCTCAGTTACCATTTATCCGCCAGCGCGGAGGGTATGGCGTTCATGCGTCGCAATATCGATGCCTGGTGGCCCCATATACAGGCGGGTGTCCGGGGGATCGTGATAAGTGCCAGCGGTTGCGGCGTCATGGTCAAGGAATATGGGAGCGTGTTGCGTCACGACCCGGAATACGCCGAAAAGGCGGCCCGTGTCTCGTCCCTGGTTCGGGACCCGGTGGAATTGCTCGCCGATATGGCGCAAGGCCCGGGAAGGATCGGGGAAGGACGCCGCATCGCCTTCCATGCCCCTTGTACGTTGCAGCATGGCCTGCGGCTGTCGGGCCGTGTCGAGGCCGTCTTGACGACGCTCGGCTTCACGTTGACGCCGGTTGCCGATGCGCACCTCTGTTGCGGCTTTGCGGGAAGCTATTCTCTTTTGCAGCCGAAGCTTTCCTGGCGGTTGCTGGCCAATAAGATCTCCCACCTGGAAGCGGGGAAGCCCGAACTGATTGCCACCGCCAACGTCGGTTGTCAATTACACCTGCGGGCAGGGACCGATATTCCCGTTCGGCACTGGATCGAGCTGTTGGATGGATAGCCGTGGATCGCCGATGCCGAAGGTCATGGCTTTTGTTCAGGTACCGGAAAAACAAAAAAATCCTCAGAGAACCGCGTGCGCCGAACCCATCCCGCTTCGGCCTTGGCGTAAAACGCCGGCATGTTCCATGCAAGCGCTGGCCAGTCCGCCCGCTGGCTAGTCCACCTGCGTCAACCATTCCGGGTAATGGCTCCGACGCCCATGCACCTGATCGAAGAATATCTTTTGCAGCGATCGGGTAATGGGCCCGGGTGGGTCGTCGCCAATCAGTCTGTCGTCGAGCTCCCGGATCGGGGTTACCTCGGCTGCGGTGCCGGTAAAGAATGCCTCGTCGGCAATATAGACCTCATCGCGGGTGATGCGTTTTTCCCGCACCTCGATGTTCGCGGCCTCGGCCAGGGTAATAATCGTTTTTCGGGTAATCCCTTCCAGCGCGGAACTCAGATCCGGGGTGTACATCTTGCCGTCGCGGACGATGAAGATGTTTTCACCACTGCCTTCGGCGACGAATCCCGCCGTGTCCAGCATCAGGGCCTCGTCGTATCCGCAGGCAAGGGCCTCTTGCAAGGCCAGCATGGAATTCAGGTAATTCCCGTTGGCCTTGGCCTTGCACATGGCGGCATTGACGTGGTGGCGGCTGAATGACGAGGTCCGCACCCGGATCCCCCGCTCCAGGTTCTCGGCACCCAGATAGGCGCCCCACTCCCAGGCCGCTATGATGACGTGCACGGACAAATTATCGGCGCGCAGTCCCATGCCCTCGGAACCATAAAAACACATGGGTCGCAGATACGCCGATGCCAGGCCATTTTCGCGCACCACCCGGCGCTGCGCGTCCATGAGGGTTTCCTTGTCGTAAGGCATCGGCATATGGAGGATTCGGGCCGAATCGAACAGCCGATCCGTATGGTCGCGCAGGCGAAAAATCGCGGCCCCTTTGTCGGTTTCGTAGGCCCGAACGCCCTCGAAGACCCCCATGCCGTAATGCAGCGTGTGGGTCAACACATGGACCGTTGCCTCTCGCCATGGAACCAGTTTACCGTCGAACCAGATGACACCGTCCCGATCGTCCATCGTCATTTTTCTATCCCCTATTGGTTTGTTTATTTCCCGCTCGGCTTCACAATTGGATCAAGTTTTACAGGACGCCAATTCCGCCTTGCCGATCACTCGATCATGCCTTGTCGGCTCGAGGTAAAGCTTCGCTGGTAGGTTGGGTTAGGCGCGTTCTCGCCGTAACCCAACACTCCCCATTCATGTTTCGCCAGGCACCTGTTCCTCATTCTCCTGGTTCTTCGACATTCGGTGAACCCAGGCCCGTCCAACGGGTCATGGGACTTTAGCGATCGAGCCTGGCCGTTGGGTCCTTGCCGTTCGGTTTTGGGACATCGCCATCTTCCTTTCCGTCCTTCTCTTCTGGGTTGTCGTTTCGATCCTTACGGGGTTTTCCCTTGCGGGCTTCGTCCCTTCGGTGCCTGCTGCTGCCCCGTCTCCCCGTGCGTTCGACCAAATAATAGCGGCGACAGGCGACTTTCTTGACGAAGTAACCGCCCAAGGCGAACCCCAGGAGAAACCCGAGGATCACCATGGCCCATTTCCGGGTCATGGAAAGCGGGGGAATGTCGAGACCGAACCAGTGGCCCGGATCGAAAACCAGATCATTATCGAAAATGGCGTCGCCACCGGGGGTACCTGCCGTCGATTTCCGGAGCCGAGACTCTGTCTCTTCGAGCCTCGCCTTGGTCTCTTCCTGCTCGGCCTCGAGTTCCAGGAGCAAGATCCGGGCCGGTTTTTCCGCCATGAGATAACTGCTGTCGATCCAACCGATGGTGCCGCTGGTGGTGCGCACCTGGGCAAGGCCTTCGTCGCGGGAGATGATTTCCACGGCGGAATCCACGGGAAGCACCTCCAGCGGATCGTTTCGGGCCTGATCGGCATGCACACTGGCTGCCGCCTTATCCGCGTATACACCGGCGAGGATGACCTCGGTATGGGTGACATAGGCCACCTCGGCCCCGGCCATGCCGGGAAGACAGACAAAAAGACCGGCAATCAGCCACCGCCGAATGCCGGGTGAGGAAAACAGGGTCGATGTGTTTTCAAGAGCGTCTTTCATAAACCACGATGCGGATGGGCGTTTGCTATTGCCTGTATTCTAACAGGGCGGTGAAAAAGGTAATTTTTTACATCCTAACCCGGCATGGACTGCCGGGATGACAAGAGAGGTTGCTTCAGGCGATTGTGTAGGAATTTACCACTTCCGTCATTCCGGCAGGGAATGCCGGGACCCAGGTGCCAGGGATGGCAGAAACCACCCGTGAATTTTCGTGAAATCACAATCGCTAAAACCCCTCGACCAACCACGAACATTCGCGCGCTCATGTCGATTGTCGAGGGGGAATTGCATATACCTTTGAACTTGGTTACCTCTTCGGTCGTAACCGAGACCTCGATTCAATGAGATGAATCACTCACTATGGGTAGAGTCTTATCAATGGCCACGGACTCTCCCTCGATGCCGCTATGACGAAGCAATGCATCGATGTCGGGCTCGCGACCGCGAAATTCCTTGAAGAGATCCATGGCATCACGCGACCCGCCCTGTTCCAGGATGGTCCTCCGAAACAGGGAGCCCGTATCGCCATCGAAGATGCCATTTTCTTCGAATTTGGCGAATGCATCGCTTGCCAGCATCTCGGCCCACTTGTAGCTGTAGTAGCCCGCGGCATAGCTCCCGGCGAAGATGTGGGAGAAGGAATGCGCCATGCGGTAAAAGGCGGGGGGCGTCACCACGGCGACCTCATCGCGCACTTCGCGCAAGAGGCGTTGGATCCGTGCCCCTTCGGCTTCGCGTCGGGAATGGTCGTATTCCCGGTGGATGCGAAAATCGAACAACGCGTATTCCAATTGCCGAACCATGGCCATGCCGAATTGGAAGTTCCTGGAGGCGCGCAACGAATCGAGGAGCATATCGGGGAGAGGGGCACCGGTGTCCACATGCCCGCTGATGTAGCGAAGGGCCTCGCGCTCCCAACACCACTGTTCCAGCAACTGACTCGGCAATTCCACGGCATCCCAGGCCACCCCGTTGGTACCGGCGATGCTGGGATAATCCATCCTGGTGAGCAGGTGATGCAGGGCATGGCCGAATTCATGGAACAGCGTGAGGACCTCTTCATGGGTCAATAGGGATGGCTTGTCCCCGATGGGCGGACCGAAGTTGCAGGTGAGATACGCCACCGGCCGCTGGATGTCGCCGCCAAGGGCCTTGCGGGTAATGCATTCATCCATCCATGCCCCACTCCGCTTATGGGGACGCGCGTAGAGATCCAGGAAAAACCCACCCACGGGCGTGCCGTCGCCGTCCCGCACCTCGTGGAAGCGCACGTCGGGATGCCAGGCCTCCTTGTCCCCGATGGAGTCGATACGGAGTTCGAACAATCGATGGACAATCTCGAAAAGGCCGGAGAGGACCTTGGGCGCGGGGAAATAGGCCCGCAGGTCTTCCTGGGAGAAGGAGAATTTCTGCTGAGAAAGCTTTTCGGAATAATAGGGGATATCCCAGGATTCGAGCCTCGAGAGCCCCGTGCGCTTGCGGGCAAAGGCGCGAAGTTCCTGGAACTCCCGTTCGGCCATCTGTCTGGTGCGACGGGCGAGATCACGAATGAAATCCAGTACATGCTCCGGACTCGGCGCCATCTTCTTGACGAGGGAACATTCCGCATAACTGGAAAAGCCCAGCAACCGGGCCTTCTCGTCGCGGAGGGCCAGGATCTCTTCCATGATCTCCGTGTTGTCCCATTGTCCGGCATCGGGCCCCTGATCCGACCCCCGGGTGGTGTACGCCTCATAGATCTCCCGACGCAGGGATGGGTCATCGGCGAACGTGATCACCGCCAGGTAGCAGGGAAACTCCAGGGTCAGCAGAAAGCCATCCCGTCCCTCGCGCTCCGCCGCTTGACGGGCGGCCGCCAGCGCCGATTCGGGGAGCCCGGAGAGCGCCTCGCTTTGCAAGAGTTGCTTCTTCCAGGCACCGGTTGCATCCAGGACATTTTCGGAGAATTTGCTCTTCAGGGTGGCAAGCCTTACGGAAATCGCCTTGAAACGGGCCTTGTCCCCGGCATTCAGCGCAACCCCCGAAAGCCGGAAATCCTGCAATGAATTTTCCAGGATTTTTCGTTTCGTGGGCGAGAGCCGCGCCATCTCGTCGCTCTCCGCGATGTGCTCCAAGGCGCGAAACAGCCGTTCGTTCTGGCCGAATTCCGTGCTGTATTCGCTCAGCATGGGCAGGCAGGCGTTATGGGCCTCCCGCAACTCCGGGTTGTCGGCCACCGAGTGCAGATGGGACACCGGCGACCAGATCCGGTTCAGGGAATCATCCAGGCCCTCCAGCGGGGGGATCAATCGGTCGAACATGCCGGCGCCTCGCGCCGAGGGAGCAACGCTTTCCAGCAGATCGGCGATGGTGGCGCGCGCCTTCTCCAATGATCGTTCCACGGTGGGCACGATATCCTCCGGGCGGATGCGCGAAAACGCCGGGAGACCATCCGGATTCAGCCAGGGATTATGCAGGGAAGTATTCATAGCGAAGTTTGTGCTCGAACCGATAAAGCATGACCCGACGTTGGTAAAGCAAAATCACTGTTCTGTAAAACTCGACTCATTCGTGAAGCCGAGCGGGGAATAAGAAAAATCAGGGTCGGAGAGTATACCCCGTGGGGGCATCGTTTTTCAGCCGCGATGCCACTGGAGGGATTCGTTTATTTCCCACGCACCCTGGCAAATCTCACACCGACAAATGCGTCGAGTTTCACTCGATGTGGATTTTCAGGCGAAGCTTGTGCTCGATCCGACGAAGCATGATTCGGCATCGAGCAAAGCAAAATGAAGCCAGTAGGTCGGGTTAGGCGCATTAGTGCCGTAACCCGACCTACTCAGGCGTTAATTTGTTTATTTCCCGCTCGGCTTTACGAATGAGTCGAGTTTTAACGGTTCTTTACTAGCGCAGGATTATGGTTTTATTGGTCTGTGAGGCGAAGCCTCGCTAGCTGTGGTGTTCCACGTAATCGCGCAACGTCGCGTTGATGCAGGTCTGGCACTTGCTGCCCCGGGACTTGAACCAGTCGATCAGGTCGGCGTCGATCACGCAACGTGATTTGCTGTTTCACGGGCCGATAGAACTTGCCGCGTTCGGCATTGCGCCAATCGATTACCTCGGGAATGTCGCCGGTGTCGACATCCTGCTCGGCCATGTGCAGGTCCGCATTCATGCGCGCCTTCAGCAGCGGCGCGGAACCCAAGTTTGTTGAAGATTTCGTTCAAAGATCTTCCATCGGCAGTGAATCGCTATATTGCAGTCGCAACCAACCCAGCATCTCGAGATTGCGAATTGCCGATGCGATCGCAGCCTGCTTTTCCTCTCTTTGCCAGTCCTTTTTCCACCCCAGAATGTAATCATAAATATCCTTCTCGCTAACGGAATCATCCCGACTATCTTTCTTCAATTTCCTGGCGGCATAGAGTACGGTGGTTACTTCTTCGGCCTGTGCCGTCGATTTTATCCGGCTGAAAAGATCGACGGTTTTGTCGATCTTCTTTTCGAGCGGTTTTAGCTGATCGACGAACCTGGCGCGGACGGATGCGTATTCAGGTCCGATCCGCAGCGCCGTCATGCGGCCCAACTGCTGTTCTTGAATCAGATTGGCATTGGCGAACACCGACAGTGCCTCCTTTACCTCCGCCGAGAAAGGACCATAACTTCCCTGTTTGAAGTGAAAACCCGTATTTATCCCCTGTTCGGTGAAGATGTAGCAGATCTTTTGAAAGATCGTTCTCCCCACGGGGTTCGCATGGGGCTGCCTCTGTAGTCGATCGATTACCTCCAACAATGCCACCCATGAGTCATTCAATCGCTTCTGCTTGTGGCCTTTCACGAAGTGCGGATTAGACACCGCCTGACCGAGGAATTCTTCCGTCAGATGCTGTTTTGGGGTTCCATAGGGCGCATAGATCTCGACCGTAATATCCAAAGCCAAAAGGCGCTGATACATTACCGGACCGACCACGACCCATTCCAATCCGCCATTGCCACAGCCCAGCGGTGGAAAGGCTACCGATTCGATGCCCCATTCCTTATATTTCTCCGCGAAAACATCCAGCCCTTTAATCACATCATCCAAGCGCGACGGAGAACGCCAGTGATCCTTGCTTGGGAAGTTGATGATCGAGGTACCAAGCAAATCCGTGTAGAGGTAAGGCATACCCGGTCGAATCTGCCCCGACCGACAACGTTGCCTATAGTCATCGAACATCCCCGGATAACGTTTTTTGAACGCCTGAGCAATACCTTTGCCCATCACGCCGACACAGTTGACCGTATTCACGATGGTTTTGGCCTTGCTCTCGAAAAGATCGCCGATTAATACTTTCACCATGTTTATCACCTGAAAAACAGTTTCGGCATAACCTCGACCGGTTTTGGAAACCCGGTTGCCAATAGAGCCGTCCTTGCCGCGTCACTCGCCACATAGGCCTTGCGTATGAAGTTCGGAGGTACGGTATTCGGCACCAATACCTCCGCGCACTTTATGGATTTGTGTCGGTAATAAGCGATGCTGTCGTCCGGATGGTGCCAGTCATCCGCGCAGATCCAGTCGAAATCCAGGAAAGTCGAAAATCGAGGTGGATAGAACCGTACATAATCGCTGGCTGCATTTTGATCGGTAATCACCACGCCCGGCAAATTCAGCACGTCGGTAGAGACGCAAAGCACGCATAAAACCTCGACCTGCGCCAATCGCTTGTACATCATCGGATTACGGGCATCGAAATAGAGGTTGGCGTACTGGTGGAGACGCACGCCACCCGGCACTTGAATCTTGTTCCGCCTATCCTGCACATCCGCCATGGAAACGTCCGAATGTGGCAACCTTTCGTAAAGCCGAGCGAGAAATAAACAACCTGGCGAGGCTTCGCCTCGGACCAATGAACCATAATCCTGCGCTAGTAAAGAACCGTTGAATGGTGACTCATTCGTAAAGCCGAGCGGGAAATAGGCAAATCAAAGACACGCCAACCGGACAGTCTCTCATACCTTGATCACCTTCATCACCTCGTCCCCCAGGTGGTTGATCACCTTCACGGCCACCCGCCCGGATTTCGGCCTCGGAAACGGACGCGAGGTATCACTGTCGAGGCTCGCCCAGGCCGCCTCATCGATCTCGGCCTTCAGGGTCGTCTTCAGTGCCTTGTAGGGGTCGTTGGCCCCGAGGAAATAGGCATGGCGCACGAAGAAGCTCTCCTCATCGTAATCGGTATCGATGAACCAGCAGGCGATGCCGTCCGGGCCATCGGCGCGCACCTCGCCCGTCTGGGGATGGAACACATCGACGCCGTTTACCTTGATCCGGATTTTGTCATTCCCGGCGTCGTCTTCGGGCTCGATGATGGTGATATCCGGCTCGCCGAAGATAACGAAGAGATTGCCTTGTCCGGTATTCTTGAGATCCTCGGCCATGTGCAGATCGGCATTCATGCGCGCCTTCAAGACCGGGATCGGCCCGAGTTTATCGAACTCCGAGGAATGGGCATCGAAATGAAAGGCGCAGGCGATGAGCACGTCGAACCCGGAATCCAGCGCCTCCCGGGCCGCCGCCGCCAGATCGGCCCGGGAGACGGTGCCGAACTCGGGACCGATGAAGATGCCGGCGCGTTTTTCCGGCCCTGTTTCGCCATCGTCTTTATCACTCCCTTCCCGATATTTCCCCTCGGCACAAATGTAATACCCCGGCCAGCCGGTCAGCGACGTGAAGGTGATCCTGTCTTCCTTGTGGGCCTGCTGGACCCCGGCGGTCCGGAGGTTCTCCAGGACCATCTGGACGAAATCCCATTCCTTGCCGTCGGTGATAATGGCGCAATCCGTGGTTTGCCCGCCATCCGCCTCGATCAGTGCGTGGGGATCGGGCGCCCGGCCCTCGTCCATGCCCATCACCCGATGGGGCGACAGCGATTCCACGGTGAAGGGACCGGCCACCCGCACGGCGCCCTTGTCCTCGAAGGGTTTGTCGTAGAGCAACTCGAACTCGGCGCGGGCGGCAATGGATTTATCCATTTCTTTTTGGCGCTCGATGCGGGCCGTCCAGAACGCCGCCAGCGACGCCTTGGCGGTTTGCGGCCAATCGCCGGGCGCCTCGCGCGGGACCTCCCATTCCAGTAATTCATGGGCCGGGACCTGTTCGCCGCTGGGGAGCGTGACCCGGTTGTTCTCCGGAGCATCGAAGCGGACCTCTTTCCCGGCGCGCCCGCCGCTGGTGATGGGGAAGGGAAAGGTGTGGCCGCGCAGGGCGGCGTTGAGTTTTTCGAGGGCCGCCAGTATGGCGGGCTGGCGCTCCTCCCAGATAGTATCGATCTCGGCGTTGTTGGCGATGGCCTTGAGGGTGATGTGGGGCACGCGCTCATAGACGAAGCCCTGGCGGACGTCGCCGCCGGTGGCGTGGGTAGCGGGGGCGATGTGTTCCAACTCGGCCTTTTTCATCTGCCCGGCGCGGGAGTCGGCCAGCAGGTAATAGGGATAGCGCGCTCCCATGATCCGGGCGCGTGCGAGAGCGAGAGCCACGCGGGAGGTATCTATCGTGATCCAGCGCCGCCCCCACTGCTCGGCGACGTAGGCGGTGGTGCCGGAACCGCAGGTGGGGTCCAGGATCAGGTCGCCGGGGTCGGTGGTCATGAGGAGGCAGCGTTCGATAACCTTTGTTGTTGTCTGAACAACATAGATCTTGTCCTGCGCAAACCCACTTGGTCGTGTGTCGGTCCAAAGATTTGTATACGGTGTTACAGGATAATCATCTAGAAAGTTAACAAAACGCAGCGTATTTCCCGCGCCAAGTAAGCGGTTTGCCAACGCAAGGCGGTGTAAGCCACTCCTTGTTACGCTCCAATGGCGGTTTGCTGAGGGCAGAAATTTTTTTCGCTGCCAAACAAACGGCTGATCTTTTACTGAAGCATCCATTGAAACCAAGGGATACGATTGGAATAAACGTAAACCCTTTGGAATATCCTTCGTATTTTTATCTTTTCCGAGTTGCTGTCTTGTTCCATCCAGCAGTTCAATCCAGTTAAATTGCTGCGCACCCTCATCACCAGGAACTTTTCGGAAGAAAAGTCGTCTGTATTTTGTCCGTTCTTTCTCTCGCCCGTACCAGAGAAGATAATCAAATACGCCCGCAAGAAGCTGGCTGCTTTGCCCACCAGTCTTTTTTAAAGCGACTATCGCAACAAAATTCCCCTCCCCAAACACCTCATCCATCACCATCCGCACCCGGTGCACGTTCTCATCCCCGATCTGCACGAAGATCGATCCCGACTCCGTCAAGAGATCCCGCGCCACGATCAGCCGGTCCCGCAGATAATACAAATAGGAATGGATGCCGTCGCGCCAGGTATCCCGGAAGGCCTTGACCTGTTCCGGTTCCCGGGTGATGTGTTCGCGCTTGCCGTCCTTGACGTCCCGGCTGGTGGTGGACCACTGGAAGTTGGAGTTGAATTTGATGCCGTAGGGGGGGGCGAGATAGATGCACTGGACCCGCCCGCGCAGGCCCTCGCGCTCGGCCAACGAGGTCATGACCTGGAGGCTGTCGCCGAGGATCATGCGGTTGGACCAGTTGGCGTCGTGCCGGTAGAACTCGGTGCGGGCGGCATCATTAGGCAGGCCGTTGAAGTCGGCGAACATGTCGATCTGCGGGTCATTGGCCCGGCGCTCCGTGTCGGTGACGCGCCCGAGATCGTCGATGATGGCCTTGGGGTGGACCTTCTCCTGGATATAGAGGGGCGGGGCCGGGACCACCAGATCGGAATCGTTCTTGCCACGCCAGACGAGCTGCGGGTCCAGATCCGGGTCGCGGTCGGCCTTTTCGCCTTCCAGTCCCGCGCCGCCCCGGGGATACGAGACGTTGGGCGGGGCCTCTTCCGCACGGCGCATCAGGGATTCGTATTCGGCGCTGGGGAGGTTTTTGCGTTTTTCCGCGTCGTGGGTGAGGGTTTCGATGCCCTTTGTCTGCTTCTTTTTCATGAGGAACGGGAGTCCGGCGGTGTTAAGAGCGCCCGGAGGCGGGATGTAGATGTCCCGGACCGGATGGTTCGTGTTCTAAGCCTGGTTTATCGCGTTCCGAACTTCGTTAATGCAGTTCCGAACTCGGTTGACGAAGTTACGAACTGCGTCATCGAGGTTCTGAGCTTCTCCGTTTAGGCTCGGAACCTCTCCGTTGCGGTTCTGAACCTCAACGATGAGGTTCTGAGTCTCTCCGTTGAGGTTCCGAACTTCTCCGTTGAGATTCCGAGTCTCTCCGTTGAGGCTCGGAGCCTCTCCGTTGAAGTTCCGAACCTCTCCGTTGAGATTCCGAGTCTCTCCGTTGAGTGATCAACACTCTCGGGAGAGTGATCAGCACGCTCCGGCGAGTCTCCGAGTATCAACGGCGCGTCTTCAAGTCCCACGGAAGGGATTTTCGATGATCAATTCCCCGATCCGCTGACCGTGTTGCAGGTCTTCGGTGTACAGGGCCCGGCATCCGGCATCGAGGGCGGCGGCAATGATCAGGCTGTCGTAGAAGGAGAGCTTATAGCGCTCGAAGAGATCCAGGGCCTGGAAGGTCAGAGTCTCGTTCAATAAGTGGACTTCGGCGGATTTCCGGATTGTTTTCAGATACGACTTTACCTGATCGATATCCAAACCGTATTTTTTCAACCAGACGTTGGATGCCTCGTTCAATACCTGGGTGGAGACCACGATATTCGAATGATTGGACAACACTTCCTGTACGATGTTTCGTTTGCGACGATCTTCGGTGCTACGGGGGGCCGTGAACAGATAGACCCACATGTTGGTGTCTAAAAAGACCGGTTCACCTGGCATTGCGTTCTTCCCGGGAAGGGATATCCAATTTTTCCACCGGGAAGCCTTCACGGGCGGCAAAATCAAGCAGCGCCTGAATCCTCTGCCGTTTTTCGGCTTCCGTGCACAGTTGAATGGGTTTGTCCTCGCTTGTGTATTCGGTCTGCCGGTCGCCGACGCCAGCGGTCGAAGCATCCCCCTGTGTATTCCCGCGCTCAATGAGCGCCTCGAGGCCCGCCCGAACGAGGGCGGTTTGTTCTTTTATGCCGGTGATGAGTCCGGCCCGCTCCAGGAGCCGGTTGTCGAGTTCGATGGTGGTTTGCATGTTGGTTGCCCGGTTGGGGTTTGCTTTTTTTATTCGACGTACGCCAGTTCCAGTTCCATGGCCACGGCGATCAGACGCCTGTCCCGTGTCCAAAGCCGCGTTATACCCGCCAGCGTGGTGGAAATCAGCAGATGGATGTCTATGTAGCCGACACCACGGCCCATGAGGGCATGGCGCTCTATAAATTTCATGGCCTGAGTATGGGTGGCGATTGGCGCCTGGGGCAAATCTCCAAGGAGCCTGAGAATCTCCTCCCGGTTTTTGAGATTACCGCATGCCAGTTCTCCTCGTACAAATGGATGCACGAGTACATGGCCATCATCCAGGATTCGAATCATCTCCGGCACAGTGGCGGACAGGTGATCGATCCAGACCGATGTATCGACCAGAATCATGACGGTTCAGGACACCGACGGGGAATTGGTTGCAATTGCGGTTCGCTACCGCCGAGCGTTGCGAGCCGCCGATTCGCCAATTTGTCTTTCCCTCGTAATCCGCCGCTTCGTGATGGGTTGTCCGTCCGTGGAACCGAATGAGTCGATGCATTGGCATCTTCGCGCTCGATGAGCGCCTCGATGCCCGCCCGAACGAGGGCGGTTTGTTCTTTTATGCCGGTGATGAGTCCGGCCCGCTCGATGAGCCGGTCGTCGAGTTCGATGGTGGCTTGCATGTTGGTTGTCTCGTATTGGAAAGCCGGAAGGCTTTGTGTGAGCGGGTTTAGCCCAAGGTTGGGGTTCGTTCCTTACCCCAACGGCCCTTCTTATCCTATCAACCCGACAAAGCCGGGGTTTACCTACGTTACTTAATTCGCGGTGTTCCCAAGGTCGCCTGTGCCACGTATGGCGCGCGACCGAAGACGATAACCGATGGTGGCCTCGATGATCTTGTCCTTCAGCCTCTCTGTCGTTTCCTGTTTGTGCAACGGCAGATCGAGATATCGGACGAGGCGTGTCAGCAAGTCCTTGTTCGGGACGCGCTGTTCGAGAATAAATCTCCCCTCATCGCGGTCATCAAGACTTCGGAGACGCCGCGCGACATCGGAAATATCCTTTTCTGCATCCGCGTCCGGATTCACGGCATTTTTATTGTGTCGCTTCTCCCGTGCTCCCAAGACAAGTTCGACCCGGAAGTCACCGGCCAGCAATTTCTCGATTTCCGATTCGTCCAGTCGCCGAACGGCCTGGGCAATCTTGGTCAAGACTTTCGCCATAACCTGAGCATTTGTATTTTTCATTTGATTACTCCAGTCCGAGCCTTTCCTCGAACTCGGTCACAAATTCCTCAATGCCTTGGATAACACTTTGACGCGTTGCATTCGATTCGGGCAAAAGTGCAACGGGCACGCCGTACTGTGGCGCATCGGCAAACATGGTTTTATTTTCCTTGATGTAAGCCTTGAAGACCGAAACGCCGAGTTGTCCGGTCTGCGCCATGAAGGGCCGAATCGTCGATATGGGTCCACCGCCGTATTCCTGAACCATGGTGAAGACGACACCCAGTCGTTCCGGCGAGATGGGCTTTTCCAGATGATCGGAATCCAGCTCGGCGTACTCGTTGAAATCGTTGACCAACCCGTCGAGGGCGCGGATCAGGTAGTCGATGCCGAGTGTCGATAGGTAATCGGGCTTTGCCGGAATCAGGATGTGGCTGCTGGCCACGATAGCGGTTTTCGTGACGATATTGAAGTTTGGTGGGCAATCGATTAGGACCAATTCGTATTTCCGGGGATCGATTGCATCGAGCCCTTTCGCCAAACGCCGGTGAACGCGAATGTAGTTTTTCTTGCCTTGTTTCAGTGTTGCTCCGCCGAGTTCCGTGGCCAATTCCAAGTCGACGTTGATCAAGCCCAAGTGGGATGGGATGAGATCGATGCGCTCGCCGTTTTGAGAGAGTCTTGAATTGACGGCGGACGGTTGAAAGATAAGCGATTCGAGATCGAAATTCGCCGATTCAGTTGTAGCGTCGAACCAGCGCTTGATGGTCCGCGCCTCGGCGAATTCTTTTTGCCACTACTCAGGCTTAATGAACGAAAACGTAAGGCTGGCCTGGGGATCGAGATCGATCAGCAGGACCGACTTTCCTCGCCACGCCAGCTCGGCGGCAAGATTCGCCGTCATCGTCGTTTTTCCGACGCCGCCCTTGTAGTTGATAACCGAAACGATATGCATCTTGATTCTCCTTATGATTCGGAAGGAGATTACAGCCTGAAGTGGTTATGTTGGGGTTCGTTCCTCACCCCAACCTTGTATGGTGCCAAAATCCTGCTCGTGGGGCCAGGCGATTCCGCCATGGGAGAGGCGCACGGTTTCGAATCAGCCGTAGCGCTCATGCATGGGCGGCCTTGGATAGCGTTTCTAGTGCCCATTGATTGATACTTTTCCCGCTTACATCGGCGGCAATGGCAACTGCCGCATGAATCTCCGGTGGAACACGTAACATCAACCTACCGGAATAGGATTTATCGGGTTCCTTTCCGATTTTTCCGCAAGCTTTCAGGTAGTCTTCCACCGCTTCCTCGAATTGGGCGCGTAAATCGGTAACCGAGTGAGCGTGAAAGCCAACGATATCGCGGATGCCAGCGATGTGGCCAACGAAACAACCATCGTGTTCGCTATATTCGATGCGAGCCGCGTAACCTTTATGGGTCATGGTGTTCATGGTTTTACTCCAGCATTTGTCGGAAAGTCGCGCGCATCGCTTACCTGGTAGGGCTTTGCCTCTTTAGCGGGATGGGAACGATGGAAGGTGCCAACAATGGTATCGAGCACGAAGCGTACCCGCGAACCCCGGCCTTCGATCACCTCGGCGCCCAGGGCAATAAACAACGATTCGATGCGAGACCATTCCAGGTTTTTTGGCGCGGGGGTAGAGAAAACAGCCTCGAGGGTTTTTCGATGCTTTCTATTCACGGGATTTACGATAGCGTTATTGGCTATCACTGGCAAATGACGCTATCGCATCGAATCTTCGATCTTCATGCCCTGTCGTTCATCCGGCCTGGGATTTTGTATGTCCCGAATAATCCTGTCGGCGCTGAAATCCTGTTCGTGGGGCCAGGCGATCCCGCCATGGGAGAGGCGCACGGTACGGAAATAGGATTTGTCCCGCAGCTCGTGGAAGGCGCTGCTGCCGAGGTAGGGTTTTACGTCGAAGATCCCGGCAACACCATTGCTGGCCAGTATTTCGATCCGGTAATTGTCCAGGGGGATGGCCTCGATGATTGTGTCCATTTTTTCCGTGGGTCGAGGCTCTTTCTATTGCAATGGCTTGATTTTGAAAACCGGCTCGCCGGCCACCGCCAATTTCCAATTGGCCAGCAGGTCTTCCTTGTGTATCTCTATCCATGCCTGTACCAGTTTGAGTTTGGAGACCGGTAGGGCGCCACTCAAGATCGCGCCGTCATCGATGGCAATGGATGCCTTGTGCTCGGCGTGCTCGGCGTATTCGGCGTGAATGTGGGGAAGGTCGTGTTTGCCGTCGTCGTAGAAACGCATCAAGATCAGGATGCCGTAGAACATGGAGATTGTCGGCATAATCATTCCTCGTGTGTTGGATTCAGTGATCAGTCAGCCAAAAATTGTCTCGACCGAAGCATTATTGGTAAGTACGCGTGATCGATGTTGCTCTTGGTGAAAGAGATGTTATGGCTGAATTGACTGTAACCCAACATAAATGGGGGGTGTTGGGTTACGGCGCTAGCGCGCCTAACCCAACCTACTACCGATACGAACGGAAGACCGCCAATCGGTTTCGGATTCGACGCATCAACGATGGTTTTCTCCGTGCGTTCGGATCGGTTCGATAAGTACCCATCGATGCGGGTATCGTTTTTTTACCTGTTCCCAGTTCATGAACCTTGTCCTCCGATGGATCACGACTCCCGGATCGCCGCCCCGCTCACCTCATCGAACCGTTTTTCCAACTCTTGCGCGAAATTATCCTGCATTTCGTAGACATCCGTGAACTCGGCGAACCCCCACCGTCCGTAATTCCCCAGCCGGTCGACGCCCGGGACCCAATGGCTTTCCATGGCGGCCTTTTTGTCCTTGGCGTCTTCGCCCCGGTAGCCCTTGATCTCCACGACGAGGTGCAATAAATCCCGCTCCCCATGGCCGTCGTCGATAAGGACGATGAAATCGGGGCGATAGAGGCGATGTCGAGAACCTTGCCGATACGGGACCTCTAGGCCGAGATTGTGGTTCTTGACGTAGGCGACAACGCGCGGGTGGTGTTCGGCGACGCGGCAGAATTCGGCTTCCCAGTCGCTGTCGGTGATGATCCAGTCGATATGACAGCGTCGGGGATCGGTGCGGTAGCGGCTGGTCTTGGTGGTGTGGAAGTCCACATGATGGGTGGACCCGGTGGGGTTGTAGGGGTCGAGGATGACCTTGCCGTGGTGGCTTTTTTCGTCTTTTGCCCGCTCGACGGCGGCGGTGATGCGCCGGCAGGCCATGTCGGCCAGTTCCTGGTAGAACAGTTGCCCGATGTGGGTATTCCCCTCGCATCGCAGGTAATCGGTCAGCCACGCCTCGCAGATCCCTTTCATGTTTCCGAACAGATGCCACTTGGGCCCTTGGTCCGGGTCGCGCCATGTCGTCTCCAGGAGTCGCCGGGTGAGATGGAAGGCCAGCGTTGCCCGGCGCGTTCCTTCCAGGTGTTCCAGACCGAGATCTACTTCCTCACCGATGATCCCGGCGTTTCGGGTGATGGTGGGGCCGACGAGATTCGGGGTCAGGACCAGGACGGAGTCGTCCGTGAAGCGGGCAGTGATGTGTTCTTCCGGCAGGTCTACCCGGTACCCGATGACGCGGGGGAAATGGATGGCCAGTGCATCCCGCTCGGGCCGCACGGCCCGCACCCGGATGCTCGGGCGGGGTGGTTGGGGTGGAGCCACCACGGGTTTGGCGGTGAAATCGAAGGGGATGCCCAGTACGTCGGCGTATTCGACGGGAAAGAGTCCCTCTTCATCGAGATCATAGGACTGTCGGCGCAGGGCGCGGCCAATGACCTGCTCGCACAGTAACTGGGTCCCAAAGGCGCGCACCCCCAATACGTGGGTGACGGTGTTGGCGTCCCAGCCCTCGGTGAGCATGGAGACGGATACCACGCAGCGGATGGAATCGCCCAGTCTGCCCGGCTTGCCCACGGTATTCATGACCTCCCGGAGCAAGAGGGTGTCGTCGATGCCTTTCCCCATGCGGAGATCATCGGCCAGTTTCCCGCCACGCTGGAAGATTTCCCGTCAGAACTGTTCGATCTCGTCGGCGGCAAGGGCGCGGAAATCCTTGTCCAGCGCCTCGCCGGATTCCAGTTGTTCGCTGTCGATGAGCAGGGTACGGGGACGCGGGTGGCGGTTGCCTTCGTCGTCGAAATTGCGAAAGAGCTTCAGCTTGCCGTGTTCGAATGAGCCGTTTTTGCGATGGAAACCGCAGATGTAGTCATGGACCAGTTTGGAGGTGGCGGTGTTGTTGCAGACGATGATGAAACACGGCGGCACGGGAATATCCGCCTTCGCCCAGAGATCGAAGGTTTCGGCGTAATGCCCGTGCAGGGCATCCAGGGCGCCTTGGAGTTCCATGGGCAGGCTCAATGGGTCGAGGGCGCCGGCCTTTCCCCGACCCTTTTTGGGCATGCGGCTGCCGATGTGCGCCCAGAGGTTGCGGAACTTGGGGGTCTCCGCGCCGGGGTCGTTGTCCACGATGGGGACCCGGGGAAGCTTGACGATGCCGCATTCGATGGCGTCCATGAGGGAAAAGTCGCTCAGGGTCCAGGGGAACAGTGTCCCCTCGGCATAGCCCGAGCCGCGCAGGAAAAAGGGCGTGGCGGATAGATCGACGATCCGCCGGATGCCGCGCCTTTTGGCGACCGTTTCCAGGCCGGATATCCAGAGTCGGGCGGCCTCCCGGTTCTTTTCGGCCTCTTTTTTGTCCTCCCCTTTTAGACGCCCTTCCTGCGATTCCCCCGGTTTTTTACGGTAACAATGGTGGGCCTCGTCGTTGATCACCAGGATGTTTTTGCGGTTGACGAGATTGCCGATGGCCCGCTGGAGCATCTGCCCCTCGGTCTCCAGGGTATCCAGGGGCTCGCCCCGTCGTCCCTGGAGGAGTGATCGCCCGCCTTTGGCGGGGGTCTCCTGACGCTCGCGTCGCTTGAAGGCGTGGTAGTTGGTGATGACGATCTCGGCCCGACCCAGATCGGCGAGCATATCGCCGGGGACCAGTTCGCGATCTTGGTAGTAGCTGTCGGGATCGAAGGGTTGCAGGACGCGCAGGCGGTCCCGGATGGTGATGCCGGGGGTGACGACGAGGAAAGCACGGGTAAATCGGTTGCTTCGGGGATGGCGGACGGCGTTGATGGTCTGCCAGGCAATCAGCATGGCCATGACGGTGGTCTTGCCGGAACCGGTGGCCATTTTGAGGGCTAGGCGCATGAGTCCCGGATTGGCATCCTGATTGGCATCGTCCAGGTAGTCGAGAAACCGCCTGCCCGCTTTTCCGATCCGGGGCGCCACTTCGGTGAGCCAGATGACGGTTTCGACGGCCTCTACCTGGCAGAAAAAGGGGCGAATCTGGCCGAATTCGTGGCCGCGCCAGTGTTTCAACAGCCGGGCGGTTTCCGGCGTGACCCGCCATTGGTCGGGGTTCGGCAGCCTTCGCCAGCGGTCCACCACTTCACGAACACCATCGATGATGTCCGAGTGGTATTTTTGCTCCGGCGTGGAGAGGTTTTTTGCATCATTCGGATCGAGCGGGATTTGCTCTTTCCGACCTTTTTGTTTTTTGGGTTTGGGAACCGGCGTGATGAACTCGGCGCTTCTGCGTCTTGGGATCTTCTTCCCGGTGGGCTGGCCCGCTTCATCGAGTTCCCAGTGCCTTTTCGGGTGCTCGTAGGGAGAATCGAGGATAGGTTTGTCGAAGAATGGATTATCCACGATTGATTCCTCCAATGAAGCTTCGCCGACTCCGTCCATTCAAATCACCCCTTCACGGGCCAAGGCCTCGATGCGTTCGTCGCTGTAACCGATCTCGGCGAGAATCTCGGCGCTATGTTCTCCTCGTCGCGGGGCGAGGCGTTCCACCGAGAACTCGAAGTCGCTGATCTTCAGGGGAAAGGCAAACTGCGTCATTTCCTCGCCGGTACCGCCGTTGTCGCCGCCGTTGTCGCCATGGTTGTCAAAATAGCGGTCCGTCTTGACAAACATCTCCCGCGCCTTGAAGTGTTCGTTTTCCATGCTCTCTTCGAGATCGAGAACGGGAGAGACACAGCAATCCACCCCGGCGAGCTTCTCCAGCCACCAGGCCATGGGATGGGCCTTGAAGATGTCCGCCACCCGTGCGCGCGCCTCTTTGCCTTCGCGCCCAACAGCCATGCGCGCGGGGATTAGCTCCGGATGCCCGACCGCCTCGCAGAAGGCCTGCCAGAATTTTTCCTCCGGAGCGGCAATGGCCATGTAGCGACCATCGAGGGTCTCGTATACCCCGTAGCAGGGCAAAGCGCCGGAAAGCAAATCGGCCCCTCGCGGTGCTACGCGCCCGAAGTCCAGGTATCCGATCAAAGGGACAATGGCATTGACGAGGGCGCAGTCCGTCATCGAGACGTCGATATAGCGGCCCACGCCGCTGCGTCCGGCATCCACCAGGGCGGCGAGAATACCCATGGCGGCGCTCAGGGTACCGCCGGCGAGATCCGCGAACTGGATGTTGGGGATGGCGGGGGGACCGTCCTTGTGGCCGATCTGATCGGTGATGCCTGCGTAGGCGCAGTAATTGAGATCGTGTCCGGCCCGGGCTCGGTAGGGTCCTGTCTGGCCATAGCCGGTGATGGAACAATAGACGATGCGAGGATTGATGGCCTCGATGGTTTTATAAGCGATGCCCAGTTTGTCCACGACCCCGGGTCGAAAGCTCTCGACGATGACGTCGGCGTCTTTCGCCAGATCCAGGAATACTTCCCGTCCCCGGGGCAGATCGAGGTCCAGTTGAAATCCCCGTTTATTGCGATTCGCGCACAGGAAATAGGCGCTGGGAGAACGGTCGGGACCCGCGGCGGCACGCGCGTAGTCGCCGACCCTGGGATCCTCGATCTTGATGACATCGGCGCCCATATCCGCAAGATAAAGCGTGCACATGGGACCGGGAAGTAGTCTCGTGAGATCGATAACACGTATATTCGCCAATGGTTTTGCTCGCATGGTATTCCTCATTGCCCGGAAGAAGGTGCTTTTACGTAAAAATGTTTCGAGTTTGCATGTCGGAAAACGAACCGCGTTTCCGGTATTTGTCGATGCGGTAGATTTGAAAATTCCCTCGGCAAAGATAACAAAAAATGCACTATCCCGTGATGTAAATCCGTAACGCTCCCGCCAAAGGAAAAGGAAACTGTTTGAATGCCTGTGCCATTGCATATTTCAGGAATATGAACTGCCTGCCATGTTCTTCCATCGGAATTTTTCCTTCCAGCGAGAGTAACAGGCAATCGTGACGGACTCGTATTGTTGAATGGTTGTCCTCCAGGTAATCCCATTCGCCATCGCTATCATATTGGAAAAGTTCTTCTCTTTTCTCTTCTTTGCCCAATTTATCCATTCCGAGGCGGGCAATCCCTCCAATCGCTGTATTACATGCTCGTAACGCGCCGGGTTTCCATAGAGGAGCGGATATAGCGCTTCCAGTAAAGGGATAAGCGCGTAAAATAATCTCATCTTTCAGCGTGAAAACATAAGCCGGGATTTCACCATCGAGGTCTCTCAATTCTTACCAGAATAAAAGGCCATGATGCTGACGCGGCTTGCTTTCTGCTCCGTACGGATGAGTTGCACTTGCGAGTTGAATCCAGGAAATAATGTATTGTGGTATCCCCCGTGAAAACAGAACCGACCATTCCTCCCAAGATTTCGAAACCCCTCATCGAGGCCCGTGGTGTCTCCATGCAATGGGACGGACGCCGGATCCTGGATAGGGTGGATCTGTCGGTGGCCCACGGGGAGATCGTCACCCTGGTGGGATTGAATGGTTCCGGGAAGACGACGCTGGTGCGCATCATGGTGGGTCTGCTGCGCCCGGATTCGGGGGAGATCGTTCGACGTCCGGGGCTGCGCATCGGCTTTTCTCCGCAGTCGATTCAACGGGACCAGACGTTGCCCATTACGGTGGAACGGTTTTTGACTTTGGGGGGCGATGTTTCCCGCTCTCGCCTGGGTGCCTTGCTGGAGGAGGTGGGTGTGGGTGGTTTGCTGGGTAGCCAGATCGCGAATATCTCGGGAGGGGAGTTGCATCGAGTGATTCTGGCTCGGGCCCTGCTGCGCGAGCCGGATCTGCTGGTGTTGGACGAACCCATGGCGGGGGTGGATATCTCGGGGCAATCGGAGCTGTATCGGCTGATCGCGGATATCCGCGATCGGCGTGGATGTGGGGTACTGCTGGTGTCTCATGATCTGCACATGGTAATGGCGGCTACGGATTCGGTGGTTTGCCTGAATCACCATGTCTGCTGCACGGGACGCCCGGAGTCGGTGACACGACACCCCGAATTCAGGTCCTTGTTCGGTAAACGTGTATCCGAAGTTCTGACTGTCTATACTCACCACCATAATCATCGGCACAATACCTCGGGCGAGGCAGTGCCGATAGGGACGGTAGGAGAGGGGAGTGAAGCAATGGGCAAGGAGAGTGACCGGATATAGGTGCATGCTCGGGTGGACGATTTCGGTCACTGCGCCAAGGGAGACGTCCTGGAACGCGAACCGATGATGGCCCGCGAAGCCTCACCTCGGATCGACAAGACGTGGTTGAGCTTTTGATAAAGCAGGACTGACATCCTTGTAAAGCTTGCTCCGATTGTGAAGCCAGGCGGGAGAGCTTTTTTCCCGATACCTTTTAACGATATCTTCGATAGAATGATTTAGGAGGATTGTCTCATGAATCCCCAAGGTAAGGTTGTCTGGATTACGGGGGCTTCCAGTGGTATCGGTGAGGCCTTGGCCTTGCGAATGGCTGCGGCGGGTGCCCGCCTGATTCTCTCGGCGCGGCGCGAAGATGTATTGCGGGATGTAGCGGTTCGTTGCGAGGACATGGGCGTGGAAGCCCGCATTCTGCCGCTCGATCTGGCCGATCTTGAATCGTTGCCTTCCAAGGCCCAGGCGGCCTGGTCCCTCTTCGGAGGGATCGATATCCTGGTCAATAATGCCGGGATCAGTCAAAGAGCTTTGGTTATGGAGACCGTTCACGAGGTCGATGAGATCATTATGCGCGTGAATTATTTTGGGACCGTCGTCCTTACCAAGGCGATTTTGCCAGGGATGATCGGGCGAAATGGTGGTCAAATAGTCGTGACCAGTTCGGTATTGGGCAAATGTGGCGTACAAACCAGGGCCGCCTATGCGGCAAGCAAACATGCCCTGCATGGTTTCTTCGATGCGCTGCGCTGTGAAATGGCCATTGCGAAACATCCCATCGTTATTACCCTGGTCTGTCCCGGATGGGTGCGAACCAATGTTTCCCTGGAAGCGTTGGAGGGCGACGGGACGCGACACGGGCGTATGGATGCCGTGCAAGACAAGGGAATGCCTCCGGAGAAGTTCGCGGGCAGGATGTTCGAGGCCATCGCCGGAAATAAAGATGAGGTCGTCATCGGTGGGATCGAGACATACGCTGTCCTGGGAAAGCGATTCGTCCCCGGTCTTTTGAACAAAATACTTCCTGGAATCGAAGTTACTTGATCTGCGATCGGAATCGAGCTTGGATCGAGGGAATGCGGGGATGTTATGACATAAGGCATCCGCTATCTAAATTTCTTTGACGGGATTGGTGGGCTATGCAAAAATTGCAACGCTATGATTAGCGACTGTAGATGAATATGAATTCGGACGGATATATCGCAAATCCAGGGTTCCCGATGAATTTGATTTTTACTTCCGAGTCTGCGGGTCCGCGTCGACAATTCGACCCTGAATCTTTTTCTGGAAAGGCTAGTAGGTAAATCACGATGACCGAAGCGATGATTAATGAACTTTTGACCAGCGGCGTCCACTTGATGTTGTTGGGAATGGGTGTTGTCTTTGTATTGTTGGGGCTATTGATAGTGACCGTTGGCGGTATGTCGCGGTTGGCGCAAGCGTTGCAGGGGGAACCGATGCCTCCTGAACCGCCTGTCGCGCAGCCGGTCGGGACCCCTGATCAGCAATTACTTTCCGTTATCAGTGTTGCGATCCATAAGTATCGGCGCTCCCGCGGAAAATAGGTCATAGATTGAAATAGATTAAAGATCTCACTGTTCCCCCGGGTAGTGGATTGATGAATAAAGAGGCTAGAAAACCATGAGTAAACTTGCTATTACCGAACTTGCATTGCGTGACGCGCACCAGTCGCTGCTGGCGACTCGCATGCGCATCGAGGACATGCTGCCCATCGCGCCGAAATTGGATCAGATAGGGTTCTGGTCGTTGGAAACTTGGGGTGGGGCCACCTTCGACGCCTGTATTCGGTACCTGGGTGAAGATCCGTGGGAGCGCCTCCGGAAACTAAAAAAGGCCATTCCCAACACCCCCCACCAGATGTTGTTCCGGGCGCAGAACATCCTGGGCTACCGTCACTACGCCGACGATGTGGTCGAAAAGTTCGTCGAGCGATGCGCCGCCAATGGGATGGATGTGTTCCGTATCTTCGACGCCATGAACGACATGCGCAATCTCGAGACCGCCGTCAAGGCCGTCATCAAGGTCGACAAGCATGCCCAGGGCGCCATGTCCTATACCGTCAGCCCCGTACACACCATCGACATGTGGGTGGACATGGGCAAGAAACTCGAGGACATGGGCTGTCACTCCATCTGCATCAAGGACATGGCCGGACTCATCAAGCCCTACGTGGCCGAGGAACTCGTGGCCCGGCTCAAAGAGACCTGCAGCGTTCCCATCGCCATGCACTGCCACGCCACCACCGGCATGAGCACTGCCGCCATCATCAAGGCCGCCGAGTCCGGCATCGATATGGTCGATACCTCCATCTCCTCCATGAGCATGACCTACGGTCACTCCCCCACGGAATCCGTGGTGTCCATCATGGATGGCACCAAGCGTGAAACCGGCCTCAATATCCTGCTGCTGGAAGAGATCGCCGCCTATTTCCGCGAAGTTCGGAAAAAATACGCCAAGTTCGAGGGCAGTCTCAGGGGTGTCGATTCGCGCATCCTCGTGGCCCAGGTGCCGGGCGGTATGCTCACCAACATGGAAGGGCAGCTCAAGGAACAGGGTGGTATCGATAAACTTGATGAGGTACTCGAAGAAATTCCCCGTGTACGGAAAGACCTCGGTTACATTCCCCTGGTAACGCCAACCTCCCAGATCGTGGGCACCCAGGCGGTCATGAACGTCCTCATGGGCGAGCGTTACAAGAGCATTAGCAAGGAGACCGCCGGAGTTCTCAAGGGCGAATACGGCGAGACCATCGCCCCCGTCGACAAGGAATTGCAAGAACGTGTGTTGGAAGACGGACAAAAGCCCATCACCTGCCGGCCCGCCGACCTGCTCGATCCGGAGGTAGACAAGCTCACCGAAGAGTTCGGCAAGCTGGCCAAGGAAAACAAGATCGACGTGGCCGACAACCTGATCGACGATGTCCTCATCTATGCCCTGTTCCCGCAGATCGGCCTCAAGTTCCTCAAGAACCGCCATAACCCCGGTGCCTTCGAGCCCCTACCGGATGCTGTCGAAGTGATACCCCCAGCCGTCGCCGGTGTTCCCGCCGCCGCGCCGGCCCCGTCCACTGGCCCGGAGGCCTACCATATCCTCGTCAACGGAACCAACTACGATGTACAGGTAAGCCCAGCCGGTACCGTTATCGGTGCGGTACAGCACATGACCACACCGGATAAACCTGTTCCCGCAGCGGCACCGGGTTCCGGTGATCCCGTGCCCGCACCGCTTGCCGGTAATATCTTCAAGATTGTCGCGAAGGATGGGCAGCAGGTTGCCGATGGGGACGTGCTCGTTATCATGGAAGCCATGAAGATGGAAACGGAAGTGCGGGCGCCACGAGCGGGAACCGTCACTCAGGTCAATGTCAAGGAAGGTGAAGCCGTTCAGGTCGGTCACACCCTGGTGTTCCTGTCCTGATATTTCGGCTACGCTGAAATATTTCCGTTCATCATCCGAACCGCTTTGCGTTCGGGTGATGGATAGGGAAGAGGGCAAAGAGTCACTTGAAATCGACACTTTTATCTTAGGAGCAACATTATGGAACTGGCACAAGGCCTGCTCGAGCTCTGGAAATCGACCGGGATCGAAAATTTCCTGAGCGAAGGGTTATGGCGTGAGTTTGTGATGATGGTTGTTGGCTTTCTGTTGCTGTACCTCGGTATCGTCAAGAATTTCGAACCGCTTTTGTTGGTTACGATTGGCTTTGGCGCGGTGCTGAGTAACATTCCAGGCGCGGGAATGGCGGAGGAGGGCGGCCTTCTTTACTATGTCTACAAAATGGGCGTGGAAACCGGCGTCTTCCCGCTGCTGATCTTCATGGGGGTCGGAGCGCTTACGGACTTCGGTGCCTTGATCGCCAACCCGAAGATGCTGTTTCTGGGTGCTGCGGCCCAGTTCGGTATTTTCGTTACCCTGTTGGGTGCACTGGCGCTCAATTTCGTTCCCGGATTCGAGTTCAGCCTCGCCGATGCCGCCGCTATTGGCATCATCGGTGGCGCGGACGGCCCGACGGCTATCTTCCTGGCGTCGAGGCTGGCCCCGGACCTTCTAGGCGCCATTGCGGTGGCTGCCTATTCCTACATGGCCCTGGTGCCGTTGATCCAGCCGCCCATCATGAAGCTGCTGACTTCGGAGGAGGAGCGCAAGATCGAGATGAAGCAGCTCAGGACCGTGTCCAAGACGGAGAAAATCCTGTTTCCCATCACGGTGTTGGTCATGACGCTCATCTTCCTGCCCGCGGCGGTGCCGCTCGTCGGCATGCTTACCTTCGGTAACCTGCTGAAGGAGTGCGGTGTTGTCGATCGTTTGAGCCATGCGGCGCAAAACGAGATCATCAATGCGGTTACTATCTTTCTTGGTCTTGCCGTTGGTTCCAAGCTTCAGGCGGATAAGTTCCTCACGGTGGAAACCCTGGGTATTCTCGCCCTGGGCGCGGTAGCCTTTTCCATCGGCACGGCTACCGGTGTCTTGATGGCCAAGTTCATGAGTCGCCTGACCGGTGGTGGAATCAATCCATTGATTGGGGCCGCGGGTGTATCGGCAGTACCCATGGCAGCCCGTGTGGTCAACAAGGTTGGCCTGGAAGCCAATCACCATAACTTCCTGCTCATGCATGCCATGGGGCCCAATGTGGCAGGGGTCATTGGATCGGCGGTTGCCGCGGGTATCTTGCTGGCGGTGGTTGGAGGCTGATACGAGACCGAAATAGATAGCCGATGCCAAGGTGCTAACGGCTATTGCAGCGTTTTTTGTGCTGCAATAGCCGTTTTTTTGTGTGCTGGGAATCTTGTGAGCCTGTTGATTTCGGCAATGGTGTGCAGTTGGATGCAGGTTGCTCGATCCCTGGTACCGATGAACTGATTTTCCATGGGTCGTTCCGACTGAAAAATGTAACAAGGGCCCATAAGTAACCGATTTCCCTCCGATTCGAGATTTCCCACCTCATATCCTCGATTGAATATGATTCGTTCGCGCGATGACAAAAATTACGATTCCGCCGACATCGAAGTCCTTACTGGTCTGGAGCCGGTACGCAAGCGGCCCGGGATGTACACCGACACCACGCGGCCCAATCACCTGGCCCAGGAGGTCATCGACAATAGCGTAGACGAGGCGATTGCCGGATACGCGGCCAACATCGCCGTTACCCTGCATAAAGATGGATCACTTTCCGTCGACGACGATGGCCGCGGGATGCCGGTGGATATCCATCCCGATGAAAACGTCTCGGGCGCGGAGGTTATTCTGACGCGTCTCCACGCGGGCGGTAAGTTTTCCAGCAAGAATTATCGTTTTTCGGGAGGGCTCCATGGCGTTGGCGTTTCGGTGGTCAATGCCCTTTCGAGGCAGCTCGAGGTTCGCGTAAAAAGGGGGGGAATCGAGTACGGCATGGCCTTTTCCCATGGCGAAAAGACTTCCGACCTAAAGGCCATTGCCAAAGTCGACAAACGCGACACGGGTACCGCGATCATATTCTGGCCCGATCCCGAGTTCTTCGACTCTCCCAAGTTTTCGGTTTCGAAGCTTGGCCACATTCTGCGCGCCAAGGCGGTGCTATGTTCCGGGCTGCAGGTCACTTTCGATAATCGAATATCGGGAGAGCGGCAGGAATGGCGATATGAAGACGGACTTGCCGCCTATCTTCGGGAGTCCCTCTCCGATATCGAAACGTTGCCGCAGGTCCCTTTTACCGGGAGCTTGGCGAGTGCCACGGAGATCGTGGATTGGGCGCTGGCGTGGTTGCCTGACGAGGAGGGCATGGTAACCGAGAGCTATGTGAATCTGATCCCGACATCACAAGGTGGAACCCATGTCAACGGTTTGCGGGCAGGACTCATTTCCAGTATGCGCGAGTATTGCGAGTTTCGCAATCTTCTGCCGCGTGGGGTAAAACTGGCCCCGGATGATATTTGGGAGCATTGCAGCTTCGTGTTATCGGTAAAGATGAACGAGCCGCAGTTTACCGGGCAAACCAAGGAGCGGCTGTCCAGTCGGGAAAGCGCTGGCTTCGTCGCAAGTGCCATCAAGGATGCCTTTATCCTGTGGTTGAACCAACATTCGGAGACAGGGGACCGCATTGCGGAACTTGCCATCAGCAACGCCAGGGTCCGTCTTCGGGAAAGCAAAAAAATCGTACGCAAGCGCATCGCAACGGGGCCCGCGCTTCCGGGGAAGCTTGCCGATTGCGTTGTCCAGGATGTAAAACGATCGGAACTTTTCCTGGTGGAGGGGGATTCGGCGGGTGGGTCTGCCAAACAGGCTCGCGATCGCGAGTTTCAGGCGGTCATGCCGTTGCGTGGCAAGATCCTGAATACCTGGGAGGTCGATTCCGGGCATGTACTGGCCTCTCAGGAGGTCCATGATGTGTCGATTGCCGTGGGTGTCGAGCCGGGCTCTGGCGACATTTCAGGGCTTCGCTACGGTAAGATCTGCATCCTCGCCGATGCCGATTCCGATGGCGCGCATATCTCCACATTGCTATGCGCGTTATTTCTACGCCATTTTCGACCGTTGGTGGAAAGTGGACACATCTTTGTCGCCATGCCGCCACTTTATCGGATCGATGTGGGAAAAGAGGCCTTTTATGCCCTGGATGATGTAGAACGACAGGGGGTCATCGATGGCATCCTGGCAAATAGGAAATCTGCCGAAAAGGTCAACGTGCAGCGCTTCAAGGGTCTGGGAGAGATGAATCCGATGCAGCTTCGCGAGACCACCATGGCTCCGGAGACTCGGCGTCTCGTTCACCTTTCCATCGATTCCGCGGATGATACGGATGCCCTGATGGATATGTTGCTGGCGAAAAAACGTTCGCCCGATCGGAAGACCTGGCTTGAGGCGAGGGGGAACCTGGCGGAAATATAGCTTCGGCAAGGGTGTAGCCCGGCATTTCCAGAACCGAGAGGAGGGGACCCAGGGGGGAAGCCCAGGGAGAAACCCAATCCGGCTTGGCTGGAACCAAATAGTTCCTATGCTTGCGTTTGGGAGCCAGCGGAGATTTTTTGATCGTTTTATCGAAGCTTTTCCAGAGAAGGGATTAGTGAAGCCTGTGCTTGAGCCGACATGACCCGACTTTGGTAAAGCAAAACCGGCGTTTCGCTAAACTTGCTTCATTTTTGCGAAGATGAGCGGGAAATAAGCAAATTAATTCCCCAACCTTGCGGCCTTTTCCTCATCGTACCACCATCGATGCAGAGAGACGCCGGTGGGGGCGGTGTGTTTTGGGCGGGAGAATTTGTCCCAGTACAGGATGCGATCCGCGGTGTGGTGCCAGTTGGGGATCACGTAATGCCCGTGTAGCAGCACGCGATCCAGGGCGCGGGTGCGGTATCGTTGATCCTCGCCTACAACCACCCCGGCGGTACCATCCGGTCATTGCGACAAGACCTGCGACTTACCTAGCGCTTGGTGTAGACAAGACATTGGTTGGCGTGGACATCGCCGTGCTCGATCATGTCATCGTAGTCGGAGACAAGGTAAGGTTATACAGTTTTGCCGAATCGGGGATATTACCCCATTATACGGAGTCTACGGGGGGAGTGAGGAGGCGAGGATCTTGAACAGCTGACAACAGTCTCACCTAGCCGAGGCATTATTAATTAGAACAGCACTTGGATATAGTTTGTCAGCTACATTTTCTACCTCAATGCTTACTGATACTGTACCTCCTTTCGCTACTTTCAGATTAGTTACTGATACAGTTTCAAATCCAGTATGACCACCAGTATTTTTCATACCATCTTTATATCCACTTTTTACCATGGGTGGCGGGAGATCTGATACGGGGCTATAGGAAGATGCATTTACGCTCTGACTGTAAATTGTCTGTAGTTGAAGGCTCTTTCCAGCGGGAGTTGTAACAAATATCGGCTCTTCAAAAAAATTTGTGGGTAGAAGTTTGCCATCCCAATAGCATTTAGGG
>CAZSVE010000007.1:0-60838 GCA_964610175.1 uncultured Thiotrichales bacterium
CCGCACGCACGGTTCGGAGGGAGGGGCGGGCTAAAACCCGTCCCTACCCCTATAGATCTTCCGGGCAAAGAACTAACGAGTGTCATTTCGACCCAAGAGAGAAAGCGGACCGCCCTGGGGCGTTCCCTGGCTGCGTTGCGTCGTCACCAAGCCACCCTCCATCATTCCCGCCTGTAAATATCGGCGGATCAGGAGCAGGATGCGCCTGTCCTCGATCCGGTGCGCCAGCCGCGACATCGGAATGTCGTGGTCGACTCGGTCGAAGAACTTCTCCGAATCCATATCCACCACCCAGCGGTACCCTTCTTCCATGTATCCTCGGGCTATCGCCACCGCCTGGTGAGCGTTGCGCCCCCCGGACGGATTCCAAAACTCGATTCCGAAAAACCAGGGTCGATATGGGGTTGGAGAGCCCGATGCAACGCCTGCTGAATCAATCGGTCCACCACCGTCGGGATGCCCGGCGTTCGCATACCCCGCCCTCCCGGCTTCGGTATCTCTACCTTCCGTACCGGTTGCGGGATATACGTGCCACCGAGTAATTCTTCCCGAATAGTGGGCCAGTGCCCCCGAAGATAGGCCGCCAGGTCTTCGGACCCGACGACCACCATCGACCCCAAGGGGCACCCTGGTTACCCTTCACGCGCCCATAAGCCGCCAACATGTTCTCTCGGCGCAGCACCTCCTCCATCGTCACTGGCAATCGCTCACCGGATACTCCAGACCATGCCGTGTCAGCTTGACACACGATGTCCCTACCCCGCCCGGTTCCGCCGAACGTCCTCGGGTCTCGCGCCGACACTTCCATCGGCTGTTCTGCGCCTCTCTCGGTCATCGAATGGTCCAGTCCGCTTCGGTTCACTCAAACGGCCCTTCACCCTCGTGCGCAAGAGCTACTATGGCCTCGGCTGACTTCCGCACCTCCATCCCGAAACCTCTCGGATCAAGAGCATACTGGCAGAGAAACGGATCTCCCAGGGTAAGACGCGTGACCTTCCTCACATATACCCGCCGCATATGCTCCCACACATCCCGGGTGACTCGGGTGATTATTGGAGGGCTTTGGATCTATTGGCCTCCTCGCCCAGATGTGGCTGCCTCGTATGCGGTTCCTGTTCATAGAATCTGGAGTTTGCCTTCGGCTTCCTTCGGATCCCACCTCGCAGTGGGCACCCTTGCCGTTCGGCTAACGGTTCCCTCCCCTGGGTCCGTAGGGGATTTGCACCCCCAACCCCCAAGTCACTTCCCGGTTCGCTTTCGCTCACCGGTTTCAAGCGCCAGTCACGGCGCTTCGCGCCATGCTTGGCGCACCAATAAAAAACGGGGCCCGAAAGCCCCGTTTTCCATTCCTTTGGATTCGATAACGAATCGTTCGTTAGAATTTGTGGACGATGCCGACGGAGAAGGCGTCTATGTCTTTTCCGTTTTGATCGCTCGTGTAAAAACCATTATCCTCTTTGCCGGCCCCCTGGCCGCCATAGAGACCATAGTTGGCGTTCTTGTCGTTATCCATGCGGGTATAGATGCCATAGATCTTGGTGCGTTTGCTGAAGTTGTGATCGAGGCCAATAGACCAGTTGTCGGCACCATCATCGGAGTTGCTCACGTCACTGTCATCCGCCTTGAAATAGGCAAGCTTGATGGTGTTGGCGCCGAAGTCATGGGCAAAGTTGACGCCGTATGCATCGCGGGATGCCTTTTTAGCGAAAGTAATGTCATTAGCTACAGCAGAGGATGTATCCTGCTCGATGTCTTCATAGACAAAGCCGATTCGGGTCTTACCAGGATTGCTGAATTGATATCCAAGGCCGATCTTCCAGGCATCGAGATCACCATCGGTGGTATCTGCTGCTGGAACACCCATTGCTTGATGCATCCCGCCTTCGAAAACCTCATAGGCCAGGGAGGCGAAAAAGGAACCATTGTCATATTTGGCCATGGCGCTCCAGGCCTCTTGGTTCTCCAAGCTAACACCCGCTGTGTTACCCTCGTCGTTTTGGATCGAAGCCCGCGCAATAGCGGCCTCGAAGCCATTGAAATTCGGCGTGATGTACGCCACGACTTGGCCTGGGCGCTCGTTGAAGTTCGAAGCGACATTACCTCCCACGTTATTGGCATCAACCAAAGCCCTCGGATCAGCAATATGAGCACCAATGATATTGTTGTAGTCGGCGATGGTGTCGGTGAAGATATCCAGCTTGGCGGTGGCTAGCTTGTAGGGGGTGTCATGCTTCCCGAACCTGACGGTACCCCACTTGTCGCCTTTGATGCCAACGAAGGTGTTACGAAACTTCATTTGGTTTGTATCGTCGGCAGTATTCAACTCGGTCTCGACCTGCCACTCGGCCTTCAGGGTATCACTGATCTTCTCCTCGCCCTTGAAACCGAGGCGTGCGTTACGGAAAGCACCGGTGTTGTCATCGGAATCATCGTTCGTGCTCTCGGTGTCGACGAAATCCCAACTGGCGTGGATCTTGCCGTAGACGTCGACGTTCTTCAGATCGGCCATGGCTGCGCCAGGGATAGCCAATGCACCGGCGATGGCTAGGGAAAGTAGTTTCTTTTGCATGGTTATATACTCCGTGGTTTTCTTTCGATTGATAAGGTTTTTGTGGTGCAAATGTATTTTTTGGCAAGTTCCCTAAAGGACTTCGTCGTAGACTGAGGAACCTGTCATTGAAAGCATTCTCTTCTCCGGCCGAGCGTCCCTCCAGACAAAATTCGGGAGATAGACTCTTAACTAATTGATTTTTCGTTTTTTTATTCGTTCATCCCTGAAAATCCTCAGCATCGGCAAAGAGCTCCTGAAGTCGATGGCGCAACTCTACCAGTGCCTGTGGCGGAATGCAACACTTTGTGCGAAAAAAAACAACACTTGGGTTTGGTTTGTTGTTTCTCTACGACAAGTTACCATTATGCCACGGTATTCGGGCGTTATTCCGACCATCGAATGCCGTGGGCACAAACCCTATGCGTCGGGAATTGACCATGGCAGGCCCCTTTCTCTATAGTGAAATCATTAGAGGAAATCGGGTCATCGAACGTGGCAAGGAATCGGAAAATCACATTTTTCGATTCCATTGATTCGTTTATTTCCCGCTCGGCTTGACAATCGGATCAAGCTTTACTAAGGCGCCGATTCCGGCTTACGAAGCCTCGAACATGCTTCATCGATTCGAGCACAAGTTTCGCCAGGTGAAAGAGTTCACGACGGGCTTTTCCACTATCCTGATAGAGGCGCAACGCAAACCATCGGGGCGAGATAAATGGAAGACAAGGCCATGCAAGAACTGGAGAGACGGATCGATGTCCTTATCCGGGCCTACGACGGATTGAAGAGGGAAAATCGGACGTTGCGAGAGCAAAAGATCGATTTGATAGCCGAGCGCGTGGCTCTGATCGAAAAACTGGAGCTTGCCAAGGTAAGAATAGAGAACATGGTTGCGCAGTTGAAACTGATGGAAACCGGTTCTTGGGATGGAAAGCCATGAATAAAGACAAGGTCCCGGTGAACATCCAAATCCTGGATAAGGAATATGTGATCTCTTGCCCGGCGGAGGAACATAAGGATCTGATCGCATCGGCCCGTCTCCTGGATGATCGGATGAGGCAAACGCGCGATGTGGCGAAGGTGTATGGAACGGAGCGTATCCTGGTCATGAGTGCCTTGAATATCGTTCATGAGCTCCTGCGGATGCGCCACGATCAGGAGAACAAGGCAGCGCTGCTTTCCCGGTCGATAGCGCAATTGGTAGAGAAGATCGATACGGCATTGGCAAAGAACCAATATCCTCCTGCAAAGGACGGCGAATAATCCCCTGGCGAATGGTAAAAAAGTCCGTTCCTCGCCTTTTTCACTCACGGAATCGGGATAATTTGTCTATTTCCCGCTCATCTTCGCAAATGAGTTTTACGAAACGCTCGACTCCGCTCGGAGATCGCTTCCCAAGCGGAGTCGGAGGAAACCGTCACAAAAAAATTGCCCGATAGCAGTACAAGGAATCCCAGTAACAATCCTCTGTATCTTTCGAACTCCGACGCTCGGTTGCGATCCAGTGGTGCTACGGGAGCAAATCGGAGAGACCCGAAGATCCGGAATATCTTGCCACCAGCTCCCTGGACTTGGCCACCAGTTCGCGGGCGTATCCTTCGCTTTCTTCCACCTTCATGGTCTTGCATTGGTATCCCAGTATGCGCTTCATGACGCCCATGGGCTTATCCACGAAATGCACCGTTCCGTCCATATCGATTCGGTCGATGCCATCGGCCCGTTGTCCTTCTTCATTGATGCGGATGGCTTCTTCGAAGGAAAGGGTTTCGGGCAACCAGACAGCACCTCCCTTGGCGTCCACCTTGACCGGATATCCCCCCGGCAATCCATTCGGCCCGGGGGCATGCACCAATTCCCTGGTATTGTTCGCCATGGCCTCGATGATCCTTGTCGCCGAGGTGGCGGTGATTATTTGCGCTTCGGTACCCGTTTGGGCCAACTGCTTCGTGAGTGCCCCATACACCCGGTGCAGATCGAGTCTGCCGGTAACATCCGAGCCGTCCACCATGGCCTTGAGGTAACAGGGCGCGTCCACCGGATATCCGAAGCGAGGGATGAAATGGGTGATGTAATGCTGCGCCACGAAAAGGACCTCCACCTTTTCCACGGGCTCTTTCAAAAACAGCGAAATGGATTTGCGAAGCGCGGGTATGATATCGCCCACATGACCGACCCCGATGGTCGGGGCCAGTTCCCATTTGGCGAGCACGGGATGCACGGCGTCGGGAAACGCCGCATTGACGACGCGGCAATCCAGGCCCGTATTCTTCACGGCCTGCATGAGCTTGTGCACCAGGGTCAAATGCACGGGGAGCCACGGCCCGAGTTGCGCCCGACCCAACTCCTCGGACACTTCCCTGGGCAGAGGAGCCAACACTCGCCACAATGCCTGCCGGGTCGCCGCGTTGAAAACAATATCGGGCTTCAACTTCAGGATGGTCTCGGCGGTGTGATCGATATCATCGATGTCCATCTTCACGTGAGCGAGATCCGGATAATACCCGAGCTGAAGCGCGGCAAACATGGAAAGATTCTTTTTGCGGTGCAGGTATTCCTCATCCCGGCCCGCAATGATGATCTTGCCGATTCCATCGAGGCGAACGAGAAGGTCCAGGACTCGCCCGCCCAGATCTCCCACGCCGATGATCAGAACACTTACCTTCATTTTCGCATACAGGGTCCTTTGGCGAAGTCAATTCCCTTCCCGAAATAGTTCCTTCACCCATGGGGCGTTTCGATCCCGTTCCAACATTTCGCAACGGGTGCGCGCGAGCAGATTCGCGGCAAAGAAACAGAAAAATCCCACGATCATCAGTACGAGTGGCATGCTCATGGTGCTGTGAATGGAGGGATCGGGTCGGAATAAGGTAGAACCCTGGTGCAGGGTATTCCACCAGTCCACGGAAAACTTCACGATGGGGACGTTCACGACGCCGACGATGGCCAGCCAGGCGGCGGCACGCGCGCCCTTACGCTTATCGTCATGGGCCGCCAGCAACCCGATGACACCAAGATAAAGAAATAGCAGGATAAGTTCCGAGGTAAGACGCGCATCCCACACCCACCACGCGCCCCACATGGGCTTTCCCCAAATCGACCCGGTAATCAGGGCGATCAAGGTAAACGACGCCCCTATCGGTGCGCTGCCGGCGACAAGCGCGTCTGTAATCGTGGTGCGCCGGATGAGACCCACCAGCCCCGCTACGGCCATGAACGTATAGACGACCAAGGACATAACGGCAGCGGGGACATGGACGTAGATGATTCGAAAGGCATCCCCCTGCTGGTAGTCGGGAGGGGCCATGACGAGCCCTCCGTATAATCCACCCAGTATCAGTATCAGGGAGGTCCATCCAAACCAGCGCCCCAACGAACCGGCAAATCCATAGAAATGCAACGGAGAAGATAACTTATTCAGGTACTGCCACATTGGAATTCATTTCAAATAATTTCGGTAACAGAAAACAGCCCAATGAAGCGTCGGACTTTCGATGCTTCCTTACATGACCCTGGGCCGAGGAACCGGGCTTTTCGGATATGTCATTTGTTGGCACTTTGTGCCAGGACCAGTGCGCCCGTGAAGGGATTCATCAGCAAGGTGGAAGTCCTTGTCGGAGTATGCCATGACTCCGTAGCTGAAAGTAACTGCGTCACCGTGAGGTGGGGTGGAGAGCAACTGTAAGCGAACTGGCAGTCCGTAGGATGACGAACCCGATTCGGTGGGGTGCGGCGGCGAGCCTTCGGGTTCACGGCGAAGCCTGGAAAATCATCTTTTGCGTTGTTGTGGCAGTTAAAACGACGAAAGAGCTGCACTTTATGTTTGGGGGCGGAATGTCAGGAAGGTGAATCGAGATAAGCGGGGAGACCTGCTCGGCAAGGTGATGCTAGGCAGGAGTCAGAGCCCTCATAGTACTGCAGATGGAGGGTGTCGTTGCTGAAGAAGGTACCGATATTGTGGCACCGCCGGGGAACCAGGCGGAAACAGAGAAGACAAACAGGCACCTAGGGTTCAGACCTGGTCTTTAGGAAGGAACCCGAGCTTCAGGAACGAGACACCATCGAAAAGCCTGGGGAGCAAAACCAGGAATAGGGAAGGGGGGTAGGAAGGCAGATGCGTGAAGGAAACGAAGATGCAGCAGAATAAACCTGTAGTTTGGACAGTGTTAAGTTATGGCTATACGTCGGACAGAAGGCCGAAGAGGCCGGAAGCATCAGTGTGGACAGAACGCATGTTGGCAGCCCTGGGAAACGGGGTGAAAGGAGGCAAATGGTATAGTCTGATGGACAAGGTATATTCCCTGAAGACACTACGAATTGCATGGCAGTTGGTATGGAGGAATCAAGGAGCGGCGGAGATAGACCACATCAGTATTGAGCGATTCGAGGGGAAATCGGAGCAGTACCTTGAGGAATTGCACGAATCTCTGAAGACACAAACGTACCAACCGGAGGCGGTAAAACGGGTATATATCCCAAAAAGCGATGGTAAACAGCGTCCATTGGGAATACCTACGGTCAAAGACAGGGTCGTGCAGTCAGCGGTCAAGATAGTTATTGAGCCCATATTATTAGCCTATACTCGAGAAAGAATTTCTGCCGATGAGTTATGGATTCAGGCCGGGAAGAGGTTGTAAGGATGCGTTGCGAGAGGTCGATGGATACATCAAGGCAGGTTACACCTTTGTGGTGGATGCCGACCTGAAGAGTTACTTCGACACCATACCACACGATCTACTCATGGAGCAGGTGGAACAGCGCATCAGCGATGGCGAGCTATTGAATGTTATTCGCTTGTTTCTGGAACAGGAAGTGATGGATGGCATGGAACGCTGGACACCGACAGGCGGAACACCACAGGGGGCAGTGTTAAGCCCATTGTTGGCAAACATTTATCTGCATCCGTTGGATAAATTGGTGACGGATGCGGGGATGAAGATGGTTCGTTACGCCGACGACTTTGTGATTCTGTGCGGAAACAAGACGCAGGCCGAAGAAGCATTACGGCTTGTGCGGGAATGGACAGAGGGTAATGGATTGACACTCCACCCGGACAAAACTCATCTGGGAGACTGTAGCCAACGAGGCCAAGGGTTTGAATTTCTTGGTTATCGGTTTGAGGCGGGCAGACGATGGATACGCCGTAAAAGTATCAAGGCCTTGCGAGAGAAAGTCCGGGGAAAGACCAAGCGCGGCCGTAGTGGGAACATGGGATACATAATCGAGGAGGAATTAAATCCCATGTTGAGAGGCTGGTTCAACTATTTCAAACACGCCTACCGCACGGAATATAGGGCGATAGACGGATTTATCCGTCGTCGCTTACGGGCCATTCTACTGCGTCATAACAAACGCAAGGGTCTGGGAATAACCCTGGACGCCCACTGCCAATGGACGAATGCCTACTTCGCGGAACTCGGGCTTTTCACCATGCATGAAGCCCGGGTATTAGCGTGCCGACCTCGATGAAGAAACTGTCGACTGGAGAGCCGTGTGCGGGAAAACCGCACGCACGGTTCGGAGGGAGGGGCGGGCTAAAACCCGTCCCTACCCCTATAAACGGGATGGGTCCAGGCACGTGCCAGTTCCCTCGATATCCTTGACTCTTCCGATACGTCAAGAAACCCACCCGGCGCACCGAACGGCTTTGGATTTCCATATCCTGGCGAGGCGCTGCCTCGAACCGACAAGGCATGATTCGTGCGCTGGTAAAGCAAAACTGGCGTTTTGTAAAACTCGGCTCATTTGGGAATGCCGAGCGGGAAATATAAACAAATTACAGGATTCAGAATTGCCGGACAAAGCTACCACGAAACTCAGGACACGGGAATTCAATGCCGGAAATCCAGCTGCCGGAATTTCCATAGCTGAATTTATCGTGTCGGAATTTCGACTGTATTGTCTCCCCCACCATCGCTTCCCCTTGCTTGAATAACTAAGGGGGCATTTCTAAATTGCACAAAGGGAACATATATTTTGGGCTAACAAAATCGGAATTCCAACTTTACAGTGTACCCGTTCCATAACTACAATACGCAGATCTTTTGCCGAAAAAATCGGGCAGATCTTCGTCCTGATTGCAAGGAGGGCGGCATGGAGCATGTGTGAAATATTTAAGTATCGGAAAAGCAAAAATCCCGAGAGAGAGAACTGCTGGGTGCGCCAAGGCCCACCCCACTCCAGCCTTGGCGCGAAGCGCTAATATGTTCTTAAATTGATTGCCCCGTTTCATGCGTATTCTTTCCAGAACTTGACATATATCGTATTCCTGATGCCGACAGTAAAAGTACGAGAAAACGAATCTTTCGATGTGGCGATGCGGCGCTTCAAGCGCGCCTGCGAGAAGGCGGGAGTCCTTACCGAAGTGCGCCGCCGCGAGTTTTATGAAAAGCCAACCAGTGTTAGAAAGCGCAAAGCTGCGGCTGCAGTGAAGCGTCACCTCAAGAAAGTAGCCCGCGATTCCATGCGCCGCGCCGGCGGAACCATGCGAGGGCAACAATATCAACAGCCCGCGCGCCGCTTCGGGGCCGGGAACACGCGATAACCCTGCCCATTTATCCCACTCCGACCAGCCGCCACCCGAACACTAATGGCCAGCACCTTGAAACAACGCATTCAGGAAGATACCGCCGTGGCCATGAAAGCCAAGGATAAAAGGCATCTCGGTGTTCTGCGGCTGGTGAGCGCCGCCATCAAACAGCAGGAAGTCGATAGCCGCACCGCGCTGGACGACGACGGGTTGATCGCCATCCTGGAAAAGATGCGAAAACAACGGCGGGATTCACGGGAGCAGTTCGAGAAAGGAGGACGTCCCGATCTCGCGGATCAGGAGGCATTCGAGATAGCGGTGATCGAGGCGTACATGCCAACCCCTCTTACAGCAACTGAGATCGATCGCCTGCTAAGTGAGGTGATGGCAAAATCCGGCGCCGGATCCGTGAAGGATATGGGTAAGGTCATGTCCTTGTTGAGACCTCGCTTGCAAGGCCGAGCGGATATGGGCGCGGTGAGCGCGAAGGTGAAGGAAAGGCTCACCAAAATCCATTGACTCTTGAACCGATTGGCCTTTTTCTGTCTTCCGAAAAGCGGATCTCTCCCTTGTATCGAAGGGTGGAAATATGCTGGGCCGTATTCCCCAATCGTTTGTCGACGGTCTTTTATCCCGAATCGATATCGTCGAGGTGATCGATGAGCATGTACCCCTCAAAAAAAGGGGTCGTGAGCATATCGCAAATTGTCCTTTCCACCATGAGAAGACTCCCTCATTTACTGTCAGCGGCACAAAACAGTTTTACCATTGTTTCGGCTGTGGGGCCCATGGATCGGCTATCGGTTTTCTCATGGAGTATGCGCGCATGGACTTCGTGGATGCGGTGCGTACCCTGGCCGAACGAATTGGTATGGAGGTACCGCGAGAGTCGGACGAGTCGGCGAGGGGCACGAATAACACGGATGTGTCCTCCCTCTACGGGATCCTGGACGAGGTTGCCCGATTTTATCGACGACAGCTACAGACGCATCCACAAGCCCCCAAGGCCATCACCTATCTGAAGCATCGCCAGCTTGGCACGGAAATCATCTCCGAATTCGATATCGGCTACGCGCCACCCGGCTGGGATACGCTGCTACGGGCCTTCGGGAAAACACAAACGGCGCGTAGGCGATTGATCGAAGCAGGCCTTATTACCGCAAAAGATGGGAAAGAACCCTATGACAGATTACGGGATCGTATCGTATTTCCCATCCGGGATGGACGAGGGCGCACCATCGGTTTTGGCGGTCGTGTATTGGGAGAGGAAACGCCAAAGTACCTGAATACACCGGAAACACCTATATTTCATAAAGGTCGTGAACTATACGGTCTATACCAGGCCCGGCAGGCATCCCGCACGTTATCACGCCTCCTGGTCGTCGAAGGATACATGGACGTGGTTGCCCTGGCGGAGCAGGGAGTTCGATACGCAGTGGCGACACTGGGTACGGCGACTACCGCCACTCACCTTAATCGTCTTTACCGCACCGTACCGGAGGTTGCCTTTTGCTTCGATGCCGATACCGCCGGGCGCAAAGCCGCGTGGCGTGCCTTGGAGACGACACTTCCCTTGTTGCGGGATGGACGGCAGGCCTCGTTTATGTTCCTACCCGAAGGGGAAGATCCAGACAGCTTCATCGGAAAAGTCGGACGAGATGCCTTCGAGGCCGAGCTATCGAGGGCTACCAGCCTTGCCGGTTTTCTTTTCGAACACCTGCTCGCACAGGTGGATAGATCGACCCTGGATGGCAAGGCGCGCCTTGTGGAGCTGGCCAAACCGCTACTTTCACGATTACCACCCGGGGCTTTTCGGGAACTTTGTCTATCCCACCTGAGTGATCTATCAGGCCTGGAACGCACGAATCTAGACGCACAACTTGCAGGGAAATCGGAACCAACGCGGCTCCAGAATCAGCGCCGGAGCCGAAGCACGAATATGGGAAGAACAAGCGTGGTCAGGAAACCGGGCTCACGGGTGGCACCTTCGTTGATGCGCAAGATCATTTCATTGTTATTGCACAATCCATGCGTGGCAAGACCTGCCATCGATGAGGCACGCCTGCGTACATTGGCACTGCCGGGTATCCCATTATTGGTAGAGATACTTGATGTACTCGCAAAATGCCCCAATATTTCTACCGGTGGGCTCATCGAGCATTTCCGAGACAAAGAATCCGGGGTGCATCTTGCGAAACTGGCCGCGCAAGGATCGCCACTGCTCGTTGAAGGATTGGAAAGGGAGTTGTCGGACGCATTCGATAAACTATGGCGGCTTTGGGAAGAACAACGCTACGAGCATCTTATCCAGAAGTCCATGGAATCCCCGCTGAACGAAGAGGAAAAGCGGGAGTTCTCTCGTCTGCTGCGCCATACCGTGGCACCGGAGGCATGAAGCTCCATCGCAAGTTGCCATGAAAGTGTACCGTACGCAGCAATGATCGTATTTCGACTTCCCTTTTGATTTGTTTGTTTCCCGCTCAGCTTCGCAAATGAGTCAAGTTTTACGAAACGCCAGTTTTGCTTTACCGATACAAATCATGTTTCATCGGTTCGAGCACAGGCTTCGCTGGTCCCTTCTCTGGAGAATCTTCGACAAAACGATCAAAAAAATTCTCACTGATTCCCAGGGGCAAGCGTAGGAACGCTTTTCCGAAAGCTGTGACTTTACATGATCCACGCTCCCAAGCTGGCTTGGGAGCGAGCGAGGATTTTTGGTTCCGGCGATGTCGGGTTGGATATCGGAAAGACGAAAATCCCGAGAGAACCGCGTGCGCCAGGGCCGACCCCGCTTCAGTCCTGGCGCGAAAGCGAAGCGTGAACGTGTCGTTCTCGGGATTGGCAAATCCCCGGCATGATCTGCTTCTTTCCCGAAAGCCCTGAATAAAATACTCTGCCTTGATGGAGAGACACGATGGAAAATTCGCGATCACAAAATCATGGTTCTTTCTTTCCATCGAAGTCGAGATTCGAGCATGGCTTTCATCCTCGGACCAACCAGCTCGGGTCTTCAACCGGGCCAGACCTTTCCCTTGCGTCAATTATGTTTTACATCCGCTGTCATCGGTTGATTCGGGATCGGCGAAAATCCCGAATTCCGACCTGATGGCACCGCTCAATGGTATCCTCGCGTGTTACTTACCAATAGAGAAAATCAAAGAATCATGGATCTCGACCAGCAACAATCTCAGCTCAAATTACTGATTGCAAAAGGGAAAGATCAGGGCTATCTAACCTATCACGAAGTCAATGACCATCTGCCGGAAGGGATTGTGGATCCGGAACAGATAGAGGACATCATCAGCGTGATCAACGATATGGGCATTTCCGTGCACGAAGTGCCCCCTGATGCCGATGCATTGATGCTGTTGGAAAATGCTGTCGAACCCGATGAAGACGATGCCGAGGAAGCCGCGGCGGCCCTGGCGAACCTGGACAGTGAATTCGGACGAACCACCGACCCGGTACGTATGTACATGCGTGAGATGGGTACAGTGGATCTATTGACGCGCCAGGGTGAAATCAAAATCGCAAAGCGCATCGAAGAAGGCCTGGGACAATCCCTGGCGGCTCTCTCCAGTTATCCCCATACCGTTTTGGAGTTACTCAACGAGTATCGAAAGGTCATCGACGGAGAAGCCAAGCTTGGGGATCTGATTATCGGATTCGCCAACAAGGAAGCCGAGGAAGAACAGGACATCATATTGGAAGAGGTCGACAAGGAAGGGCTTCCCGAGGAAGAGGAAGTAGCATTGGTTTCCAATGATGAACAGGATGATGAAGAAACCGAAGTCGATCGGGTCGATGTCCAGGGAGACCAGCGCGACGAAGAAAGCATCGACAATGGTCCGGATCCGGAGGAAGTACGTATCCGGTGTGAAGAGATCGAGACGCTGTACGAGAAGTTTTGCAAGCTGACGGCGCGTTATGGCTCATTGGATTCTCGTTGCGCGAAATGTCGCGAAGAATTCGCCGCTCGAATCCAGGATATCAAACTATCTCCCAAACTCATTGAACGTCTGACGGAAAACCTGCGCATCGTCGTCGAACAAATTCGTGGTTACGAACGGGCCATCATGAATATCTGTGTCAGGGAGGCGAGAATGCCGCACAAGGATTTTGTAGCGACATTCCCAAGCAAAGAGACCGATCCCGATTGGGTCGATGAATTCGTGCAAAAGAACCTCCCCTACGCTCCATCGCTCGTTGAACACGCGCAGGAAATACAGCGATTGCAAAACAGGCTCGCTGTCCTGGAAAGGGAATGCATGCTTACCATCAGCGAGATCAAGGATATAAACCGCCAAATGTCCATTGGAGAGGCAAAAGCGCTTCGAGCGAAAAAGGAAATGGTGGAAGCCAACCTCCGACTCGTCATTTCCATCGCCAAGAAGTACACCAACAGGGGACTGCAATTTTTGGACCTCATCCAGGAAGGAAACATCGGTTTGATGAAAGCAGTCGATAAATTCGAATATCGGCGCGGATACAAGTTTTCCACGTATGCCACCTGGTGGATTCGACAGGCCATCACGCGTTCAATCGCCGATCAAGCCCGAACTATCCGTATTCCGGTGCATATGATCGAAACCATCAACAAACTCAACCGAATTTCGCGCCAAATCCTTCAGGAAATGGGGCGGGAACCTACACCGGAAGAGCTTGCCGCGCGGATGGAAATGCCGGAAGATAAAGTTCGAAAGGTGCTCAAAATCGCAAAAGAACCCATCTCCATGGAGACCCCCATCGGAGACGATGAAGATACACATTTGGGAGACTTCATCGAAGATGCGCACGTTACCTCCCCCAGCGACTCCGCCACCTTCTGGGGGCTGAGAGAAGCGACCCAGAGCGTACTTTCCGGACTTACGCCGCGCGAGGCCAAGGTACTGCGTATGCGCTTCGGAATCGAGATGAATACCGATCACACATTGGAGGAAGTCGGCAAACAATTCGATGTAACCCGCGAGCGCATTCGTCAAATCGAAGCAAAGGCATTGCGCAAACTACGCCATCCTAGCCGATCCGATCATCTCCGTAGTTTTCTCGATTGATTGCCCATTAGCGAGAAGCTATTGCGCTGGATTTGGCTCCGTGGTACAACAGTATTCGATGCTGGAGTCGGGCCTGTAGCTCAGTTGGTTAGAGCAGCGGACTCATAATCCGTCGGTCGTAGGTTCGAGTCCTACCGGGCCCACCAAATCGATACTTGGCAAGGCTTTGCTTCGAGCCGATGAAGCATGATTTGGTATCGAGAGCCATAAATCACAATAGTTTCAAAGCGCCAATCACCAAAAATGCAGCGCTCATGGTGATGCCAAAAGACCAGATCATGAATCGGTCGATACGCTTGGTTAGCATGTCGAAGCGACTGTTCATATCCTCGAAGCGACCGTTCATATCCTCGAAGCGACCGTTCATATCCTCGAAGCGCTTGTCTATCATTTCGAAGCGCTTTTCCATGAGGTCGAAACCCTGCTTCATCAATTCCCGTTGATGCTTGAGTTCTTCCTCTACCCGGACCATTCTTTCCCGAAGTTCGATCTCATATACTGCTGGCGGTTTGGCAAGGCTTTTTTCGGCGAGCCATTCGCCCATGTGGGCACGCACATGTTCCGAGATCTCTTCCAGAGTCAGTTGTTGATTTACAGCGGACATATCGTTTCGTGATTTTCTGTCAAGTTTCCAGGTTGCGTGAGATTCTTGGAGAACATATTGGCGTTTCGCGTCAAGACCAAAGCGGGATCGGTCTTGGCGTGTGCACCGGTTTTCTTGGGATGGGGGTTTTCATTTTTCCAATACTTTGAAAGTGCGGAATATAATGCCCCTTTGGAGTAGATCTTTGGAGAGTTTTGTTTCTCCGATACGCGAACATCCCGATTCAGGGAATCCCACCATAGCCTTTATCCACTCACAAATCAAAATTCCAGCGAAGCTTCGGTAGACGAATTATTCTGCTTATTTCCCTCTCATCATTCGCAAATGAATCCAACTTCACAAAACAGTAATTCGGCTTCAGTTACATGAAACAGCAAGCGCTCTTTCATCCGGGGTGCTGGAATCCACTACATGACCGTTAATACCGAGTCACGCTCCTTCGGCCCGAGGCAAAGATTTGTTGGATATCCCCCGAACCTCCTAATTGCTGGTTTGGCTCCGATCCTATTTTTGTTGTCTTCTTCGGTATCCATGGCGGACGGTCTATGGGAGATCTATGTCTTGGCCATGGAGAATGATGCGGAATATCGAGGCGCGGTGGCGGCCAATCGGGCAAGTCAGGAATTGGCCCCTCAGGCTCGGGCGTCCCTGTTGCCGAATATAAAATTGAGCGTTTCCGCAGCGAAGAAGGATGAGGAGTCACGGAGGGGGATCATGCGGAGGAGGGGGCGATATTTTTTTACCGAGAAGGGGTTCGATCTGACCATTACCCAACCCATCTATCACAAGGAGTCCTGGGTGCAACTGGATAAGGCGAAGATGGGTATGAAGCAGGCGGATTTTACCCTGGCACTTGCCCGCCAGAAGTTGATTATTCGGATGGCGAAGCGTTATTTCGATGTGTTGCGGGCCATGGACGGTGTGGTCTTTGCGCAAGCGGAGGAGAAGGCGGCGAAGACGCAATTGCGTCAGGCGCGGCAACGGTTCGACGTTGGACTTATCGCCATTACGGATGTCCAGGAGGCCAGGGCGGGGTCCGATATCGCGGTGGCGCGGAGCGTCGATGCGAAGATCGAGCTGGATAATGCCAATGAGGCCCTGCGGGAAGTGACAGGGGAGTATCCGGTGAGCCTCGATACCCTGGGGAAGGAGATGCAGCTGGTGTTTCCGGAGCCCAATGATGTGGCGCGTTGGATGGAGGTCGCCCTGGAGGGGAACCTGGAGCTGGCAGTAAGCGGCCAGGCCGAAAAGGTGGCCATGGCCGAGATCCAGCGCATAAAGGCGAAGCATCTGCCGAGGCTCGATCTGGTGGGGGCGCACAATCGCGCATCCACCGGCGGTGGTCAGTATGGGCATATCGATACCAGGATATCGAGCGTTATGCTGCAGTTGAATCTTCCGATCTACGAAGGGGGACTTGTCGTATCTCAGTCCCGAGAGGCGATGCACCGCCATCGTCAAGCGGTGGAGGATTTGGTTAGGGTGAGGCGCGGCGTGGAGCGGAAGACGCGCGATGCATTTCTGGGCGTGGTATCCGGGGTCTCGCGCGTCAAGGCATTACGACAGGCGCTGCAATCCACGGAAATCGCCCTCGATGCCACCAGGAAGGGGTTTCAGGTGGGGATGCGGACCTCGCTGGATGTGTTGAATTTTCAACGCGATATGTTTCGCGCAAAGCGGGATTATGCGAGCGCCAGATATGATTATCTCCTGGATATGTTGCACCTGAAGCAAGCGGCGGGCACCTTGTCGGAGAAGGATGTCGCCGCGGTAGACGCGTGGCTCGAGTAGCTGGCGTGGCGTATCGTGCATTTTACCTTCTTATCTTTACCATTTGCGCGCATGGAAACCCTCGGGGGCAGTCAGCTGGAATATCTCGTCCCGGATGGACGCCGTCAGGAAACCCACCTCCCGCGTCTTCTCCGCAACACCCCAGTCCCAGTCCACGCCCGCGAGAATCCCGATTATCTCCTTGTTTTCGTGCTCGGGATAGAGTTCGCGAAAGCGCTCCATGATGTTTTGCAGCTGCCGGATGGCTTCCATCTTCACTCGGCTTTTCACCTCCACTACCACCGCGCGGTTGATATCGGCGTTGGCGTAGGCCAAGACATCGATCTGGATTTCCTCGCTATTCTTGCGGATGCGCACCCGGGGCATGATAAAGGTCATGCCGAATTGCTCAGTCAAGATGCGCTCCATGGAAGGCAGGGCCATACCTTCGGTGAAATAGCCGAACTTGTCGCCCAGGCCGCCGATCTGACGCCCGAGTTCCTTGATTTGCCGGTCGGTTTCCTTGAAGCGGCGGTCGGTTTCCTGAAACAGGGAGAGTACTTCTTCATAGGTAATGGTGCTCATAGGCATTATTCCTCGGGTGGGTGATTTTCAGGGAGTATAGCGCAATCGGCAAGAAAGATGATTTCCCGTCCGGGATACCGGGGATCATGGTTCTCTGATGCCCTGGTTCGGAGACGTCGGGGATTACGGCTCTCTGATGCTCTCGTCCAGGGCCCGAATGACGGGATAGAGGAAATAGGAGATTACCTTTCGTTTTCCGATATTTATCTCGGAGGTTAGTGTCATTCCGGGCAGTAGCCTGAAGTCGTCCGGGACGTCTTCCAGCCTGGTGGTAAGCAAGGTGATCTTGGCACGAAAGAATGCCTCTTCCCTGCCGAGGACCTCTCGCGTAAAGGCGTCTCCACTGACCGTGCGCACGCGCCCTTTCAGGGTTCCATGGCGCTGGTACTGAAACGGGTCGAGCTTGATGCGCACGCTGTCGTCGATCCTGATCCTGCCGATATCCTTGGAGGAGATTTCCACTTCCGCCTCCAGAGGCACATCCACGGGAACCAGGGTTATCAGGGTTTCGGCCTCCCGGATCACGGAACCGACGGAACGTTTCGCCACATCGAGCACCACGGCATCCACGGGAGAATGTAAGGTGACGAGACTGTTGAGGCGTTGTGCCTTGCGTAGTTGTTCCTCGACGCTGATCTTTTCCAGGCGTTGTTCGGAGAGTTTTGCGCCGATTTCCTGCATCCATTGCGCGATGAACGCCTCGCGGTTGGCCCGTTCGGTGGCAAGCTCGTGCAATATCTCTTTCCTTTCCCGGTCAAGTCGCGTCAATTCCGTTTGGTTCTCCATGCGATGCTCTCTGGCCATGAGGAGTTTCAGGTTGGACCCTTGCCTGGCGCGCGTCATCTTTTCGTACATGGCTTCTATATCCTTCAGAACCGCGACACGTTCCTTATATCCCTCTTTGTGGTGGTGGTTGGTCTCCAGTTTCGCGATGAGTCGCTGGATATTGTTATCGAAGGCAGCGATTTTGCTTCGATACTGGGACTGCCTGCGCGTATATATCTGGTATTCGATGGACTGGGCCTGGGATGCGTCGGGCCCTGGCGGGGGAAGTGGATCGTTATCGAGTTCTTTGTGCAATCTGTCGACGGCGTGGGTGAGGCCATGGAACCTTTCCTTCAACCTCACTACATCGGACTTGGAAAAGGTCGGATCCAGGGTGGCCAATACCTGGCCTGCGTCTATGATTCGACCCACCCTGGCGTCCAGGGTACGGATCACCGAAGTGGTCAATGGCTGGACGACGACCGTGGCCGCCGTGGTAATCAGCTTCCCTGGCCCGGTGATGATGCGATCCACTTCGGCCAGCGACGCCCAGAGAATAACACTGGTTATCAGGGATAGTATTGCATATAGGGTCCATCTTGCCCCGCCGGGGAGGGAACGATGCTCCAATACCACGGCGTCCGGCTGAAATTCGAGCAGTTCTTTCCTGGTAGGTACGGGGAGGGTGGAAGATGGGGGAGGCGCGACCTTCGCATCGCCGACAGCCGGATCCGCCGTGCCAGTCGTCTCCGTCGGCGTTATTTCGTCTGCTGCTTTCATCTTCGGTCGCGGCTATGGTGGAGTCGAGTCTATCCTGCTTCGAGGGCACCATACGCAAGGATGGCACAAAAAAGCAGCGCGATGACGAAAAGCGCTGCCGTATCCGACAAAGCATGATTTGGTATTTGGCAGCGCAAAACTGGTTTTTGTAAAACTTGACGCATTCGTGAAGCTGAGCGGGAAATAAACGAATATCTGCTTGGATTCAACCCGAATCGGGTGTTGGCGTGGATGAAGGAACGTCCTCGTCTACGATATCTTCCCCGCGGTGCCAAAATGATGATTGTAGAAACGCGGATACCTTCCATATTTCCACGATGGTTTCCGGGATCCGTTGAAAATATGGCAACAGGAGCATTGGTGATATAAGTGCCGTGCAAATGCGTCGAGTTTTCCGAAACCGTCGGAATCCTTGAACCAACCCCGAGGATGGATTCTTGACGCGGATCGATGAAAAATACCCATGCTGTCTCTGTCGCTGGCCTGTCCCAGGCTCGAATATCACACAGGAGACGAAAACACATCCGGTCTTCGTTCGCCACCCGAAAGCCTCGGAGACGATCCCTTTGGGCGATCCATTTAGACATAATGTTTTGCCCTTACTCGAAAAATCTCGAGAAAAACGCACAAAAATCTGTGGTTCGTCATTTTTCGCTGCGCGAGAAATCCTTCGCGTTCGGGGTGTCCGCCAAGTCGGAAGATCTCTCCCTTCGGTCGAGATGACAGGGGAGTGCTTGGATTGACGATGGCATCATCCAAATGTTTTGGTTCCGGCTTTGCCGGGTTGGATATCGGAAAACCAAAAATCCCGAGAAAACCGGTGCGTGCGCCAAGACCCATCCCGCTTCGGTCCTGGCGCGAAGCGCTAACATGTTCTGGTCGCAGCCAACAGCCCACGCTAAGAAAATATTCCAATGAAATACATTCTCTCTACTAGATTCGGTCCCGCCATTGCACTCGTCGCCGTCGTTTGGATCATCGAGATCGCCAATCTGTTCATGGGACACTATCTATCCCTGTTCGGTATTCTTCCGCGTACGGTGCAAGGGCTAATAGGCATCCCATTCGCCCCTTTTCTGCATGTGGGTCCGATCCATGCCGCATTGAATACCGTACCGCTGTTGATACTTGGCAGTTTCGTCAGCTTACGCGGGGTGCGAACCTACCTGGCCGTGTCCGCCATGGTGGTGTTCCTTTCGGGCAGCGCGGTATGGTTATTGGGGCGTTCGTCGTACCACCTGGGCGCGAGTGCCCTTGTCTTCGGATACTTCGGTTTTCTGGTGGCTCGTGGCTGGTATGAGCGCGGTTTCCTTTCCCTGGCGGTGGCTGCCATTACGATCTTGCTATACGGCGGGATCATCATTTGGGGAATACTTCCGGTGAGGAGCTATATTTCCTGGGAGGGACACCTCTTCGGATTGATCGCCGGGGTCGTCGCGGCGCGAATCTTGTCCAGGAGATATGGCAGGGAGCGATGATCGATAGCGATATCATCGATGGCGATCATCGGAACTCTTCTCTCCGAAACTGCCCATGTCGGTGGTGACTCCCTGGGATCGACTCCATGGGATTGCCATGGTCTCGTGAATGGATTCCCATCGCCCCGAAATTCACTCCCGCCAATATTCCGGTTTGTTCAGTTTGTCCGCGCACCGTACCGTTCCACGGAATGCCCCGATGTCTTCTTGCCGAAACGCCAGGACCATCCAGGCATCGGCGTTTCTTTCCGGGATGGGATAGGGGGCGTCGAACCCGAGGACACCCGCGGGCCTGAAACCGTGGCGGGGATAGTATCGGGGATGGCCAAGGACGAAGACGAGATCGGTCCCGGATTCGGATAGAAGCCGTAGCCCCCGTTCCACGAGCCCGGTGCCGATGCCTTGCCGCTGTGCGTCGGGGACCACCGCGAGCGGCGCGAGGAGCGAAATCGACAGAGGGGCTTCGGGGGCAAGATGTGCCTTGGTAAACAGAATGTGTCCAACGGCCCGGTCTTCCCGGAAGGCAACCAGGGAAAGAATCGGTTTCGCACTTGCATCCCCCAGGAGATCACAGACCAGATCGGCCTCCTCCATGGACCCGAAGGCGGCGCGTTCCACGGACAAAATATTTTCCAGGTCCGAATCCTGGGCGGTTCGTATGATCATTTTAGAGAGATAGCCACCTTCCTCGGGGTATCGGAATCGACGAATCGGCGCAAACCCTGTCGTTACCAACGTGTTTGCCTAGTGACACCTAATAGGATAAACGGGTCACGGACTCCCCCACGTGTACATTCCGAATAACGGTAGCCAGGCGCTCGGCCACGGAAACGACGGTAATGCGATCGATCTGTTTTTCCACCGGTAATGGGATGGTATCGGTGCAGATGATCTCGGTCAGCTTGGAGCGATTGATGCGCTCTACTGCCGGTCCCGATAACACCGGGTGTGTCACCGCGGCGCGGACGCTGCGTGCCCCGCTGGTAATCAGGAGATCCACAGCTTCGGATAATGTACCCCCCGTGTCGATCATGTCGTCGATGATGAGGCAGTCCCGATCTCGGACGTCACCGATGAGCTGCATGGATTTCGCCTTGTCGCCACGTCGGTCGATCAAGGCCATGGTTCCACCCAATCCCATGCCGAACCGGCTTACCCGCTCCACGCCGCCGGCGTCGGGGGACACCACTACCGACTCCGGCAAATCGAGTTCCCGCAGGCGTTCGATCAATAAGGGCGCGGCCTGAAGATGATCCACGGGCAAGTCGAAAAAGCCCTGTAATTGACCGGCATGAAAGTCGATGGTGATAACGCGATCGAGCCCCACGGAGCTTAGGGCGTTTGCCACGACCTTGGCCGAGATCGGCGTCCTTGGATGCGTGACGCGATCCTGGCGACCGTAGCCCAGATAAGGAATAACGGCATTGATACGCCCGGCCGAGGCGCGTCGGCAGGCGTCGATCATCAACAGCAGTTCCATGAGGTGGTCATTGGCGGGATAGCAGATGGACTGCAAAAGGAAGACGTCATGACTGCGAACGCTTTCGTTGATCCTGACGTCTACTTCTCCATCGGGGAAACGTTTTACGTCGGCGTTGCCCATTTCCACAGCAAGGAAGCGTGCGACTTCACTGGCGAGATCGGGAATGGAGCTGCCGCAAAATAGCTTGGGTGGTAGTAACATCATGATATCTGGCTGTCTGCTTCAGTGATTTTTCGAGTGATTTCGTTCGGTGCGAGCGCAGCTCCCAACGAGGCCTGCCTTGGTTTTTTGACGCGTGGTTCTCGGCATCTGGGTTGCCATGGACTCGGAGTGTGTCCTGGACTGGAAGTATCCCTGCTCCGAGACCCTGGAGGAAAGTTTACCATAGGCGAAGACCATAGCCGGAACCGAACTTGTCGATTTCCGGCTCATCGCAAACAAGTCGAATTGTACGAAACGCCAGTCTTGCGTTACCGATGCCGGGTTATGTCGGTTCGAGGCGGGGAGACTACAGGTTCGCGAGGGACGGGTATGGCTGGATGGGGTATCGGTGTAGCGGATCGCCCTTTTCGGAAAACGCCGCTGAAATCGGGATCTCCCAGGAACACTATCCATCCACGACGCGATGCCTGGCGAGGCGAAGCGGTGTCGCGGCAGGGCGAATCTTATGCACGAAGTTGCGTCGCGCCGTGTGGAAATCGACGCCACACTGGGGATAGATGTGATTGGGGTCATAAAGGCATTTTTTCATCTCGGCCAGCTCCTCTTCCCGATACGCAGTAAGCGGTTTTTTCTCCTCGTCCAATCGACGTTGTTCCGCCTTCAATCGAATCTGCATGTCATAATCGGGGGCCCGGGCCAGTTGTTCGGCGAGCAGCGCCACATGGCGATAAAAGTCATAGCCATCATTGTAGATGATGCCATCGATCGATAGGATGTCATGGGCCTCTTCGACGGTGATCGGCAAACAATTCTCGGTGAGATCCATGGCCTTTTCCTGCCCGACCCATCTGGGCAGCAGATACGTCCAATATTCGGAGCCGTAAAGACCCATGGTTTTATAGTGGGGATTGAGGATGATGCCGTGGTGGGCATAGATTCGATCGGCGGCCAGGGCCATGATTAGTCCGCCTGCCGCCGCGCTCCCCAGCATGGCGGAGACCACGAGGTGCGTATCGGTGGTGATGATTTCGTAAACGAGATCATCGATGGCATTAATGTTCCTCCAGGCCTCCCGGGCCGGGTCTTCGGCGGCCTCGATGACACCGAGATGAATCCCATTGGACCAAAAATCCATGCCGCATGACAACACGATGACCTTGGTAGGGCGTTTGCGCGCCGCCAGGAACGTGTCGCGAAGTCGATAGCATTTCTCGGTATCCATGGCGCCATTGTAGAAATCGAAGGCGAGATAACCCACGTCGTTTTCTTCGTGGTACCAAATTTCATTGTAGGTATCGGCGGAACCGAGACAAATGGCATCGAAGAACGATTCCTTGATGCCCCCTTTGTATAGGACATCCAAGGGACGCTCCGGCACATCTTTCAGCTTATCGGCCAATACCCTGGTGGCCGGTAATTTGAAATACCTTTCGCCCTCGGCGTCCCTCTTTCGCAGGTGCGATATCCACACCGCGCCATCGATGGCCGCGATACAAATGGCGTCCTGGCGCTTGGCGATGATCTGGCCGGGGTCTCCCAGCAGTCTCCCCTCGCGATGGATGCCATAGAGGTAATATTCCTCGTCCAATAAGGTATCCAACACGCCGGGTTGATTATCGGCGGAATAGACCTTCCTGATGATGGTGTCCACGCCATCCCGTTTCCAATCGATCCTTCTATCTTTCTGGGTCATGGGGGGACGCAGTTTTCCCTTGACATCCGGATTGCCATAGTCCAGCGTCTCGGGGAAATAGATTCCGGTAGAGAAACGCTTGATCGTGTCCATGATCACCTCCATGCCTGCCTCCATGATTTCATACCGGTACATCCTCGCCTTGTCGACGGGTCTGCGCTTGAAGGTCCTCGATGCCCAAATATCCCCGGTGTCCATGATTGCCGCGGCCTGCAACGCCGTGACACCCCACTCCTCCACATCTTCCATCATGGCCCAATCCATGGACGACGGCCCTCTGTCTCCCTTGATCCCCGGATGGATGATGATACAGGTATGATTTTCCCAGATATCGTCCGGGATGCGATCCTTCAGAAAGGGACAGATGATAAGACTTGGCTTGAAGAGCAGAGCGGCCTGCCGCATCGCCTCATCGGATAGCGACAATTCCACGGAGACCTCGTGACCCAGGGCGGTCAACTCCCGATGGGCCCGTTGCGTCAGGCCATTGTATGCCGTCGCCATGAGCAAAATACGCATATCGATTTACCCCGAAATTCGAGCTGGAAAGGAAAATTCTCCGATCCGGAATGGTTAGCGAGGCCCTGCCTCGGACCGGACGAGGCCTGATTCGGCATGTTTTCGGCATGTTCAAGGAGCCCCGGTCGATCGACGAAAGGGTATGCTTTTCGTTATCGCCACATAAGGCAGCGGTAAGGCAGGAAAGTGCCGAGAGTCGACCGAGTCTGGTACCATGATAAAATAAACCAGGCTCTTCGAAAAAATCTTTCATCGTTTTGTTCGAGATTTCACGGGGAACGGACTGATATGTTTTAACTTGCAAGTAACTGTGCCAGAAAGGAAATTTTCTGGCACAGTTCTTGTCTAAAACATCAGACTTTGTGTTTTAACACTTTTAAGTTACGCAGCAAGTTAAAACATGAAGTCTATCGGTTGCCAAAGGGAAGGGAACCATTGTCGCCCGAGAAACCCACGAACGCCTAAGAATGACCACCTTGCCACTCGGGCACCCGGGGCGACGCTTCCGGAAGTACCGTGGTCGATATCGTTCAATACCGAAACCAGCGGCCCCTCGTAAGATACCATTCTGTTTGCGACAACATCCCCATGAAGGCCATGATCCTGGCAGCAGGTAGGGGGGAAAGGATGCGGCCTCTTACCGACACCATTCCAAAACCATTGCTCCCCGTGGGTGGTCGGCCCTTGGTGGCGCGCCTCATCGGTCGTCTGATCCGCGAGGGGTATGCAGACATCGTCGTCAACCATGCCTATCTGGGCGCCCATATCGAGAAAGCCCTGGGCGATGGACGGAAATTCGGGGCCCGTATTCGCTATTCCAGGGAACAAGTCGGTGCCCTCGATACCGGGGGCGGAATCCGCAATGCCCTGCCATTGTTGGGCGAGGACCCCTTTCTCGTCGTCAACGGCGATATCTGGACGGATTATCCCTTTTCGCGGCTCATGAACGAGCCCCGCCACTTGGCGCACCTCGTTCTGGTCACTAACCCATCCCACAATAGAAAGGGCGACTTCGGACTGATCCCCTCCCCTATTACCAAGCTGCCGGCAGGCCGGGGGGGCATCGGTGATTGGCCGGTCTCGCATGAGAAGGTCTCGGATGGGCGCGTCTCGAACCAGGAAGGCGAACGGTTGACGTTCAGCGGATTGGGGGTTTATCGCCCCGAATTGTTTTTCGATTGGGAGGGGAACTTTCCGTTGGGACAGGTATTGCGCCACGCGGCGGATAGGGATGAAGTAACCGGGGAACGATACGCGGGCGATTGGCAGGATATCGGCACCCCGGAGCAATTGCGAAATTTGGTCGAGCGATTTCAGGGAAACGCGGCAGAGAAGATTTCCGACCCGTTGCTGTCATGAAGCGCGGTTTACGGGATGATGAAAAATACGATTTTTCATCATCCCGCCAGTTTGTTCATTTCCCGTTCGTTTATGCCTCCTCGAAAAATTCGTGGGTAGATTTTGGGACAGGCAGATTGTCAAGGGTATTTGCGCCAGGGTATTTTCGCCAGGGTATTTTCGCCAGGAACGCCCGTCACTGGGCGCCCCCGCACAGACCCGGACGTGCGGTTTTCCCGCATCCGGTTCCTCGGTCGTACTCGCTTTCGCGCAAGTGATTCCCCTTATGCCTGGCGAACTAGCGAGGCTTGTGCTCGAACCGATAAAGCATGATCGAGCCTTGGTAAGGCGGAATGGTGCCTTATGGAACTTGATCCAATCGTAAAGCCGAGCGGGAAATAAACGAATTGGCACAGCCATTGGCCGCAACCAAGGTAGGTCGCCTCCAAAGCTTTCGGATTGTCGACGAAGACTAGGACAGCCCCATGAACAAAATAACGGACATCATGTCCTTTCGGGGGAATTGTTGCCGTCGTCGAGGACCGAGGTAGGATTCAGCCCATCATGGACGATCATCGCCAAAGGCCACTTTACTCTCAAGCAGATTTCCAAGGATGACCGGGGACGATTTACTCGCTCTATCAAGCGGAAAGCAAGGAATCGTCGGGCCAAAAAATCCACATTCGAAACCCCACCTTCGAGATCGAAAAGGCCGTTCGACTCCACGGCTGGAATCGAACGGCCTGAGCGCTGAAATTTATGGTCCTGGCTCCGTATCGATGGTTTACCCCGGATACGAAGTTCCAGAGATTAGTAAGCACATCCACCTGTATCCAAATCCTAATCTCCAGACGACTCATCCGGATTCAGAACCCGGTTACCTGAAAGCCATGTGCATTATCCTTGATTTGTTTATTTCCCTCTCGGCTTGACAAATGAGTCAAGTTTTACAAAGCATCGATTTTTCTTTACCGACGCTAATCATGCTTCGTCGGTTCGAGCACAAGCTTCCGTTAGTGTTTACTCTCTTTACCTTTATCCTTACCTTTTTTATCCTCGCCTTTGTCTTTGTCCTTCCCCTTATCCTTGTCTTTGTCCTTCATCTTATCTTTTTCCTTGCCCTCTTCAGTCCCTTTTCCGGATATCCGTCTCAATTCATTCCCTGAAACCTGCATCGTCTCGGTGCCTTGAAATGCAGAAAAACCGGCATCTTCGGTAAGGGGGGCCCTTTCAGCGGCAAAAGTGGCAATGGGTGCACCGATTATCACGGCAAGCGCGGTGGCTTTAACGGGACTGTACTTCATAGGGTTTATCTCCAAATTTAACTTCTGATACATCGGAAACGTGCCACATAGGATTGATGACAAATTCCCGTTTAGTTGCGAGGGATCCTTGCATGGGCACAGCGTCGAAATGCCGGGAAATTACTCTCCTGAAATACCCACCCTCCTTTGGCTCTCGATAACCAAACAATAACAGTAGAATACTGTTTCGATGGCATCATGTACAATTCAATCCTCTTTTACACCTCGGTATTTTACATTATCCTTAGCGCGGCCATTGGCTGCAACCTAACGCTCATGAAAGTGGCTCGCATCCGAAGCTTTCGGATTGTCAACGAAGACCGAAAGTGTCTTCGTCTCCCATGATATTCCAGTGAGGAGTAAACCACCGGTCAGCGGCGGGGGCGAGATGGGTATTTTCACCGATCTACATCGAGAATCCATCCTTGGGGTTGTTCAAGAATTCGACCGTTTGGTTTTCAAAGGACACTTCAATCCCGCTGCCTCGGTCGATACCAGCAGCTTCTTCTCTCCATTCCAGTTCTCCAGCTCCGGTTTGTCTTCCATCGCTTTCTCCAATATCTTCATGCCTGTTCTTCCGGCTATATAACGTATTTTCCGATATACCTGTGGCCCGATGGATCTCGGCAACCCTTTTGCCACTCGGTGACATCATCTCCCCGATAATCTTCTCTTTGTACTCTTGACTATAATGGGCCATTCTCTTTTTACTTGCCGTCCCCCTTTTACCGAATTTGCTTATTCACTTTACCGGGCGACTATCCTGACACAGGGGGCCGAATGAACCCTTATTTTGACGACAGTTCCCAAAAGGTAATCGCATCGATGAGAGACACACCGAATGCCGCCGACTACCGTTGGCCGGCCCCCGCGAAGCTCAATCTATTTCTACATGTCATCGGTCGACGCCCGGATGGTTACCATAATCTGGAAACGGTGTTTCAGTTCGTGGATTTTGGTGATGACTTGACGCTTCGGGTTCGTCGTGATGGAGAGATTCGACGGATCAGCGACCTACCCGGTGTTGCCCCGGAAGGGGATCTGGTGGTACGTGCGGCGAAGGTATTGAAATCCCAGGCCGCTACTCCGCTGGGCGTGGATATTTCTGTCACCAAACGGATCCCCCTGGGAGGGGGATTGGGGGGCGGGAGTTCGGACGCGGCAACTACCCTGGTAGGGCTGAATCATGTTTGGGGATTGGGTCTCGGTGTACAGACCCTGGCAGAGATTGGCCTTGGCCTGGGGGCCGACGTGCCGGTCTTCGTGCGAGGGCAGGCGAGTTTCGCTTCGGGCGTCGGCGAGGATCTGACGCCGATGGCATTCGAGGAACCCTGGTATGTGGTGATTTATCCGGGTTGTTCCGTGGCAACCAGGGAGATATTCGACGCGCCCGATTTGACACGCGCCACACCACCGATAAAAATGCGCGCTCTGCCGGGGGGAGACGTCGACGAGGATTCCCCGCTATCGTTGTCTTCGTTGCTCGCGGGGACCAAGAACGATTGCGAGGCGGCGGTGTGTCGGCGATACCCCAAGGTGAGCGCGGCCCTGGAATGGCTTGCCCGATTCGATACCCGGTCGACCGACCCGCGAATGACGGGTACCGGTTCTTGTGTGTTCGCTCCTTTCCGCGAGCTGTCCGAGGCGAAACGCGTGCTTTCGCGGCTGCGGAATATCGGAGAGACAGGAGGTCGGCGAGAGAGAGCCGCACGGACCGAAGGCTGGCTTGGGTTCGTCGCCCGGGGACGGAATCGCTCTCCGCTATTCGGGGGATACCCCGGTGATGTGATATGATCGAGGCAAGAGAAACAACACCATCATTCCCTGGCGAAGCATTCGCTAGAATGTTTTTCGATAATTTTTACAAGTTGCATGCCAATCCATCGGAACCTCCAAGAACATGTTCTCCAACGTTATGTAGCTGGATATTCGATATTTTTGGATATGTGAAAATTGGGGTGTCGCCAAGCGGTAAGGCACGGGGTTTTGATCCCCGCATACCCAGGTTCGAATCCTGGCACCCCAGCCATATTTCGATCGGAAGTCTGGTTTACCAGAAGTCTGGTTTACCCGAAATCCATTTCACCCTTACCCAAGATCCATTTCACTTTTCAATCCCGATGACACAAGACCCCTCTCCCTCCATGACGTCGACACGTCCCTATCTGATACGTGCCATTCATGAGTGGATCATCGACAATGGCTGGACGCCGTATCTTCTTGCCGATGCAGACGAAGGTGGCGCACTGCTCCCTGGGGGATACGCCCAGGATGGCAAGATTGTATTGAATGTCTCTTACAACGCGACAAAGCATTTGGCCCTGGGAAATGAGAAAGTAACGTTTACCGGGCGTTTCAATGGCGTGTCGATGCCGGTATCCATACCTACCGATGCAGTCTTGGCGGTGTATGCAAAGGAGACGGGAGCGGGTATGGCGTTCCATGAAGAACCGCAAGGGGATGATCGGGGAGGGCTATTGCAGGGAGAGGAAAGGCCCAGGGGAAAGGAAGGAAGGGAAAGCGGAGAGGTCGAGGAAGTGGCGAAATCACTGGAAAACGAGGGATCGACGGAAGAGAGACCGGAAAGAGACAAGCCTGGAAAAGAGGAAATCTTGTCTTCGAAGCCGCCGACGCCGGGTAAACCCTCGCGCCCGACGTTACGAATCGTGAAGTAGTCCGAACTACTACGAATGCTCCGATTCCTCGGGGTATCGGAAAAGCAAGCACCCCGATGCGTGCGCCAAGGCCATCCCGCTTCGACCTCGACGCGAAGTGCTGATTCGTTTATTCCCCGCTCATTTGTTTACTCCCCACTCGGCTTCACAATTTCCAGTCTTACAAGGCGGTAAGACCGCCTTACCAAGGCTCGATCATGTCGGTTCGAGGTGAAGCTTCGCTAGAGTCGATCTCTCCCAGGCAAGGGAAGTCGACACGATGAAATCAAGATCATCGTAACGGGGGCGAAAGTTCAAGACATCCCGTATCCGTTTGGCCTCGGCCACCAGGAACGGCGGATCACCGGGACGGGCTTTTGCCTCGGAGATGGCAAGTGGTTTGCCATTTACCCGCGATACGGTGTCGAGTACCTCCCGTACACTGTAACCATGCCCGTATCCACAATCGAGGGTTATGGAATCGCCGGATTTCCATAGATATTCCAATGCGTCGAGATGGGCCCTGGCGAGGTCTTCCACATGGAGATAATCGCGGACCCCGGTGCCGTCCGGGGTAGGGAAGTCGGTACCGAAGATGGTGACTCCATCACGCTTGCCGACGGCCGCCTCGCAGGCAACTTTGATCAATAAGGTTGCATCGGGCGTGGACTGGCCGATGCGACCTTGGGGATCCGATCCGGCGACGTTGAAATAGCGGAGCGTGACATGACGCAGATTGCCGGCCTTGGAAAGGTCTTGCAGCATCCATTCCGTCATGAGTTTGGAGCGACCATAGGGATTGATCGGACGGGTGGGTGCGGTTTCTGCCACTGTTCCGTCGGGAATTCCGTAAACGGCGGCACTGGAGGAGAAAATGAAATGTCGAACACCGGCATCCAGGCAGCTTTCCAACAAAACCCGGCTGTTACAGGTATTATTCCCATAGTACTCGAGGGGATTGGCCACCGATTCCGGGACTACGGTGCGGGCCGCGAAATGCAGGACCGAATCGATGTCGTATTCGCTGAAGATGCGATGCAACAAATCACCATCGCCGGTATTGCCGACGACAAGATCCCCAAACAGCACCGCATCCCGAAAACCCCTGGATAGATCATCGAGTACGATAACGCGCAGACCCGCCTCTCCCAATTGCCGCACCACATGACTACCGATATAACCGGCACCACCCGTGACAAGTATGGTTTTTATATTCATGAAATCATGAATGGTAAAGCAAGGTCTCCAGTGATCTTCTTTTCACCCTGTTAGGCACGAATAATAGATTTCCACGCATTTTTCGTTCGAATGGATATATTCTTGGTTTTCTAGGTAGGAAAATTCTGGCAAGTTTACGGCGTATTTTTGGAAAAGATTTGGATTTCCAATAATTGATATTGAAATTCGTGCTCAATACATATACGTGATATTCCGAAAACAGCTTTTGCATAAAATCGGAGTTGTTCAATCTCTCTATGGATTCTGGATCTTCCCATTCCATGATGATATATGGCTTTTGTTTTCTGATCGCCTTGGATAATCCTTCCAATACAAATAATTCATGACCTTCCACGTCTATTTTTATTAAATCTACCTTGCTGATATTCAATTCAGCGAGTAATTCGTCACCAATCCTTTTTACAGTGTTGACAGGTTTAACGTTATCTCCCCTCTCTTCGAGACTCGATCCTCCAAGGTTATTGTTTTTTGTCACGAATATTACTGCACTTCCGTTGCTATCGGACAACGCGTAGTTGTACGCCTGTATGTTATGAATGTTGTTTTGGGCTATATTTTTTACCAATAATCCGTAGATTTCCGGTACTGGTTCGAATGCCAACACTAAATGTGCCTTCGCAGAGAGAGCTAATGAATGATTTCCAATATTTGCGCCAACATCGAGGACAATGGGCGATGGGATACTACCGAGTAACTTCCTTGTAATTTCCAGTACTTCCTTTTCGTAGATACCACGTTTTATTATAATTTCTCCGATAAAATCATTCTCGAAAATAGTGATTTTATTTCCATATAGGGTCTCTACTGTTTGCACATTTTGGCTCACCCTATTCTCCTTGATTTGTTTATTTCCCGCTCATCTTTGCAAATGAGTCGAGTTTTGCAGAACAGCAATTCCGCTTTACCGATGCCGGGCCATGCTTCGTCGGTTCGAGCACAAGCTTCGCTAGTAGGTACGGCTGATGGAGAATTCGACCAATTTTTCCAGGGCATCCCGATATCGGGAAGGAGGGATGGTTTCCAGTGTCTGTAATGCAAGGTTCGCTTCCGTCCTTGCCACGGCGGCGGTGTATGCAATCGCCCCCGTGGATTCGACGGCCCGAATAATGTTTTCGATCTCTCCCCGTTGGCCCTCGCGCACGGCAGCGCGGATAGTGGAAGCCTGGGATTCCTCTCCGACACGCATGGCATGGATTAGGGGCAGGGTTGGTTTTCCTTCCGCGAGGTCATCGCCGACGTTCTTTCCGATCTCGTGGATGTCACCGCGGTAATCCAACACATCATCCACCAGTTGGTATGCCGTCCCCATATGGAGTCCGAAGCGGGCCATTGCCTGTTGTTCTTTCCGGGAACGTCCATGGAGCACGGCGCCCATCTGTGCCGCGGCCTCGAAAAGTTTCGCCGTCTTGGCGCGAATTACTTCCAGGTAGCGCTCTTCCGTGGTTTCGGGATCGTTGCAGTTGAGCAATTGCATGACTTCACCCTCGGCGATCACGTTGGTGGTGTCGGCAAATATTTGCATGATGCGCATATTGCCTATCTCGACCATCATCTGAAACGATCGTGAGTAGAGGAAATCTCCTACCAGGACGCTTGCCTCGTTTCCCCAGAGGGTATTGGCGGTCTCTTGTCCGCGGCGCAAGCCCGAACCATCCACTACATCGTCGTGGAGAAGGGTCGCGGTATGGATGAATTCGATGATGGCGGCAAGGGCGATGCGGTTCGGCTCTCCCTGGCCAAAGGCATGGGCACCGAGTAATACCAAAAGTGGCCGAAGGCGTTTACCGCCACTGTGAACGATGTAACGGGCGACCTGATTTACCAATGCCACATCGGAATGGAGCTGTTCTTCGATGAGCGCGTTGGTGGCACGCATATCATCGTGAACCAATTCGGTGATGGCGCCGAAGTCGATTTTCCGGGCACGGGCGTGGTGGGTGATTCGCGGATCGGGCAAGGTGAAAATCCCTATAACGAAAGTATGGTCAATTATACACGACATCAACATCGAAGGGTCGCCCCGATGGTTGGCGATTGCCTCGGCGTGAAGCAAAGGGGCGATTCCGCGTCCCGTGCTCCATCTTCCCCTGTCGTATATTTTCGATGCTAATCTCCCTGGCGCAATTCGGCATCCTTTTTCTCGATGGTCTCGGCATTGGCACGGCGCTCTTCCCATAACCGCCCTGCCAGGGCCGGGTCGGATACCGCCAGGATCTGGGTGGCGAGATAGGCGGCGTTCTTGGCGCCGGTCTTGCCGATGGCAACGGTGGCAACGGGGATGCCTCCCGGCATCTGCACAGTGGAGAGTAACGCATCCATCCCCTGCAGGGGACCGGTGTCGATGGGGATTCCAATGACAGGTTTACAGGTGAGGCCCGCCACGGCCCCCGCCAAGTGCGCGGCAAGACCGGCGGCGGCGATAAATACCGCGCAGCCCCGTGCGTCGGCCTCCCGAACATAGTCGTGGGTCGCCTGCGGCGTGCGATGCGCCGAGGTGATCTTCAGTTCGAAGGGAACCCCGAGCTTGGTCAAAACATCTTTAGCGGCTTGTAATGTGGGTAAATCGGAGTCCGATCCCATAAGGATGGCGACGAAGGGTTTCTTGTTGTTCATTTTTCTGTTTTCGAGTCTTTGCGAACGGTTTTCCTGGTTGTTTTCCTAGTGGTCTTTTTGGCGACTTTTTTTTTGCGCGTTTGCGTGGGTCTGGCCTTGGCGTTGGCCAGAAATTCCTCCGCCTCGGCCAGGGTTATGGTCGCGGGATTCCTGTCCTTGGGAATACGGGCATTCTTGGTGTCGTCGGTGATGTAAGGACCGTATCGTCCATTGAGGATTCGAATGCCGTTTTCGAAGGTCTTGATATGTTTCGCGGCTTCCCGCTGCTTGGCCTCTGTGACCAATGCCAGGGCGCGATCCCGCGTAACGGTGTAGGGATCGTCCTCTTTATCCAAGGAGGTGAATTTGTCGCCATAGCGAACATAGGGGCCGAAACGTCCGATACTGACGGATACCTTTTCGCCCTGATCGGTCTGCCCAAGTTCACGGGGGAGCCTGAAGAGCGCAAGGGCCTCTTCCAGGGTAATGGTATTGATGCTCTGCCCGGGCCTCAGGCTTGCGAAACGGGGTTTGGCCTCCGGGTCCGCGGCGTCGATCCTGGCGTAGGCCCCATAACGCCCAACCCCGGCGTGGACCATTCGACCCGTGCTCGGATCCGGGCCGAGTTCCCGTGACTTGCCTACATCCTTGCGGGTAACGTGGGTTTCGGTTTGCTCCACCAGTTGTTTGAAGGAGGTCCAAAAGGTGTGCATCAACGGTAACCACTCCTTTTCGCCCCGCGCGATGGCATCCAATTGGTCCTCCATTCGTGCCGTGAAGTCGTAGTTGACGTAAGCGGTAAAGTACTCCGTCAGGAAGTGGTTGACGATGCGTCCGACATCGGTGGGGCGGAAACGCTTCTTTTCCAGCTCCACGTACTCGCGCTGCTGCAGGGTGGAAATGATCGAGGCGTAGGTGGAAGGACGCCCGATACCGTACTCCTCCAGGGATTTGACGAGGCTTGCCTCCGTGTAACGGGGGGGCGGTTCGGTAAAGTGCTGCTCCGGACGGATACCTTGAAGATCCACCCGATCCCCGACGGTGAGCACGGGGACATGGCGTTCCTCGCCCGATTCGGCCTCCGCCTTGGATTTGTCATCCACACCTTCCTGATATACGGCCATGAACCCCGGGTCGGCGATGGTGGAACCGGTGACGCGAAAGGTATTTCGTGGGCCGCAGGACAGATCCACCGCCACCGTGTCGATGGTAGCGTGTTTCATCTGGCAGGCAATGGCACGTTTCCAGATGAGTTCATAGAGCTTGTGTTGATCATCGTTGATATGTCCACGCAATGACGAAGGATCCCGCTCCATGGAGGTGGGACGAACCGCCTCGTGGGCCTCCTGGGCGTTCTTGGCCTTGGTCTTGTAAACGCGGGCCTCCGGGGGGAGTTTATCCTTGCCGTAACGCCTCTCGATGTAATCCCGGATCTCCACCAATGCCTCCTCGGCAAGGGTCACCGAGTCGGTCCGCATATAGCTGATCAGGCCCACCGGTCCATCCTGGGTATCCATGCCCTCGTAAAGCTGCTGGGCGATACGCATGGTGCGGGCTGCCGTGAAACCGAGCTTTCGGGCTGCTTCCTGCTGGAGGGTCGACGTGGTAAAGGGCGGCGCGGGATTTCGTCTGCGCTGCCTCTTGGTAATATCCATCACAGTCAACATCCCAACGGCGCCGCGCTCCCGTGCTTCCGGTAGCAAACTCTCCGCCGCGGTATTTGTCAGTATCGTCTCTGCCTCCCTGGCGTCGGTTTCCGTGGTGATGGTGAATTGTTCGAGTTTCTCCTCCCGATAATGCGTCAAACGCGCCACGAACGGTTGATGCTTCGTGGCGAGATCCGCTTCGATAGTCCAGTATTCGCGGGATTGAAATGCCTCGACCTCCTCTTCCCGCTCCACGATCATGCGAAGCGCCGGGCTTTGCACGCGCCCGGCGGAGAGCCCCCGCTGGATCTTTTTCCATAACAGCGGCGAAAGATTGAAACCCACCAGATAATCCAGGGCCCTGCGCGCCTGTTGGGCATTGATGAGCGCCCCGGAGAGCGTGCGGGGATTGTTCATGGCCTCCGAAATGGCGCGCTTGGTGATTTCATGAAAAACCACGCGATGCACTGGTTTATCGGCCAGGATCTTTCGTTCATTCAGCAACTCCACCAGGTGCCAGGAGATGGCCTCGCCTTCCCGATCCGGGTCCGTGGCCAGATACAGGCTGGCGGCCTTTTTCATGGCCCGTTCGATGGCGGTGACATGCTTTTCGCTTTGCTTGATGATCTCGTAGTGCATGGCGAACTCATTGTCCGGCTCCACGGCGCCCTCCTTGGGGCGAAGATCGCGCACATGCCCATAGGAAGCCATTACCTCGAAATTTTTACCCAGATATTTATTGATGGTTCTGGCCTTGGCGGGCGACTCGACAATGAGGAGATTCTTAGCCATGGTGTCGTTGTTTTATCGTGACCGAATCCAATGGTGGAGTGGGACGCTGAAAAAGTGGGTCCCCTGTTGAAATATAAAGAGATTATTTTTAGGCAGACGTTCTGCCTATTCGTGATGAGAAAGGCTTCGGAAATTTCGCTTTTGCGACACATCGAAAGTTTCATGAGTCGGCGAATCGATTGCTCGGAAAGTTGGAACGCCATTTCTTTGCAAAGCTCTCATGCCACTTCGAACACCTCATCTATTCTCGAATATTCCACTAATGTCAATCCCAAAGCGAGGAATTCCTTAATCATCTCACCGAAGTACCCGTTCAGTCCAGCCGACAAGGGCCAAAGCAAAACCGAGATCCTGGAATAGCAATGCATAAAACATAAACAGCATGGAATATCAAACAGGACAGAATATCAACAAACATTGGATATGGGCATCGGTTTTTCTGATTACAATTGTGCCTGTGATTTCAAGATGCTACGCTGAGACTAACGACATAAAGCAACATTAGACTTCATGTTTTAACTTGCTGCGTAACTTAAAAGTGTTAAAACACAAAGTCTGATGTTTTAGACAAGAACTGTGCCAGAAAGGAAATTTTCTGGCACAGTTCTTGTCTAAAACATATCAGTCCGATGAATGTGGGGGAGAATCAAATGGCTACGGTTGTGTCTTTGATAAACATGAAAGGTGGCGTTGGCAAGTCGACACTGACGTTCAATCTTGCCTGGTATTCGGCTTGGTTTGGAAAGCTAAGGGTCTTGGCGATAGACCTCGATCCGCAGGCAAATTTGAGTCAGTATTTTCTTGGCGCACGATACTATCTCAAATTGATCAGTAAGCTTGGTACGAAGACGATTGTCGATATCTTCGAACAATTTTCCGCACCATCAGCCATATCCGGCGCACCTACCTTAATCGAGCCAAATGATATTATTGCAAAGCTTGAAAAGTGGAGTGATGGCAGTTTGTTGGATCTGGTGCCTTCCCGTCTTGAGCTTGCGTGGACGCTGAAGAATCCCACCGAAAAAGCTCAACTCCTTCCTCAGTTCATTTCAAAGGTTGAAGAAAACTACGATTTGATCCTGATAGATTGCGCACCCACTGAGTCGATTCTGACCAATGCGGCCTACCGTTCTAGTCGTTACCTTTTCGTTCCCGTAAAACCGGAGTTCCTTGCAACGATTGGTCTTCCTCTTCTCGCAAGATCGCTCAATGAGTTCCGGCTTATGCATGAGAACCAACAACTCGATATGGGCGGAATCATCTTTAATGACAAACGAAGATCCAATACGCCACCAGAACAAGAAGAGTCGTGTCGTGACGTCGAAGTCACCGCAAAGAAACACGGTTGGCGGGTCTTTGAAAATATCGCACACCATTCGGATTCCTTCGCCACTGGTTCGAGAGAGGGGACCTCCATTTTCCAGACACCGTATGCGCGTGACTATGTGAAAGATGAGTTTTCCGGTGTCGCGAAAGAGTTCTTGAAAGAGATCGATCTAAAATGAATAAGCGCGTACGTCAAGCTGCTCTGGAAATAATGTTACTTCGAGAGAAGTTCACAGAGAAGGAACTAAGTGAGGCTATGGACCTAGTATCGAATAACAAGAGCACAACGCTGATCAAATCACTATCGGCCCCGTCGATAAAACGATCTGCAGTACAACGGGACACGACCAAGCGGAATGAAAACGGTCTGTCCAGTGCCGTACAAGAACTAGAGGAAAAAGATCCGAAACGATATGCTTTGCTCGCGGAGTTCGAGAAAAAGCTCCGACAGGAGGCGATTCTCCCAACCTTGGATGATGTTCGTAAGGTTGGGATTTCGTCCAGCAAGGAGTTTCAGGCTGGCAAGTCCCGGAAGGAAACGATCCCCCGACTGATGACCACGTTCGCGACGATGCCATTCGACATGCTGCAAGAAAAGCTTGGCATGATATCCGATGAAGCACATTGCACATCCAACGACGATAATTCGTATCAGAAGCTGGCGCAATTCTTGATCAACGGATCACAAAACGACTCGCAACATCATTAACCAAATCTCTCCAAAGGGAACATTGGGATGAAGTATTGTGGGACTTTGTGGGGCTCCAGCGTTCGGGATGAGTACCACCCGTCGATCGGCTATTTCTCCATGACACTACGCTGCCCCTGGTGTGGTACTCATCCACCCGACCCGTAGACGGATAACTAATTCCCCCAGTGATATCCCTGCTATTGCGACTTTACCAGTGCCGTGGACACAGGATCCACGCCTTGCTCATCGCCTGATTGTTGGCGGAATCGAACCTTCTTTCTTCTTTCGCGTCCCTGTAATGGTGTATCTTGATGGCCTTATATGATAGAAATCCATCCAAGTGCTCCGCCACCACCAGCCATGAATAATCCACCCTCCGAAATCCCCCGTAGAGCGTTTATCGAGAGGCTGCTGACCGGCTCGTTGTTGGTCATGGCGTGTCCCTGGCCGGATGTCTCGGCCTCGGAACGGAGAACTGGACCGAATGACAGGCCGAATTATGCGTTCGTGATCGATGTCGATGAATGTATCGGTTGCGGGAAATGCGTGGCGGCCTGCAAGCGGGAGAATGATGTTCCCGATAAGGTGACGCGCACCTGGGTGGAACGGTATGTGGCGACGAATCGCGGCATCTATGTGGATTCGCCGGGGGCCGGCATCGATGGGTTCCCCGAAGAGGTGCCCGAGGGGATTGCGGAGTCGGCCATGTGGGCGGCCTTCGTGCCCAAATTATGCAATCATTGCAAGGAACCGCCCTGTGTTCAGGTCTGTCCCGTGGGTGCCACCTTTCGCTCCCCGGAAGGATTCGTCCTGGTGGATCCCGCGCATTGCATCGCCTGCGGCTATTGCGTGCAGGGTTGCCCCTATGGGGCACGGTTCATCAATCCCATTACGCATATCGCCGATAAATGCACCTGGTGCTACCACCGCGTCACCAGGGGCCTTTTACCGGCGTGCGTCACCGTATGTCCCACGGGGGCGCGTCGCTTCGGTGATTTGAACGATCCGGAAAGCCCGGCGGCCAGGGTGTTCGCAACGGACGATTATTCGGTGCTGAAACCCGTCATGCATACCGGTAGCATGTGTTTTTACGTCAATCTCCCAAGGGAGGTGGTCTGATGTGGCCGTTTCTGGACATCCCGGCGGACTGGATCTTGCCCCACGGCACCCTGGTCAATTGGGTGTTCCCCAATAATACCCATATCCATTGGACCCTGATGGTGGTCATCTATCCGTATATCACGGGCCTGGTAGCCGGCGCCTTCGTGGTATCGGGTCTTTACCAGGTGTTTCACGTGGAGGACTTCCGGGGGATCTCCAAATTCGCCCTCATCGCCACCTTGTGCTTCGGCTGTTTTGCCGCGACGCCATTGCTGTTTCATCTTGGTCAACCGCAGCGCGCCTTCGAGATCTACAGCACGCCGCACCTTACCTCGGCCATGAGTATCTTCGGCTACGTATACGGGAGTTATCTGTTGCTGATCGTGGTGGAGGTATGGCTTACCTATCGACAATATTTCACGCAGCGGGCGAGGGAGACCACCGGGATACCCCGGATGTTGTGGACGACGTCGACGCTGGGCATTACGGAATATACACCGGCCTCGGCCCGGGTGGACTATCGCGCAATCGGATTCCTGGCCGCCATCGGAATCCCGTGGGCCTTCCTGTTGCACGGCTATGTGGGCTTCGTCTTCGGTTCCGTGAAGGCCAATGTATGGTGGGCCACGCCGTTGCAACCGTTGATCTTCCTGCTGTCGGCCATCGCCAGCGGCATTGCCATGCTACTGCTGCTTTATACATTCATCCGCTGGTGGACCAAGAAGCCATACGACTTCGCCATGATCAGATGGCTCATGGTATTTCTGTGGCTGGCTTTTATGCTCGATATCACCATCGAATTGCTCGAGGTGATGTACAAACGATACGAGCACGGTCACCACTGGCACTTGATCGAGCCACTCCTCTCGGGGCCGCTCTTTTACACCTACGTCATCGGCCAGATGCTGGTATGCTCGGGCATCCCCATCGTCATCGGCGGCTACATCGCCCTGACCCGGGTAGGAGGAAAGGCCTTGCTGTATCTGGCCAACATCTCGTGCCTCCTGGTGGTGCTGCAGGTGCTCTTGATGCGCTTCAATGTCGTCATCGGTGGGCAGATGATCTCCGCCTCGGAACGGGGCCTCGTGCCGTTTCATTTCGAGCTTTTCGGAAAGGAGGGGGCATTGACGGCCATGGGCCTGCTTGCAATGCCATTCGTGCTCTATTTCGTCATCAGCCGGTTCATTCCTATTTTCGACGATACGCCCATCATGCGCCATGTCCGGGGGTAAAAATCCTCCAAGTCAGTGTGATTCGAAAATGAAGAAGATAATTTGCTTGTTTCCCGCTCGGCTTCACAATTGGATCGAGTTTTACAAGGCGCCAATTTCACTTCACTAATACCGGGTCATGCCTTGTCGGATCGAGCACAAGCTTGGCTAGATTTGTTTATGTTTCTTTATTCCCTCTTTTCGGGAATCCGTTTTGCTTTTATCCGAGATCGCAGGGAAAAACCATGACCAAAAAACCAGCCCGAAAGATCATTACCTTCGACTGGGCCATCAAGACGATTCTCCGCGACAAGGCCAATTTCGATATCCTGGAAGGCTTCCTGACGGCCCTGCTCAAACGCCCCATCGCCATCCTCGATATGTTGGAGAACGAGGGCAATCAACGCGATGACAGAGATAAATACAACCGCGTCGACTTGCTGGCCAAGGCCGAAGGTGCCAACGGAGATAGCGAAAGGATCATCGTCGAGGTGCAATACCTCTCCGAGATAGCCTACCTGAAACGCCTGGCCCATGGCGCGGCCAAGACCACCGTCGAGAACCTGAAACTCGACGAGCCATATGCCAACCTCAAAAAAGTCTATTCCGTGAGCCTTCTCTACTTCGACATCAGCAATGACGATGACGATTACATCTACCACGGCAAGACCGATTTCACGAGTTTCCATACCCGAAGATCCGTGACATTGAAGAAATCCCTGATCGGTGATCTGCGAATCGGTGAAGCCAATATCTTCCCCGAATACTACCTCATCCCCGTGAAATGCTTCCCGAATATCATCCGAGACGACCTGGACCAGTGGATGTATGCCTTCAAGAATAACGAGGTCCTGGACGAATTCGCGGCCCCCGGTATCGGGGCGCTGAAGGAAAAACTCGACTACCTGAAGATGAGTGAGGAAGAACGGCGCAGATTCGACAAGCACATCGACCGCATCCGATCCGAATGGGGAGTCATCGAGTATCCCAAATGGGAGATCGAAGAAGCCAGGCTGGAAGGGCTCGAAAAAGGAAAAAAGACCATCATCGACTCCCTGTACGAAAATGGAATGGCCATCGACATCATTGCCACCTCCACCGGGCTTCCCGAAAAAGCAGTGCGTCGATTGCTGGACGAAAGCCTGCGGGATGGATAGGGATTTCGATGCTCCCGAGCGACGATTTTCCCAAAACGGGATCTCGGATCAGCGCTTGAAGACCGGCAACCGAATGGAAATAGCCGCGCGAAAAATCAAAGATCGATCATCACATGAAAAGGACAATTGGCTTATTGCTCCTATTTACTACCCTTGGCGCCGGAGAGAGCCACTGTGCCGAAATCCTCTACAGTGTGCTGGCGGACGGTTGTGGGGGCTGTCACGGCACCAAGGGCGTCAGCGCCCCGCACATGCCAAGCATCGCCGGACTCAACAAGGACTATCTGCGTACCATCATGCTGCAATATAAAACCGATGAGCGCTCCTCCACCATCATGGGCCGTCTCGCTCGGGGCTACACCGATGCACAGATCGATGCCCTTGCCAGCTATTTCGCCGCCCAGACCTGGGTCTCACCCCGCCAGGAAGTCGACCAAAGGCTGGTTCGACGAGGGGAAAAGATCCACCGGGACAAATGCGAGATGTGCCATAAAGACGGCGGCAGATATATGGACGCCAAGACGCCTCGGCTGGCGGGTCAGGCCATCGCCCATCTTGGCATCGTGCTCGACGAATATCGCGACGAAGAAAGGCGAGTCGTCAATAAATACATGAAAAAACTCATGAAAAAGATCCGATCCAAAGATGTGGAGGCCCTGGCCAATTTTTACGCCAGCCAGAGATAAGCCATAAAATGCGCGACGACTCGACAATGCGTTACCACTTCGACCATCCATCCCGGGTTATGCATCCCCGGGCCATGCATGGCCACAGCAAAATCTCGCGAAGGCAGTTTCTCGAGCGGCTGGGCCTGGGGTTCGCCGCGACCATGGGCTATTCCCCCCTCGGGCGCGCAATCCGCAAGGGACATGTGGCCGTGATCGGCGGTGGATACAGCGGGGCGACAGCCGCTAAATATCTACGCCTTGCCGACCCCGCCATTGCCGTCTCCCTGTTCGAAAGGAACGGAAAATTCATTTCCTGTCCCGGCAGCAATCTGGTATTGGGCGGCGAGCGCACCATCCCCGATATCAGTTTCGGTTATGACATGTTGGCCCTGGGATACGGTATTTCCGTGTTACACGACGAAGTCACCGACATCGACCCGATAACGCGAACGGTCATCACCGCGGGCGGCATGCAACGGGCCTACGACCGAATCATCGTCGCGCCGGGCATCGACTTCCGATGGGAGGATATCGATGGCTACGACGAGGGCGTCACCACGGTCTTGCCACACGCATGGCGCACCGGGGAGCAGGTATTGCTGCTACGCCGCCAACTGGCGCAAATGGAAGACGGTGGCGTGGTCCTCATCTCGGTTCCGCCGAAACCATTCCGCTGTCACGCGGCACCTTACGAGCGCGCCTCCCAGATCGCCTATTATCTTGCCAGCGAAAAACCCGCATCCAGGATCATCATCCTGGATGCCAACGATGACTTTTCCAAGCAAGCACTATTCGAGCAAGGCTGGGCGGAATATTACCCCGGCGTTATTACATGGGTCCCCGATGCCCAGGATGGGCGTGTGATTCGGGCCGATGCCGCAACCCGCACCCTATTTACCGAATTTGCCACATACCAGGGCGCGGTGGTCAATCTGATCCCTCCCCAGCGGGCCGGTGTCATCGCCCAGCGGGTGGGGTTGGTGGATGAGTCGGGCTGGTGTCCCGTCAATCACCGAACCTTCGAATCCACGTTACACCCAGGAATACATGTCATCGGAGACGCCTGCATGGCAGGCGCATTGCCGAAATCGGGCTATGCCGCCAACTCCGCGGCCAAGATATGCGCCGCCGCGGTAGCCGCCTCGATCAACGGCAATTCACCTGCCGAACCCTCGTTCGTCAATACCTGCTACAGCCTGATAACGCCGACCCATGGGATCTCCGCCGCCATGGTCTATCGCCTGGAACAAGGGAAAATCGTAAAAGTCGAGGGTGCCGGCGGTTACTCGCCACTCAAGGCAAGCAAAATCGATCGGGAATTGGAGGCGCGTTATGCAAGAAGTTGGATCAAAAGCATTACCACCGATATATTCTCGTGATCCCCCCCAAACACCGGAAGGCCTCGATGAGTACATTTTGCTTCCATGAACCCTGGAAGGTCTTGCTCCCGGCTTCGCCGGGGTGGTTCCTTACCCGGAAAATCTTCGGCAAAACGATCGAAAAAACTTCCGCCCGCTCGCAAGCTACAGCCTGGGAGCGGAATCTGGAAGCGACAGCCTCCGAGGAAAGGGATCCTGGCTGGAGACTGGGAAGCAGCGAAACCCCTTTTTGGTTCCGGCTTGGCCGGGTTAGGAAGCTGTTTTGTCAAAGCTGGTTTTATTTCGATGTGTCAAAAAAACGAAATCTTAGAGGTGCCCTTGAACGGCCGGTGTATCGGAAACATGGCTTCGTGCCCTAAAATTCACGGTATCGGAAAAACAAACATTCCGATGCGCACGCCGCCAAAACCATCCCCACTTCTCGGTCCTGGCGCGAAGCGCCAGCATGTTCCACACGGGTTCTAATTCGGTAGCCATGAAATATTCCACGAATCCCCTATCTCTTTCCGTAACGCCGGGCGGTGTGCTTCGGGGACGGCTACAGATTCCCGGCGATAAATCCATTTCCCACCGTGCCATTATCCTGGGCGCCATTGCCGCGGGGAATACGGAAATCATCGGTTTCCTCGAAGGGGAGGACATCCTGGCGACGCTGGCAGCGTTTCGCGCCATGGGGGTTCGGGTCGAAATCCAGGGAGTGGGGAAGATGCAGGTATGTGGTATTGGTTCAAAAGGCCTGTCGGCCCCTTCCGGGCCTTTGTATCTGGGCAACTCGGGCACCTCCATGCGCCTCTTGGCGGGGGTATTGGTCGGGCAACGGTTTTCCACCGAATTGATCGGGGACGCGTCCTTGTCACGGCGCCCCATGGGTCGGATAGCGACGCCACTTCGCGCCATGGGGGCGAACGTGACGACAACCGACGCGGGCACGCCACCGATACGGATCCAGGGGGGGTGCGTGTTATCGGGTATCGACTACGAAATGCCCATGGCCAGTGCTCAGGTGAAATCCTGTCTGTTGCTGGCGGGGCTCTTCGCCCGGGGGCGGACCTGTGTCGAGGAGCCGGCACCGACGCGCGATCATACGGAGCGAATGTTGCCGGAATTCGGATGTCACCTGGACCGGGTGCCGGGCAGAACGTGCATTACCGGGGGAGAACCCTTGCGGGGAGGACGAATCGTCGTGCCGGGCGATATTTCCTCGGCGGCATTCTTTTTGGTAGGGGCGACTATCGCCATGGGGTCCGATCTCATCCTGGAAAACGTGGGCATCAATCCCACACGCACGGGGGTCATCCGCATTCTGCGCATGATGGGGGCGGATATCGCGCTTTCCAACGAACGGATGGCAGGGGGCGAACCCGTGGCGGACATCCGGGTTCGTGGTCACCGATTGATCGGTATACGGATCCCCGAGGCACTGGTGCCGCTTGCAATCGATGAGTTTCCGGCACTCTTTATTGCCGCGGCCTTTGCCAGCGGTAAAACGACGGTAACGGGCGCCGGAGAATTGCGCGCCAAGGAAAGCGATCGCATTGCGGTCATGGCGGCAGGCCTGCGGCAATTGGGAATCGATGCCGAGCCCACCACGGACGGCATGAACATATACGGCGGTAAGCCGACGGGAGGCAGGATTGCAAGCCACGGCGACCACCGCGTGGCAATGGCCTTTGCCATGGCGGGTCTCGGTTCCCAGAATACGATCCTCGTCGAGGATTGCGCCAACATCGATACGTCGTTTCCAGGTTTCGCGGACGTCGCCTCTCGGGCAGGATTGCGGATTGTCGTCCATCGAGCCAAGAGCGACAAAAATTCGAATCGACCAGCGAAGCTTCGCTAGTCGTTTCTTGATTCCAAGGGATGTCTTACGTTCAGGGAATGGCCAATCTTTCCACTGTAGCGTGGCTGCATCATGTCTTCATTCATGGATATTTCTCCCCATTTGCGCACCCGAAGCCCCATAAATACCCCCGTACCGGTGATAACCATCGACGGACCCGGCGGCGCGGGGAAAGGGGCCATCAGCCGATTATTGGCCAATCGGCTGGGATGGCAATTGCTCGACAGTGGGGCACTGTATCGCCTGCTGGCCTTGGATGCCGTGTCGCGGCGGATAGCGTTGGATGATGAGCCGGCCTTGTCTTCGCTGGGGCGTCGTATCGATTGCCGATTTCTATACGATGGAAACGAAGAACGTATCTTGTTGAATGATCGAGAGGTACTCGTGGAGATTCGGAGCGAGGCATGTGGAAACAATGCCTCGAAACTCGCCTCGCTACCCGGCGTCCGCAAAGCCCTCTTGAAGCGACAAAGAGATTTCCGCAAACCTCCCGGCCTGGTGGCCGATGGTCGCGATATGGGGACTGACGTTTTCCCCGACGCTCACGTAAAAATTTTCTTGACCGCAAGCCCGGAGGAACGCGCCAGAAGGCGTCATAAGCAGTTGAAAGAGCAAGGGACTGATGTTAACCTCGCGTCCCTTCTTACTGAGATCAGCGAGCGGGATAAACGGGATCGGGAACGGTTGGTATCACCGCTTAGGCCAGCCGACGACGCTGTTCTCATCGATACCACGGATCTCGATATCGATGCGGTGCTGAACCGTGTTATGAACGTCGCGATTGGGAGCGGCATGGGAGCCGGGGGAGTTATCATCCAACCTGGGAAATGCAGATATACGAGCCAAGAAATATGACCGAGAGTTTTGCCGAACTATTTGAACAAAGTGAAATCGAGAAGAAGATGCGCCCCGGTGCCATTCTCTACGGTACTGTCGTAGATGTGCTTCCCGAATGGGTAGTGGTGAATGCCGGCCTGAAGTCGGAATCGATGATCCCACTCGATCAATTTGCCAACGAGGCGGGAGGCCTGGACATCACCATTGGCGATCGGATCGAAGTGGCCCTGGACGCCGTCGAGGATGGCTTTGGGACAACAAGGCTTTCCCGGGAAAAGGCCAAGCGTGCCAGGGCATGGCTGCGGCTCGAGGACGCATATGAAAAATCGGAATCCGTTACCGGCATTATCAACGATAAGGTCAAGGGCGGATTTACGGTGGATCTCGATGAGGTTCGTGCATTTCTGCCCGGTTCCCTGGTCGATGTGCGGCCCGTTAGGGATACTTCCTATCTGGAAGGCAAACCGTTGGAATTCAAGGTAATCAAGCTGGATCGGCGCCGCAACAATGTGGTGGTCTCGCGTAGGGCCGTGGTCGAGGAAGAAAGTTCGGCGGAGCGCGAAGACCTGTTAGGCAAACTGGAGGAAGGCGCTGCGCTTCAAGGGATAGTCAAGAATCTCACCGACTACGGGGCATTCGTGGATTTGGGCGGCGTCGATGGACTGCTTCATATTACGGATATGGCATGGAAGCGGGTCAAGCATCCTTCCGAAATCGTATCGGTTGGCGATGAGATTACCATCAAGGTACTGAAGTTCGATCGGGATAGGAATCGGGTATCGCTGGGCTTGAAACAGCTTGGTGAGGACCCATGGTTGAACATCGCGGGCCGATACCCCGTGGGTGCCCGGACCAGCGGTACGGTTACCAATATTGCGGACTACGGTTGTTTTGCCGAGATCGAAGATGGCGTGGAAGGCTTGGTGCACGTCTCCGAAATGGATTGGACCAACAAGAACGTGCATCCCACGAAGGTCGTTCAGGTCGGGGATGAAATCGAAGTAATGGTGCTCGACGTGGATGAGGAACGCCGCCGTATCTCCCTCGGAATCAAGCAATGCAAACCAAATCCCTGGGAGGAATTCGCCGCTGCCCACAAGAAAGGGGATCGGGTTGTCGGAAAGATCAAGTCGATTACGGATTTCGGTATTTTCATCGGGCTGGACGGAGGAATCGATGGTTTGGTGCATCTTTCCGACATCTCCTGGTCGAAATCAGGGGATGATTCCATCCGAGACTATCGCAAGGGCGAAGAAGTAGAGACCGTGGTATTGTCCGTGGATGCCGATCGCGAGCGTATTTCCCTTGGGGTAAAACAGTTGGACAAGGATCCTTTCTCTGCATTCCTTTCCGAACACCCGAAAGGAAGCGTGGTTCGGGGTACGGTGCAGAACATCGATGCCAAGGGTGCGGTCGTCCGGCTGGCCGAGGGTGTCGAAGGTCATATCCGCGCCTCGGATCTTTCCCGGGATCGCGTGTCGGATGCGCGACAAGTATTGGACATCGGAGACGAAGTCGAAGCGAAGCTCATCAGCCTGGATCGTAAAAAGCGCACGGTACTCCTTTCCATAAAGGCGAAGGAAAGCGAGGAAGAAGCCGCTGCCGTACAGCAATACAGCTCCTTTACGGATGCCGGGACTGCCACCCTCGGGGATATTTGGCAGAAGAAGATGGATGATTCGCAATGACGAAATCGGAGCTGATCGATCGGTTGGCCAGGCGACAAACTCAGCTTGAGTACCACGATGTCGATCAAGCGGTCAGTGTTATTCTGGAATCCATAGCAAAAGCGTTGACCACCGGAGAGCGCGTCGAGATTCGTAGTTTCGGTAGCTTTTCACTGCATTATCGTTCCGAGCGCATTGGACGAAATCCGAAAAGTGGTGACATGGTCTCTATATCGGCCAGACATGTGCCATACTTCAAGCCTGGCAAGCGGCTGCGGGAAGTCGTGAACAGCGGGAGAATCGACTCCGATTCCGATATGTACGCCTAGTGAAGCTTCACCTCGAACCGACGAGGCATGACTCGGCATCGGTAAAGCAAAATTGTTGTTCTGTAAAACTCGACTCATTTGCGAAGACGAGTGGGAAATAAACAAAGTAAGTAAAGGCAGGGATATCCCAAATCAGGATGGGCCCCCGTTCTTCTTCCCGTTACGGTAACCCTGCGAATTCAGGAAGGCATTTCCATAAGCGAGAACTTTCCTGAATGGGAATTTCTATCGATACCCCCTTTTCTATCGATACTCCCTCGATAGAAAGGCGTAGTCCCGAATCAACATTGGATCTCTTACCCGATCCTCATGAAGCCGCATCGATCGAATGTGCCCTGACTATTCCCCCACTTGGCGGCTATGTTCTTTTCTCCCGGTCTTGAATTCTTCTTGTTGATGCTGCTTCCAGTGGCAGCCGCCTCCGGTTGGTACGTCGCACAGCGGAACATTCGGAACACAACCGACTCCCTCCCGAGCAAACCCATTCATGCCGATTATTTCAGGGGCATTCACTACCTGCTGTACGAACAACCCGATCAAGCCATCGAGGCCTTCATCAAGGTCCTGGAGATCGAAGGCGAAACCATGGGAACGCATCTCGCCCTTGGGAATCTATATCGGCGACGCGGCGAGATGGAGCGAGCGATACGGATTCATCAGAACCTGGCCAAGCGATCCGAGTTGAATTCCGAACAACGCTTCGAGGCGCTGTTGGAGTTGGGACAAGATTACCTTAGCGCAGGCCTGCTGGACCGCGCCGAAGATCTGTTCCAAGAACTTGTCGAAAACAGTCATCACACCGTCCAGGCGCTTCGCCAACTCATCGAGATTTACGAACAAGAAAAGGATTGGGACAAGGCCATCGATTCCGCACGAAAGCTGGAAGAGATCACCGGTAATCAACTGCAGGGAGTCGTCGCCCACTACTACTGCGAAAAAGCGGAACAGGCACTTCGTGGCAATCGACAAGACATCGTTCTCGACATCATCAAACAAGCCCTCGACGCCCATGACGGGTGCGTGCGAGCCAGCCTTATCGAAGGGGATACCCTTGTCAAATCCGGGAGCCTGGAACAGGCACTTCAGGCGTACCGACGCGTAGAAACTCAAGATTCCGATTATCTACCGGAGGCGATCGACCGAATATATTACTGTTACCGCATGTTGGAGAAACCCGGTAACCAGGGATCGAAAAAGTCTCATGCGATCACGGAATTCTTTTTCTCTCTCTTGCAACGCTATAAGGGCGTTTCGGTCACTCTGGCACTATCCGAGATCAAGCGGCAGGAAGAGGGAAAACACGAAGCGGTGGCCTTCCTTACCGAAAAGCTGCGCGAACGACCATCGCTTCGTGGTTACCAACGTTTGCTGGAAATGGGGCTCGACCCAACGAGGCCCGGTGATGCATCCGATCATTTCGTGATCTTGAAGGAACTAGTGTCCGGTCTTTTGAAGGATCGACCCGTCTATCGATGTCGCCAATGTGGTTTCCCTGCCAAGTTTCTCCATTGGCAATGTCCGGGGTGCAAGAATTGGAACACCGTAAAACCCATTCAAGGTGTCGAGGGAGAATAGACCTGCTTTATCGATGACGGGTCGATTGGTTGCAATCCACCAATAACCATTGCTCGCGCCCTTGCCCCTTCCCAAACAAATAGTTCCTCATGCGCGCCACATTGGGCATCGTGAATGGGTTCTCCCTGAAAGATGACTCGCCTCGTTTCCGTACCATGGCGCCGGAGATACCCCATTACATTCATGCAACGGATTCCGACATCGGAGTCCCCCCGGATCACCAGCATCAGATACGCCTGCCCCAGCCAGTATTCGGCCTGTCATCGCTTTTTGATGGTGTGAATGGCTCTGTGCCACCGCCGTCCCGTTGGTGGTGCTCATAGAGACTGGGAATCGTCGGACCTCGGTTGCAGATACACCAGCAGCCCATCGGTTTGATGGCGCCTTGTCCAGGGCGTGGACGGTGTTCCTATCCCTGCGGCTGTAGTAGATCAAGAAGGCATCGTAAGGGAGGTTGATGCGGATGGTATCCCGCTTATACATATGGGCATCTATTCATGGGCTTGTACTCATGGGTTGCTTTACATAGCATGAAAACTATTCTTGCGACCTTGCTGTTACCGGCAAGGTTTTTCTTTGCCCGGAAGCATTTCCAGTGGCGGTATTTTTTCGCATGACATCCGATACGCTGACCATGAAACACATACTTTCCGTGGAGAAAATGCTGCAAGTGGTGCCGATAGCACAGCTTGGGCATATACGAGATAACACGGTTTACACCTTGCTGGAGAAATTCAATCTTTGTGGAAGCATCAAGGTGAAGGCCGTGTATTGGATGATAAAAAATGCATTTCAGCGCGGTGATTTGACGGAAGGCAAGACTATTCTCGAGGCATCGAGTGGCAACACCGCCATTGCCCTTGCCTATATCGGGAAGCTCTTCGGATTTCCGGTACTGCTCGTGATTCCGAAAGATACCGGGAGCTGTAAAAAGGAACTGATGCGATCCTATGGGGCGAATCTCATCGAGATAGATGGTATTACCGATGACTGCATCGACTTTCGAAACCGTATGGCAGAACGAAAGCCAACGGAATATTTCGTACTCGATCAGTTCAATAATCCCGATAATCCGGAGGCCCATTATCACCTGACGGCCCCGTATATCGTGGATAAGCTGGGAAAGATCGATTTTTTCGTCGCCGGGCTCGGGACCGCCGGTACGCTTATCGGAGCGGGTAAATACCTGAAAGAGCGCTTTCCGGAAATACGAATCGTTGCAATAAACCCACTCGATCGCATCGAGGGAATCAAGAATTACCACACACTACGAAATATCGGGCAGTTTTATACCGATAATAAGCACTTGATTGACGATGTCATCGATGTGGTATTCGACGATGATGTGGTTCCCGGACTCAATGACTACCTATCGGAGGGATATTTCAACGGTGTATCGTCAGGGGCCATTCTTACGGGAACCAAGCGGTTTTTGCAGGGGAAAAAAGGCCTCACGGGGGTCATCGTGGCCCCGGATGGTGGGGACTACTATCTATCGGAGATCATCCATCTGCTCGACCCGAAGCAAGTCAAGGCATGTCAATAAAGGAATCATCGTAAACCACGTGGTCCACGGTTCCGGGAGTATCTCGGGTGTTTCCGATGACAGGATGGGCAAGGCAAAGCGTATCTATCATCGATTACCTCTCGCCATCGAAGATTTCCTCCACCACCTCTCGGCAGGCCCTTTTCCAGCTTGGGTAGCGGCATCGACATTGCGAGAGTCTCGACTGCTCCTCGGAATACTCGTAAAGGGGGATGCTCGCAAAGATCTTTTGAAGTCGTAATAATAAGTGGTGAGGTGAGTGTCGCGGCAAAAGGGAAGGGTCGTGACAGGAAGAGAAATGGCAGGATATTACGGATATCAATCTACTCGATTGATTTTCAATTCAATACATCAAAAAAGGCATTGAAGAAGAGACAGTAAAAGTAGCTGTCATCAACGATAAGGGATGTGGAAATCCGGGGGCGGTAATTCATTGCAGATCTTGTGAGTATATTTCAAGAATAAGGGATGAGATATTTCCCCAAGGATTTGGGCCCATCTCAACGGATATTTCGATCGATACAGCCCGAATGCCAGTGTTCTAAGCAATCTATTTTCCGGTTTTTTTCTATATCTATCTTGGGGATGCCTGGCGGGATGTCTTTTTAGTGTCTGTAGATTGTTATCGAGCTCCCTATGTAATTCCGTGTACCACTCAAGAGTGAGGGGAGTATCGGCTCTGAATATATAGGCACACTGTCCGATCAACTTGAACCATTGTTTTTTGATTTCATCGACCATCCCCGGGGGAGCGGCAACGCCTTCCGGACCGATTTCCGGATATCCGATTGCCCATATGTCATTATCCAAGTCGATTTTACTAAAATAAGGATTCCAGTCGAAATCGATTTGTTTTATATCGGAATACCCACCACCGTAATGATGCATAAAATAGCATCTTAGATAATCGGCTTTGTGAGTGTATGACAGATAATTATACGCCTCATGAAGCGGATGGCCCTCGATAAGATATTCTTTCAAATTACGCGGAGTTACCAATACCACCTCTGCACCACTATTTTCCCTTATGGATCGAAGGCAATCTCTCCTTGCGGAGGGCATTTCATTGCCACCTGTCCAGAAGATGAATATTTTTCTTTCTGAAATACCCGATAACATCTGGTAATCCGCCGTTGTTATTTTGGAAGGCCTATTGATTGAATGTCGGTTTTTGGATCGTCAAGAACCGACTTGGTGAGGGTAGATAGGGTAGATAAGGGAAGGGGAGAACTGTTTCACTATCTTCCCTTTGGTTATGAAGGTAGGTAGCTTGTGCTTGTTATCCCATTGGTCATCCTTCTTGCTTGGATCGGGATCTTGGCAAGCCGAGTAAAAGAACCACAAGGAAACCATCAGTTGTATTTGGAATCGCTATACAAAGCATACGAAGCCCTTGGAGAGGACGCCAAATCGCGTTTCTGGGAAGGAAGGAGCCGTCCATGGGTGGAATTCACGTATCGGAAAAACAAAAACCCTGGGAAACCCGGCACCGGAATCCGAGCCCATTCCGGTTGGGTTCTGGCACGAAGCGCTAGCAAGCGACATATCCGAACGCTATGCGTTCGGATATGTCCGTGGAAAAATCGGTCAATCTATTTCCTCTTGCATCCCAAACTCCCAGGGGTCTTTTCCTGGGGTCTTTTCCTGGGGTCTTTTCCTGGGGTCTTTTCCTGGGTTTCCCATAGCTTGTCGCTGCGAACACAAGCTTGTTAGCTATCGATAGTGCAGTCGAAACGGGGGATTTTCGATTTCGGCTATGCCGAGTTAGGGAAAATCGGAGTACAGGCCCGCGATGTACTGGGATACGGCATCGATTTCCCGGTCGGTCATCCGGCTGGCGATGGTGCGCATCATGGACTTGGCGTCGTTTTTACGGGTACCGGAGCGGAAAGCCTCGAGTTGCGCCTTGGTATAGGCGGCATGTTGGCCCGCCAAGGCTGGGAACATAGCCAACTCATTACCGTCTCCGCCGGGTCCATGACAGGACATGCAGGCCGGAAGCTTGGTTTTGTGGTTTCCTCCCTGGTATACCTTTTTACCGAGCGCCAATTTTTCGGAATTACCCTCGGCATATTGCGGGGTCTTTTCCTGCGCGGCGAAGTAGGCGGCAATATCCTTCATGTTTTCGGTGCTTTGACCCATGGCGAAGGGTTGCATCACTGGATTCGATCGATCGGTGCCCGCTTTGAAGTCCGCGATTTGCTTCATGAGGTAGGAAGCATGTTGGCCGGAAAGCCTGGGAAACGTGGGGTTCGGGCTATTGCCATCTGTCCCATGGCAGCCAGCGCAGACGGCCGACTTTGTCTTGCCTGCTTCGACATCCCCGTCGGAAACCGCCGTGGACTCGGCGGCGGAAACAGAAGTCGCAATGGACAAACCCAATAGCGAAGTAAGGAGAAGATTTTTCATCTGGGATCCCTGCATGTTGGTAACGGGAACATTGGGGGCCAAATCCACGCGGACGTTCAGCCGTATGCCCGAGAACTGGCCCAGTACAGCTAAAATGAGAGGCAAAGTGTACCGCAAAGAGTGGTTATTCTCCAGCCGCGAGAGTCTTCAATACCTCCCCCAGGAAACGCCCGGTATGGGAATCGGGATGCCGCGCCACTTCCTCCGGAGTTCCGGTGGCAACGATCCCTCCTCCCCCGTCTCCACCCTCGGGACCCAGGTCGATGACCCAATCGGCGGTCTTGATGATGTCCAGGTTATGCTCGATGACCACCACCGTATTGCCCCAGTCCCGCAGACGGTGCAGCACGGTAAGCAATTGCTCGATGTCATGGAAATGCAGCCCGGTGGTTGGTTCGTCGAGAATATACAGGGTATTGCCCGTCGCCCGCTTGGAGAGTTCGCGAGAGAGCTTTATGCGCTGCGCCTCGCCACCGGAAAGCGTGATGGCGCTTTGACCGAGCGTCAGATATCCGAGGCCGACATCGGCGAGGGTTTCCAATTTTCGGGCGATGACCGGGACTGGCGCGAAGAAATTCAGGGCATCCTCCACGGTCATTTCCAATACCTGGTAAATGGTTTTGCCCTTATAGCGGATGTCCAGGGTCTCCCGGCTGTAGCGCTGGCCACCGCAGGTGTCGCAAACCACATAGATGTCGGGCAGGAAATGCATCTCGACGCGGATGACGCCCCCCCCCTGACAGGCAGGACAACGACCGCTCTTTACGTTGAAGCTGAAGCGTCCCGGAGTGTATCCACGGGAACGGGCCTCTTGTGTCCCGGCGAATAATTCCCGGATCGGCGTAAAAAAGCCGGTATACGTGGCGGGATTGGAACGCGGCGTGCGCCCGATGGGGCTCTGATCGATATCGACCACCTTATCGAGCATGGAAAGTCCCGAGATGGTCCCATACGGTGCTGGTTCCATGGTGGCGCGATTGAGCCTCCGAGCAGCCAGGGGATAGAGGGTATCGTTGATGAGGGTGGACTTCCCGGATCCGGAAACACCGGTAACGCAGGTCATGAGACCGAGGGGAATTTCTATATCCAGGGATTTGAGATTATTGCCACGGGCCCCCGTGAGACGAATGACGCGTTCGGGGTCCTTGGAATGGCGGGTCTTGGGCACGGGGATTCGCTTGGCGCCGGATAGATACCGACCGGTCACGGACACGGGATTGTCTTCGATGGCCTTGGGGGTCCCCTCGGCAACGATGCGTCCCCCGTGGATGCCGGCACCGGGCCCTATGTCCACCACATGGTCCGCGGTGCGGATGGCCTCCTCGTCGTGCTCCACCACGATCACCGTATTCCCCATGTTCCGCAGGTGAATCAAGGTGTCGAGCAGGCGCCGATTGTCCCGCTGATGCAGGCCGATGGAGGGCTCGTCCAGGATATACATGACACCAACCAACCCGGCGCCGATTTGACTAGCGAGTCGGATGCGCTGCGCCTCACCGCCCGAAAGCGTCTCGGCGGAGCGGTCCAGTGTCAGGTAATCGAGGCCCACGTTGACCAGAAAATCGAGGCGCTGGTTTATCTCCTTGAGGATCTTCCCGGCAATCTCACCGCGGTGTCCGGGCAGGGTCAGCCGCTCGAACAGTGCGCTGGCATTTCCCACGGGCAACGCGCTCACCTCCGGCAAGGTCCTATCGGCGATGAATACGTGTCTGGCGTAGACATTCAGCCTGGTTCCCTGGCAATCCGGGCAGGGTCTCATGTTCAGAAACCGGGATAATCTTTCCCGCACCTGGACGGACTCCGTTTCCCGGTAGCGCCGCTCCATGTTGGGAATCACCCCCTCGAATGGATGGCGGCGAGTGCGTTTTTCTCCGCTTGGGGTCGTGAAATCGAATTGTATCTTCTCCTTGCCGCTACCCAGCAGGATCGCGTTGCGCACGGATTCGGGAAGGTCCTTGAATGGAATGTCCATGTCGAATCCATAATGTTCGGCAACGCTGCCCATAAGTTCCAGGTAATAGGGATTCACGGGGTCCCAGTCTCCCACGGCCCCCCCCTGCAGACTCAGTTCTGGATTCTTGATTACCCGTTCCGGGTCCATGAAGGAATCGACACCCAGCCCATCGCAACCGGAACAGGCGCCCATGGGATTATTGAAGGAGAACAACCGGGGTTCCAACTCCGGCAGGCTATAGTTACAGATGGGACAGGCAAACCGGGAAGAAAAGATCGATTCCTTCTGTGCCGATTCCCTCGATTCCGTGCCAGTCGAAGGCCCGGTCGCGGGTTCTTCCCGGTTACTGGGCGCCATTACCGCGATGCGGGCGCGGCCATTGGCCAGCTCCAGGGCGTTTTCGAAGGATTCCGAGAGCCGAAGCCCCAGGTCCGGGCGCACCCGAAAACGATCCACCACCACCTCGACAGTATGCTTCTTCAGTCGATCCAACGGGGGAGCAGCTTCCAGCTCTACCACCTCGCCGTCGATGCGCGCCCGCAGATAACCCTTGGCCCGCAATTCCTCTAGTACCTGTTGGTGTTCTCCCTTGCGTCCCTCGATAATTGGCGCCAGCAACATCCAGCGCTCCGACCCGGGCAACGCCAGAACCTGATCCACCATTTGGCCTATGGTCTGGGCGGCAAGCACCGTGCCGTGTTCCGGACAGCGCGGCTCGCCGACCCTGGCGTACAGCAGGCGGAGATAATCATGGATCTCGGTAATGGTGCCCACCGTGGAACGCGGATTGTGGGAGGTGGTGCGTTGTTCGATGGAAATCGCCGGAGACAGCCCCTCGATGTGATCCACGTCCGGCTTTTCCATCATGGACAGAAACTGGCGGGCATAGGCCGAAAGCGACTCCACGTAACGCCTTTGTCCCTCCGCGTAGATAGTGTCGAAGGCAAGGGAAGACTTCCCGGACCCGGAGAGCCCCGTCAGGACGATCAGCCGATCCCGCGGCAGGTCCAGATCGATATTCTTCAGATTATGGGTGCGGGCGCCGCGGATTTGGATGGTATCCATGGGGGTCCTTCAATTTACGACTTTTCCAACTTTTTTATCATCTGAAGTGACTCTTCCAATTAGCTTTCCTGTATCGACCGATGGGATCATTCGGGAAATAAGGTTAGGCATGAATTCCTCTCTCAATCCTAAAAAACTTATCTTCCTGTGATAATTTCAAAATCACCTAGCGAAGCTTGTGCTCGAACCGATGAAGCATGATTGAGTCTTGGTAAGGCGGAATTGGTGCCTTGTAAAACTCGATCCAATTGTGAAGCCGAGCAGGAAATAAAAAATATTCCTCTTTATTCGATTCCTCCGGTAGTCTTCCCCTTAAAACCGAGGCAACGAACTGTATCCCTTTTGCATTGACAAGATGATTCTCAATGTTTCAGCTTGGGAATCCTTTATAGATCGATCTACCAGAATGAACGTGTTTGAACTGTAAGCCCGGATTGTACCCTACAGCGGGTGCGTCGAGTTACGCGCAGCTCGACTCGAGCTACGAAATGCGCTGCTGACCTGCAACCTCCCGGAAAATCATCAGGGATGTCATCCCGTATTGCTCCTCCGATCTTCCCACAAACGCCTTGGCCATAGTACCGAATAGATTCGCCATTAGTTTGATTGCGGCATTCGGATTATCTCCACCGTCGACTTCCCGATCATCTTCAAGTTGCTCCACTGTTTCTTCAAGTTGCTTCAATATTTCTTCTATTGTTCTATGATTTGATCTTGACGGTTTTGCGTCCAAAATACCAAGCATATTCCATTCGCCGATATTCGATTCGTCATATTCCAACATCAAATGCTCTGGCATTGTGGCCATGAACTCTTCTTTCAATACGGACCAGGAACTATATTTCCCTGTTATACTGGCTTGTATCGTATAGGGAAACATCGAGACTAATTCCATGCCCGTATCAAAAGGATCACCACCGGATATATTGGCTCTTTTTCGGGGAGTTTTATTTCTCCGCGTATTCTCGGATTTTCTATATTCACTCTTTATAAAAGGTCTAATAATTTCCGATCCTAATTATTCTTTTGAAGATGGAAGCATCGAATATTTTCAGAGAGCCCGACAATAAAACGAATTGCCCGATAGCGGCATTTTCCAATTCTCTTACAATCATATTTCTCTCGGTCAAGTAATCCAAAAGCGTCAGGGAATTCGACCAAAGGGGATTGTATGATTTCTCGGAGAACTCACCGCCTTTATGATACCTATCACGGTGTATATTTCCCCCACCCTTTGCAATCAGTACATCAGCCTTCCCATGACCGCTGGTGCCGGATGATTCTCCGGAGGAAAAACTCTTCTGTTCCGTCAAACCCTGTAAATATCCGGCATCATTGAATTGCGAAAGAAAGGAATTTATCCTATCGACATCGTGGTAAAGAAAATCAAAGACGGAATCTTTTTCTTGCCGGTCTTGCCCCTGCCCTGATATCCCGTTGTATTCTTCCGACATAATCATTCACCTTTTTCTGTTCGGCCTTTATTTCTCTATATGCGTTATCGATTTCTTTCGGTTCGACTCGAGGAAAGCCTCTGCCTCCATCGGGGAGAGAATCGACAAGTAACCGATTATCTTTCTTCTTTGCCATGTGATCGATCTCCCATGCAGAGTTAGTGCAATTATTGCCTTAGCCGGGTGAGACTATCATATTCGGTGGAATAAATACTCGACTGACTGGTTCCTTGGCTACTTTGTTTATTTCCCACTCATCTTCGCAAACGAGTGAAGTTTTACAAAACGCTAATTTTGCTCTGCTACTACCAAATCATGGTTCACCGGTTCGAGGTAAAGCTTCGCCAGGTAGTTGGCTCCCGAAGCATGGAGCCACATCGAGGAGGACAGGGAATGAGCAAGTATAACGCAAAAGATTTCAAGGTTAGGCCAACGGCAACAATCCGCTCGAACAGATGGGGGATTGTGTTGGCTCGGAGGAGGATGCAATTGAATACGGGCTATATCGGTCTGGACAACCACAAGGACAAAATTGCCATGGAGACAGCAGAACCGGATCGGGTAGAACCGTATTACAAAGGGGAAATTGCCGATACCCCACGCCGAATAGCCAAATTGGTCGCGAGACTAAATGAACGTTATGTAGGGAAAGTTATGCTATGGTGCCATGAGGCGGATCGGTGCGAATATGCGCTCTGTCATCAGCGATCTCCTCTACCATCAGCGATCTTCACGCCCGGTAATTGGATAGGAGGCATCCAATGGTGTCCCTCTTACGTGGTATCGAGTCGCGCCTCGTGGCGGGGAATTGTCTCGGCCGCCACCAGTTCATCGATGTTTTGGCTCAGGGTCTGCATGCCGAATTGCCGCCCGGTCTGGATAGCGGAGTAGATCTGGGCAATCTTGTTTTCTCGAATCAGGTTTCGGATCGCCGGCGTCGCGATCATGATTTCACGAGCCGCCACCCGGCCCCCGCCAGTCTTTCCCACCAGGATTTGGGCGATCACGGCCTGTAATGATTCCGATAACATGGCACGGATCATCTCTTTTTCAGCGGCGGGGAATACGTCCACGATACGGTTCATGGTCTTGGCAGCGGAGCTGGTGTGCAATGTACCGAATACCAAATGACCAGTCTCGGCGGCCGTCAGGGCGAGCCGGATGGTATCGGGATCGCGCATTTCCCCGATTAGGATGACATCGGGGTCTTCTCGCAATGCCGACCGCAACGCATGGTCGAAACCGCGGGTGTGGCGATGCACCTCGCGTTGATTGACGAGACACTTTTTGCTTTCGTGGATGAATTCGATGGGATCCTCCACGGTGAGGATGTGGCCGTACTGGGTCTTGTTTCTGTGGTCGACCATTGCGGCGAGCGTGGTGGATTTGCCGGACCCGGTCGGGCCAGTCACCAGGACCATGCCGCGTGGAAGACTGGCGATCTCGCCGAGATTTGCCGCGCCGAGGTCGATAAGGGAGGGTATTTCCCGGGGAATCACCCGAAAGACCGCCCCGGATCCGCGATGTTGGGTGAATGCATTGACGCGGAATCGCGCCAAATCCGGGATCTGGAACGAGAAATCGATCTCGAGAAACTCCTCGTAATCCTTGCGTTGTCCGGGGTCCATGGTGGCAAGAACAAGGGCATGCACATCCTGGTTTGTCAGGGCAGGCATATCGATGCGCCGCATATCGCCATCTACCCGGATCATGGGGGGCAGCCCAGCCGAGAGGTGTAGATCGGAGCAACCGCTTTTTACGCCGAAGGCGAGTAGTTCCACGATGTTCATGGGATGTTTTATGGGGGTTCCAATGATGGGGGGTTCGACTATGGGGGTTCCAAAACTCGCCTCGCCGAAAATTATAATCGACTTGGCACACTGGATGCAGAGTGAACGGTCGGAGGGCGCGCCATCCAAAATGCGATTTTTTCAGTGGTTCGGTTACCATCCCTGGCACTGGCTCCGTTTCCGCCCGTGCGGAAATGGGGCCAATCTTCCGGTCGGGAGCAAGTGTGATTCGGGTGGGCATTACGAATCATTTTGGCTTTTGAAGGAGAAAGGGGAGGTATTTCATGAAAAACAATCATCGAGCCGTACAAACCATCCGTGATCGCATCGCCCGAGCCGCACGACGCACCGGGCGCGGTGCGCAAGACATCACCCTGGTCGCGGTAAGCAAGACGAAACCCATCGAGGAAATCATCGCCGCTTATGAGGCCGGGGTACGTCATTTCGGTGAAAATCGTACCGAGGAACTGGAGGAGAAGGCCAGGGCACTGAGGCATCTGATTGATTTGAAATGGCACTTCGTCGGTCACTTGCAGACTCGCCAGAGCCGGGTCGTCGCCGACTTCGCACACTTTTTCCATGCCGTGGATGGGGTGAAAATCGCGCGGCGGCTATCCTCGCAATTGGAAGAGATCCAACGGAACCTGCCTATATTCATTCAGGTGAATGCATCCGGGGAAGACAGCAAACACGGCCTTCGCTGCGAGAACTGGGAAGTGGAACCATTTCAGATGGAAACGTTGTTCAATACTATCCGAGAGGTTGCCACCCTGCCTAACCTGGAAATCCTCGGCCTGATGACCATGGCACCGTTCCATGCGCCGGAAGAGGCGCTGCGGGGGATCTTCGGGAAGATGGCGCGATTGTCCGCGCGGGTTCAAAAGGTGTTTCCCGAGCTTGCCGCGCGGCAATTATCCATGGGCATGAGTGGCGACTTCGAGATCGCCATCGAAGAGGGCGCAACCCTGGTAAGAATCGGTACCGCGATCTTCGGTACGCGCGGTTAGACTTCATGTTTTAACTTGCTGCGTAACTTAAAAGTGTTAAAACACAAAGTCTGATGTTTTAGACAAGAACTGTGCCAGAAAATTTCCTTTCTGGCACAGTTACTTGCAAGTTAAAACATATCAGTCCGCTATCCGGAAAATCCTCGATGAAACGGTCGGGAAATTTTGCTGCTCCGAAGGCTTCAACGAGAAAACATGACGCCCTTTCCGGGCAAATGATCGAGGACCTTGTTCCCTACTTGTTCCCTAACCCGGCAAAGCCGGAACCAAAATTCCATCGCATGGAGGACATGTTAG
>CAZSVE010000008.1:0-58177 GCA_964610175.1 uncultured Thiotrichales bacterium
TGCCCTTGGCAATTTGCCTGTCCCAAAATCTACCCACGAGTTCTTTTGAGGAGGCTTTTTGATGTATTTTTGTCGGGTTACGCTGCGCTAACCCCGACCTACGGGAGCCTGAATCTTGCGGGGAGTTTCCCGGATCTTCGGCGTACTGTACCGGATCTTCGAGAAGGTTTCCCAAGCCTTCCGAAAGGTTCCCCATGTCGTCGGAAAGGTTTCTCGATCTTTTGGAAAGGTCTACCGAATCTCCGCAAAGATTTCCGAGGCTTCCGGCGAGCTTTCCCCATATCCCGGAAATATTCCTCGAACCTCCAGAAAGCTTGCCCCGATCTTCGGCGAGGTTTCCCGGACCTTCGGAAAGGTTGCTTCGATTCGATAGGTGTTCCTCGATCCTTCGGAAAGCTCCCTCGAAATCTCGGAAAGGTTTTCCGCGTTGTCGGAAAGCCTCCCAAGACCTCCGGCAACCTTTCCCGAACCATTGGAAAGATTGCCAGAGGTTTCGGGGATGTTTCTTGCACCTTCGAAGGGGTTTCTCAGAACCCCGGAGATTCTTCCACAATGGTCGGATCGGGTATTTCTTTTTCACTATTTTCTTTATATCTTTCAGGTTCACTGTTTATTTGTTCAAACTGTTTGCGGTGCTTTTCTCTGAATTGATCGTTGGCTTCTTCTTTGAGGAAGTTTTCTCTGAATTGATCGTTGTCTTCCTTCTCCGGATTATGTGGTGCATGTAGTTGGTCTGAACGCTCCAAGCTTTCCAAGCACTTCTTCAAGCACTTCTTAAGGTCATCATATTCCTGCTTATGTTTATCATCGGAGCTTGCTTCAAGCACTTCTTCAAGCACTTCTTCAAGCACTTCTTCAAGCACTTCTTCAAGATGTTCGCGAATCTGCTTTACGTCCTCGTTGCCGTTTTCTTTATCGTTATTTGACATTAGTAATCATTCTCCATGGTTTAATTGAGACGATTCTCATTAGCAGAGTTGTGAAAAATACGACTTTTTTATCGTCTACGACTTACCCTTTCGCGGCGATCCGCTGGAAGGTCGATTCGGAGATATTGGCTCGAATCGAGGCGTGTTCGACGGTCATGCCGACCGGATTGCCGATATCCTCCAAATCGATGTAGAGGTTTTCGTTGATCTCCCGAGTTTCCGAAACGGGATTCGCCGAGAACTCCGGATGCGCCGTATCGGTGTCTTCGAAATATTCGATCCTCATGGTTTATGATGCCCCTTCTTCAGATACTCCTCCCGCATCACCCGCTTCAGGGTCTTTCCGGCCACATTGCGCGGGAAGTCGTCCATCAGTACCACATCGCGCACCCGCTGGAATTTGGCGCCGACGTTTTGATTGATCCAGGCGGCAAGGTCGGTGGGGTCGATGGCACCGGGTTCTTTCAGGATGACGGCGGCAACGGGCGCCTCGCCCCATTTGTCATCGGGCACGCCGAATACGGCCACTTCCTTGACCTTGGGGTGATGCACCACCACCTCTTCGATATCCCGAGGGAATACATTGACGCCGCCGGAGATGATCATGTCCTTTTGACGATCCACCAGGTACAAGAAGCCATCTTCGTCTACATAGCCCATGTCGCCGGTGTGCAGCCATCCATCGACGATGGCCTTGTCGGTGAGGTCCGGTCGTCGGTAATAGCCCTGCATGATGGCTGGCCCCCGTCCGGTGATTTCGCCCACCTCCCCCACGGGGACCTCCCGGCGATTCTTGTCCACGATGCGCATCTCGAAGAACGAAGGGGGAACGCCCACGGAATTGGGCTTTTTCTCGTAGTCGGTCTTGTCGAGGATGGTCCAGAATCCCTCGGTGAGGCCATAGAGCTCATAAAATCTTCCCGGCAACAATTCATCGATCTTTTCCTTATGCTCCAGGAATAACGGTGCCCCCAGGGACATGAGCATCTCCAGGGAGCCGACGTTTTCCCGTGTGAAATCGGGATGGTTCAGGAGGGCGATGATCTGGGAGGGCACCAGCATGATATGGGTGACCTTCTCGGCGGCGATGGTCCGAATGAAGGTGTCGGGATCGAAGGCGGGCATGAGCACGTAGGTGCAGCCTTGCCCCCATGCCGGCATCAGGGTGACGAAAGAGCCGTTGAAGACGATGGAACCCGCGTGCATGATGACGCTTTCCGGGGTCATGCGCCATACCGATGCAAATAGCGCCGCATACATGGAACGCACGAAATGGCTGTGCACGATGCCCTTGGGGTCTCCGGTGGTGCCGCTGCTGTAACAGATATTGAAGATGTCATCCATTCGGATCCCCGCATCGGGCAGGGCGTCGTCGGAGGCATCGGCGGTGAAGTCGGCGTAGCTGCGAAATCCGTCCGGCGCGCTCGTGCCGGTTGCAGGCCCCGTGAGAATATAGTGATGGGGCAAAATATCGGGCAGCTCTGGCTTGATTTCATCCAGGGTGGGCGCGAAATCCGCGTTGGCAAATACCATCTCGGTGTGGGAATCGTGGAGCAACCGGGAGAGCGCGGGGGCGTTCAAGAGGGGACTTAACGGGACTACCACGACGCCGGTTTTGGCGGCGGCCCAATACAGCTCCAACAGCTCTACGCAATTGGGGAGAACCGTTGCCATATGTTTACCCTTCTCGATCCCATTGGCGCGGAGGGCATTGGCCAGGCGATTTACGTTGCGGTCGAGCGTAGCAAAATCGATGCGTTGTTCCTCGAATACGAGGGCCGTGTGTCGTGGCCGGTAGCGGGCATGTCGGGATAATAGATGACTAATGGTGATATTCATTTTGTTGTTCCTTGCTTTTCGATGAACCACTCACTCTTGTGCCGCATTCCATCTCGATTCTTTGTCGCGATTTTTCCGTTTCGACTACCTCTTCCTTGGATTCCTTATCTTGGTCGCTTTTCGATCAAGCACTCGGCATGTGACAAAACGGATATCGATGGGCATCATCCAAAAACAGACATCCGCACTTCTTGTAGTGTCATTTCCTGGAGAAGCTTCGCCTCAATGAAAATCAATGGGTGGTTGCCGAAGGTTGTTGAGTGGGGTATTTGTGATGAGGGTAATTGCTAGTGGAGATGTATTCCAGCGCCTTGTCGCGCTGGATAATGCCATCCGTATCATCCGTTTGTTGGCAGATTTTCAATCGGATAATGACCGAGATTACGAAGTAGCATGGCGTGTCGTTCTGGTACAACCGTATCAAGTGGCGTTTCCCGGCTCTTCTATCGGTGGATATCGGCTCCCCGTGCACGTTCCAACTCATTCGATTTATCTGTCGATTGTTCCATCCGCTTTCCGTATTCATCGTTTATCTTTCTCAACGCCTCCATCATCTCCAGATTCCGCTCGAATAGAACGTCATGTTCGGCCAGTTGTCGTTCAAGCCCATCTATTTCCTTGGCAACTTTCAGCAGGATATTTTGTGATATTTCGTTTTCTCTTGATGCATCGAAGAAGATCATGATTGCCACAGAGATACTCAAAGCCGTAAGAGCAGCAACGATCAGGTTTATAACAAAGTTTCGTTTCGAAAATTTCTCTGTGATATCGCTACTCGATTTTATCTCAGCTGAAATTTCCGTTTGTGTTTCATTGACCTGAACGGCAAATTCTATATTCTTTTCCGATAATTCAATCAGCCTATCGAGACGTTTTGCGAGTTCGTTGAACGGTTCGCGTCTTTTTTCTTCTCTTCTTCTCTCTATCCCTGCCAAATCTATAGACTCGATTTTTTCTAGTTCAGGAAGTTCTATTTTAGGGAGATCTATCCTTGCCGCACGATTAATCCGATCAATGCTTTCCATTAGACTTCCAAGCTTACCACTAGCGAGAGGCGTTACCGGTGCCGCAAGTTTCCCTATCTCCATGGCCTTGCCAAGAGAGCTTCCCAAAGAAAGCGTGTTTCCGATTTTGTCAGATAATCCTGCCGAGAAGCCTGATCCAAATAATCTCACCGCTAGGTTATTTTGTTTTTCCATGAGACTTTTCGCATACCTCCCGGAAAGAGAAGAAAATAACTTGCCCTGCTCCTCTTCTTCAATAACAGATAGCCTATGAAGGTACTCCATGTAGCTTTCTTCTTCATTCTTGGGATATAAAATAGCGTCATCCTTTTTATAAAGGTAATCATTATGCCCTACAAAAATCCGCGCGATTTCATCAAGTTCCGACGAAGTCAGTTGTTTTACATCATCCTGTGAAAGGATCGGAGCCTTCGGTTTACGCTGTCTGTCTATCAGGGCATTTTCTGGGTAACAAACAAAAATAGCCAAATTGCGTATATATTGTTCCGGGTCACACTCTTTTACCGAACGATTTAATTGTTTCTCCAATGCCAAAAGATCCTTAATCTGCATATGGACAACATAAAGCACACCAATCCCTGTATCCAAACGACCGTAATATTCCTGTCTTTGTTTCATACCCAATTTCAATGCCATTTATACTTTTTCGTCTCCTGGTTGTAAGAATGTTTGGATTTACGCCGGGATTTCATAATGTGGCTCAGTGCCGAAATTTCAGTTTCCGGATTACTATTACCCAGCTCTTTCATGACTTCAAATTCTTGTGGCGGCATGTACTCAAGCTTCATGCCTTTCACAATCTCAATAAGTGGGAAGTAAACGAAATACTGGAAGAGACCGAGACGCTATACCGTAACGAGTTGGAAACCATCCTTTTCCCAAACCAGGACGCTGTTATTGTCTCTTTCGTACCAATCACCCAGCACGATCCGGGTTGCGGTGTCACCCCGTAGCGAGTTCCGATGGATTGCTGAACGATGGGTATGTCCATGGATGAGATATCGCACGCCGTAAGTCACCATCATTCGCTCCACGGCGCGGTTGTCCACGTCCAGGATGTGCGCGGGTTTATTTCGCACCGCGACCCGCGACGCGCTTCGAATGGATGCCACCTTCTCGAGGCGCTGTTTCATGGAAAGGGCGAGGAAGATACGCTGGTACAAAGCGTTACGGGTCTGTTTTCGGTATTTTTGATAGCTTGTATCCAAGGTGCACAAGGTATCTCCATGGGTGATGAGTACGCGCCTGCCATACAAATCGATGATGCCAGGGTCCGGTAATAGTCGACAACCGGTTCTTTTCTGGAATGTTTTTCCGAGCAGAAAATCATGGTTCCCCGGCAATATGCCGATGGACACCCCCCTTTGCGTCATGTTGCGCAGCGCATCCACGACCGGGAGGTGTGGGTAGCGCGCATCATCGTCTCCCAGCCAGAGGTCGAATAGATCTCCCAGGATATACAGGGTATCGCTATCGTGAATACCGTGGCCCAGGAAGGATAGGAAGGTATCTACGATCCCTTGTCGCGTTTCGCTGAGATGAACGTCGGAGAGGAAAAAGGTAGCCATGTTCCATGGGTGACTTTGGCTGGGGATTGTTGGTAACGATCCGTGTCATTGGCGAGGAGAAACGAGGCGCGGATGGCATCGAGAATTTCCATCGACGAGGAGGACTTGTCCTGGTTCACGATATTCAGGGCACTCGAACGGAGCGATTGCGGCGTCGAGTCACGGCTTTGGACGACAACACCCGATTGCTGCTGTGCCATCGATGGAGGATGGTTGCCACCCAAAACCGGTTGTCCATTATTTTGGTTTATTTCCCGATCATTTGTTTATTTCCCGCTCTGCTTCGCGAATGAGTCGGTTTTTACGAAGCGCCGATTTTGCCTTACCAAACACATGAATCATGCCTTGTCGGTCCAAGGCGAAGCTTGACTCGTCGATTGGTCGTGTTGCTCGGGTCATGCCCATCGAGACGCATGGATCACGCGATAATCTCCGCTTTTTCGAGGATTACATCGTCTTTGGGAACGTCGTCGTATCCCCTGGAACTACCCGTGGAAACCTTGTTTATCGCCTGGGATACCGATTCTCCGTCCACGATCTTCCCGAATACACAATATCCCCAACCGGATTCGGAAGGAGATTTGTAGTCCAGAAAATCGTTGTTGTTGGCATTGATGAAGAATTGGGACGTTGCCGAATGTGGGTCCGAGGTCCTGGCCATTGCAATGGTCCCGGTCTCGTTCCGCAGACCATTGTCCGCCTCATTCCGTATGGCACCGAAGGTCTCTTTCTCTGTCAAGCCCGGTTTGAAGCCGCCCCCCTGGTTCATGAAGTCGGCGATTACCCGGTGGAAGATGGTGCCATCATAAAAGCCGTCCTTGACATAGCGCAGAAAATTGGCGACGGTCTTCGGTGCCTTTTCGGCATTAAGCGAAATAGTCATATCACCGAGGGTAGTTTTCAGGCGAACCTTGGGATTCTTGGTGTCTTGCATGAGTTTTTATCTCTGTTTTCAAGTTTGAACATGTTAGCGCTTCGCGCCAAGACCGAAAGGGATGGGGTCCGGTTCACGCACCGAACCCATCAGGATCTTTATTTTTCCGATAGCTGTACGAAAAACCCATATCCGCTTCGCCATGAGGCGCGATATGAGTCTTTTAGTCACCGTGGGAATTCGGCTGGAACGGTTTACCCAGGTAAAAAACATGATTTTTTACCACCCTGTCAGGCATACCAGTTTGGGCCGATGGTTTTCATGACCCAAGGGATCGAACCCTATTCGCGGCCATGTAAAGATCACTCCTCTCGTATTGCAGTAGTAATGATAACCGATTGCCGAGGAGCATCCTTGGAAAACGGCCCATCGGGCCCCGTTGGGAGCCGACGAATGGTATCGACGACTTCCATTCCCGCGACCACCCGACCGAAAACCGCATATCCCCAACCCTTTCGTGTCGGCTCTTTGTAGTCGAGGAACTCGTTATCGACCACGTTGATGAAGAACTGGGCCGTTGCCGAGTGGGGATCCGGTGTGCGCGCCATGGCGATGGTGCCGCGATCATTATCGAGGCCATTATCGGCCTCATTGGGAATGGGACCCAGGGTCGGTTTTTCCACATGATTTACCGTAAAACCACCGCCCTGAATCATGAAGTTCTCGATGACGCGATGGAATATCGTGCCATCATAATGGCCACTTTCCACATAGCGTAAAAAATTTTCCACTGTTTTCGGTGCCTTTTGGGCATCGAGGGCCAGCACGATATCACCATGGTCGGTAGACAGGCGGACTTTTGGTTGATCGCCGGCCATGGCCGCGCCGACGACGTGCCATAGAATCAAGGCGGCAACCAAGGAAAGAATGTTTTTCAACATCGATGGTATTCCTCGAAAAACGATCTAGCGAAGCTTTGCCTCGAATCGACAAAGCATGATTGAGGGTTGATGAGGCGAAATTGGTATCTTGCAAAACTTGATCCAATCGTGAAGCAGAGCGGGAAATAAACAAAGTATTGGAAATGGTTTCGATACACCCGACCCGTCAGTCGTTCAGGGCCTTTCCTTCGATAATCGCTTAGCCTGTTTATTCCCTGATCGGCTTCGCAGATGAGTCGAGTCTTACAAGAGGTCAATTTTGCTCTACGAATACCAAGTTACGCTTCATCGGTTCGAAGCGAAGCTTCGCGAATCATTGTGGGGATATTCATCCCCAAGTCCAGGAATGGCAACAAACCGCTGAAGCAAGTCTTGGTCTTCCTTAGCGCTCCCTCGCGGCTTTCGTCGAAAATCACCTTGGATTTCGTATATTAGGGATTTCCATGACTTTGCTCATGATAAGGGTTTTATCTGCCGGTAGAAAGCCACTATCACTTGCCGCTGGAAAGCTACATCGAACCGTCGAAACCATCATTCATGAAAAGCGCTACCTGGCGGACAACGCAAATCTTGGCATATCTTCGACAATCAAGCGAAAAGCAATCCATATGGCTTTAGAATCTGCCATATGATTAAAATCACTTCGTCCTCGATCCGCTTTACCCCAGGTCCCACGACCCAGGTTCCGTGACCCAGGTTCCGTGGCCCAGGGCCCACCAGTCTTTGCGACGAGATCGGATTCTCCAAAACCATAACTCGGGACAACCAAAAACTTCACATGGACAAAACACCCAAAAGACCGTTTCCGAAACCCAATCCCGCCCGACGAAAAAACAATCGCACGAAAAAAATCACCTCGACGATATCCCAACACCAATCCGAGAAATTACAAAAGGTGCTGGCCGAGGCCGGTCTTGGATCGCGGCGATCATTGGAACATTGGATCGCGTCGGGCCGGGTCGATGTCAACGGTGTTCCAGCCACGCTGGGCGCACGGGTTCAGGAAAGCGACACGATTCGAGTAGACGGTCGTAAACTATTTCGCCCTTCCCCGGGTACCGCAAGACTTCGGGTGCTCCGATATCACAAACCGGTAGGGGAGATCTGTTCGCGGGCCGATCCGGAGGATCGACCCAGTGTATTCCAGCGCCTGCCCGGTATTTCACGGGGCCGTTGGATCGCGGTCGGCCGCCTGGACATCAATACCTGCGGCCTTTTGCTGTTCACCAACGCAGGTGAATTGGCCAACCGCCTGATGCACCCATCGAGCGGCACGGAACGCGAGTACGCGGTTCGCGTATTACCGTGGTCACCCGAGAAGGATTCAGCACAATCTTCGAGCGACGAATCCTCGGCGGGTATCAAATACGACCCCAATGGCAAAAAGAACGGCATTGCACCGGATGTCATCGAACGTCTACGCAAAGGTGTGCGACTCGAAGATGGCGTGGCGCGCTTCGAGGACATCACCGACGCCGGCGGCCAGGGCCAAAACCACTGGTATCACGTCACGATAAGAGAGGGGAAAACTCACGAGGTCCGCCGCCTCTGGGAGGCCGTGGGACTCAGGGTAAGCCGCTTGATTCGTATTCGCTACGGCCCTATTCGATTGGAGCGAAATCTCCGCCCCGGACGTTGGGAGGAACTCTCCGCGTGGGAAACCGCGCAACTTGCAAGGAGCGTTGGGCTTGGAAGACTGATTGGTACGCCAAAATTGCCCCCGAGAAAACCCCGGTACGGGGAATCCGGAAAACCACGAAAGGCCTTCCGAAAACCTCCCGAAGATCGTTCTGGTTCTCGATTGCCTCCGCGCGGATCGAACCCGACAACGAGAAGCTAAGTAATTCACGTCGTATTGAATATCGCTATCACCGATGTCATACTTGTACGGTAACCTGTGCAGATCTCCGTTTACGCATCGAAAAAAGCTCCAGGAAGAACCGGTGCGTATAGATGGATCCAACCCCGCTTCGGTCTTGGCGCGAAGCGCCAACGTGTCCCCAATAAAGGTGTTTTCCATGCGCGTCGTCTCATTCACACAAGCCAGGAATAATCTCAAATCCGTCTTGGATCAGGTGGTTGCCGACGCGGATTGGACGGTCATTACCCGTCGGGACAGCGAGAACGCAGTGGTTATGTCGCTGGATCACTTCAATGGTCTCATGGAAACCACCTACCTTCTCGGATCCCCGGCCAACGCCTCTCATCTCGATAAGTCCATCCAACAATACCGCCAAGGTGATACGGTCGTTCGAGCATTGATGGATGATTAGGGGTTTTCCATCCACACCGCGTCCCTGCTCTCTATTCCTTCCGTAACCGTAATTGGGTGTATTTGCCGTGTGCAGCACCAGACACCTGGCATGGACCAGAGAGGGGTGGAGCGACTACATCTATTGGCAAAGGCAAGACAGGAAGGTCCTCAAAAGGATCAACACGCTGATTACCGATGTAATACGAAGTCCATTCCAGGGTATCGGCAAACCGGAGGCCCTGAAACAGGATCTATCCGGTTTCTGGTCGCGGCGTATCGATGGGAGCAATCGATTGGTCTATGCGGTGGATGATTCATACATCACGGTGATTTCGTGCAGGTATCATTATCGATGATCGGGATTGAAAGAGATGAATCGAAATCGATTCCGATCTCGATAGGAAGATTGTGGAAAATTCGACTCGCTTGCAGAAATTACAGCGACTCGACGAATCTCTTCGATAAAGAGCTGGCGAAGCTTCGCTAGTTGTCGAAATATCGATACATACGGATCAATGGCACGAACAGCCAGCATCCGTTAGATAAAAAAGATGGAACCTCGAGTTCATTGGCATACCTTGGAGGACACAGCACCTTATAAAAGCTGAATCGAAAACAAGGAAGATAGTATGCCAGCCTCGACCAAGCCATCAGTGGGCATCGCACGGAAATGATGGTGTTCCCGTCATCTTTGCATTCAACAGATAAAGATACAATGAACTTCCTCGACCTCGAATCCAACCGCCCCCTGGGCGCCATCATCGAAAAAGGCAAAACCACCTTCAGCCTATTCGCGCCCCGCGCCGAGCGCGTCGTCGTCACATTCTTTCGAGATCTCGAAAATCCGGAACCGAAGATACACGAACTCACCCAAATGAAGGATGGGGTTTGGGAGACCACCTACGGCCGGAACCTCCACGGCTGGTATTACTATTTCCAGGTGTATTCCCCAAAGGACGTCACTTCGAAAGACGACACGGAGAATTTCGATCATCCGGAAAACGGCAACCAAGAGAATAACGATTCGAAAAAAGGTTTCGAGAATAACAATCCGAAGGCCGACAACCGGGAAGGCAACCCCAAAGACGACGACTCCGATCCCATTGAGGATTCTCCACCCCGAATACTCGACCCCTACGCCCTTGCGGCAGTCAGCCCCAACGGGCCCGGGATCGTATGGGACCGAAAAAAGATCAAATGGCCCGCGGACAAAATGATAGGGAAGAAGTTCACCACACCCCCTTGCTCCGATCTGGTCATTGTCGAGGCCCACATCCGTGACTTGTTGAAACACGCCCCCATTGCCCTCGAAAACGAAGCCCGCCTGGGTTTTACGGGGCTCGAAAAATGGGTGCGGGGAAAAGGCTGCTATCTGAAAAGCCTCGGCGTCAACGCCGTGGAGCTGCAACCACTCCAGGAGATCGGCGACCATTACGCCAAGGAGGATTATCACTGGGGTTATATGCCCGTCAATTACTTCGCCCCCGACAGCAGTTACGCCCTGCATCCCGAAAACGGATCACAGATCGAGGAATTTCAATCCCTCGTCAAGTCATTTCATGACCAGGGTCTCGCGGTGCTGTTGGATGTAGTCTACAACCATGTAGGCAACCCAAACCCCCTTTACCATATCGATAAGGACTATTATTTCCACTTCGATGAACAGGGAGAACTCACCAACTGGAGCGGTTGCGGCAATGATATACGGTGCGAGACACCCATGGTGCGCCGCCTCATCATCGATAGCCTGCGCCACTTCATCGAGTGCTACGACGTCGATGGGTTTCGCTTCGATCTCGCCCACTTGATCGGCATCGACACCCTCGGGGAAATCGAGATCGCGCTCGAGAACATCAAGCCATCCGTGATTCTCATTGCAGAACCATGGAGCTTTCGGGGCCATATCGGCACGGGACTCAAGGATACGGGATTCGCCTCCTGGAACGATGGTTTCCGTGAGTTCGTCTACCAGTACCTCATCGGCGAAGGAAATCAGGAAGGACTGCACTATTACATGGGGGGAAGCACCAAACACCTCACGGCGCAACCGACCCAAACCGTCAACTATGTGGAATCTCACGACGATCGGTGTTGGATCGACAAGATCACCGAAAACCCCAATCATCATGGCGTTCATCCCACCATCGTCGATCGCCGACGCACCCACCTGGCATGTGCCATCATCATGAGTTCGTTGGGTATTCCCATGATCTCTGCCGGGCAGGACGGGCTGCGCACCAAGAAGGGCATCGACAACAGCTATCGAGACGGCGACATCAACGCCATCGATTATGATCGGATCGTGGAATACGCCGCAACGCACGACTACTTCCGGAAATGGATCGCGTTTCGGCGCTCGGAACGCGGCAAGTTGTTTCGCCTAAGCGCCACCCCGCCAGATTCATTCTTCCGCTACTTCGGCGCCGAACACGACTCCTCCGCTACGGCGATCTGGTACAACGCCGATAAAAGCCATGGACCCATTGGCCTCTTCTTTGCCGTCAATCCCCACAAAACCGCCATGGATATTCATATCGGTGGGAAACTCGATCTTTCCCCCTGGAAGCAGATCGCCGATCACGAACGCTTCGAGGAACGGGGCCTGCGCACCATGCGTTTTCGCTTCGGGAATGGAATTTTGACACTGCCCCCCTTGAGTTGCGGGCTTTGGGAAGAGGGATAGTATCCTTCTCCCCGAAGCATCGAGTCGGTCGTATTGCGCTTCAGGAAGATACCGAGAATTTGCCACTTGGCAGGCTGGTGAAAAATCCACTTCGAAAAGACTATTTTCACCAGCCTGCAACACCCCTTGCCATTTCCAGCCTGTGTGACACTGTGTTGTCATTTTCAATGGCGTTGCGCCACTTAACAATGGTGCAAGAAATTATTTTTGTCGAGAAACGGATTTTTCACCATTCCTCCTTCCGTAACGCACTGTCCTCCACATCTTGTCCCCAGCGCCTTCGGCAAATACTAACGACCATAACCGTTGAATTTCCGATCCCGCATCCGCATCTTCGAATCTATGGGATAACAAACAAAACCTTGTGCCATTAACAGGATGGTAAAAAATGCAATTTTTTGCCACCCTGTTAATAGCTCATCGAACGGGCGATTGAATGGATCGATCGCCACTTACGGGAGACAGCGAGATGCGAATCGATAAACTAACCGGCAAATTCCAAATCGCGCTGGCCGAGGCCCAGAGTCTCGCCGTTGGGCGCGACCATCAGTTCCTCGAACCATTGCATGTCTTGGTCGCCCTATTGGACCAGGAAGGCGGAAGCGTGCGTTATCTGTTGGCCCAGTGCAACGTCGACGTCAATGCGCTGCGCTCCGGGCTCGGCCTGGCACTGGATCGCCTGCCTCGCGTGGCGGGCGTCGACGGCGACATTCAGATCTCCAATGATCTCAATCGCCTCTTCAATATCACCGACAAACTCGCCCAGCAGCGAGGTGATCAATACATCTCCAGCGAACTATTCGTGTTGGCGGCACTCCAGGACAAGGGGACCCTGGGCGACATGCTACGCAAGAGCGGCGCCGAGAAGGCATCGCTGGAACAGGCCATCGAGCGCATGCGCGGCGGCGAAAACGTCGTCGATCCCAATGCCGAGGAACAACGTCAGGCACTGGAGAAATACACCATCGATCTCACCGAGCGCGCCGAGCAGGGCAAGCTCGACCCCGTCATCGGACGGGATGACGAAATCCGGCGCACCATCCAGGTACTGCAACGACGAACCAAAAACAATCCCGTCCTCATCGGGGAACCCGGCGTCGGCAAAACCGCCATCGTGGAAGGGCTGGCGCAGCGCGTCGTAAACGGTGAAGTACCCGAAGGACTCAAAAACCGCCGCCTGCTCGCTCTCGACATGGGTTCCCTGATCGCCGGCGCCAAATTCCGCGGCGAGTTCGAAGAGCGTCTCAAGGCGGTATTGCGGGATCTCGCAAAGCAGGAAGGGCAGATCATCCTCTTCATCGATGAGTTGCACACCATGGTCGGCGCCGGCAAGGCCGAGGGCGCCATGGACGCCGGAAACATGCTAAAGCCCGCCCTCGCCCGAGGTGAACTCCACTGCGTCGGGGCCACCACCCTGGACGAATACCGCAAATATGTGGAAAAAGACGCCGCCCTGGAGCGACGCTTCCAAAAGGTATTGGTCGACGAACCCAATGTCGAGGACACCATCGCCATTCTGCGCGGCCTCAAGGAGCGTTACGAGGTGCACCACGGCGTCGACATCACCGACCCGGCCATCGTGGCGGCAAGCACCCTGTCCCACCGTTACATCTCCGACCGCCAGCTACCCGACAAGGCCATCGACCTGATGGACGAGGCCGGGAGCCGCATCCGCATGGAGATCGACTCCAAACCCGAAGAAATGGATCGCCTGGATCGGCGCATCATTCAGCTCAAGATAGAACGCGAGGCCCTGAAAAAGGAAACCGATGACCTGTCGCGGGAACGGCTCTCCAAACTGGAGGAAGAGATCGCCCGGGTGGAAAGGGGATACTCCAATCTCGAAGAGATCTGGAAATCCGAAAAGGCCGCCCTCCAAGGCACCACTCATGTCAAGGAAGAACTCGAAAAGGCCCGCATCGAATTCGAAACCGCCATGCGCGCCGGCGACCTCACCCGGATGTCGGAACTCCAATATGGGCGGATACCCGAATTGGAAAAACAACTCTCCATGGCGACCGAGGCCATCGGTCAGGCGACGAATCAGGCCACCGATGCCGACACCCGCGCCAACGGCGCCGGGCACATGAAACTGCTCAGAAATGCCGTCACCGAAGAAGAAATCGCCGAAGTCGTCTCCAAATGGACCGGCATCCCCATCGCCAAGATGCTCGAAGGCGAGCGGGACAAACTGCTGCGCATGGAAGAGGCCATCCACCGGCGGGTCATCGGCCAGGAAGAAGGGGTACGGGTCATCGCCGAGGCCATACGTCGCGCCCGCGCCGGGCTCTCCGACCCCAACCGGCCCAATGGATCCTTCCTCTTTCTCGGCCCCACCGGGGTAGGCAAGACCGAACTCACCAAGGCCCTGGCGGAATTCCTGTTCGACACCGAAGACGCCATGATCCGGATCGACATGTCCGAATTCATGGAAAAACACTCCGTGGCGCGCCTCATCGGCGCGCCCCCCGGCTACGTCGGCTTCGAGGAAGGCGGCTACCTTACCGAGGCCGTGCGCCGCAAACCCTACTCCGTCATCCTGCTCGACGAAATCGAAAAGGCACACCCCGACGTCTTCAATATCCTGCTCCAGGTACTCGAAGACGGGCGGCTCACCGATGGCCACGGGCGCACCGTATCCTTCCGCAACACCGTGATCATCATGACCTCCAATCTCGGGTCGCAGATGATTCAGGAAATCGCCGGCGCCCAGGGAAACGGGGAAGAGGCCTATGGCGTCATGAAGACCACCATCATGCAGACCGTGACGCAGCACTTCCGCCCCGAATTCATCAACCGACTCGATGAAGTCGTGGTATTTCATCCCCTCGCCAGGGAGCAGATCCGGGCCATCGCCAGGATTCAGTTGGAGGCCCTCGCCCTTCGCCTGCGCGACAACGACATGAAACTCGTCGCCGGCGACACCGTGCTGAACAAACTCGGCGACATCGGATTCGATCCGGTCTACGGCGCACGTCCCATCAAACGCGCCATCCTGCAAAATCTGGGAAATCCCCTGGCCGAAGCGTTACTCGCCGGACGGTTCGCACGCGGGGATACGATCTTCGTGGATTGGGAGGGAGAAAAGGCGGCGTTTCGGCGGTAGTGGGAATGGCGAATGTCGAGCCTTTCATCACCCCTGTCAATGAAAGATATCTCTCCGCTGGTTCCCCAAGCTAGAGCACGGGAGTCAGCAGGGAGATCTCGTCATTTCGACCGGAGGGAGAGATCTTTTGATCCGAGGTAGATTCAGCGCACAAGATTTCTCTCCTTATCTTCCTTTCCGTTCTCCGCTAGGGCGTTTGCATCCTGCCTGGAGATCCCTTTGAAGATCCATCCGGCCAGACATCCTCTTTCATGGGATCGATGAAAAGAGTGTCGACTATCTTATTTTAAGCCTCAAACATCGTATTCGAGTCTTCAAATACTCTGTTTCAAGCTTCGGATGCCATGATCAAAGCTTTAGATATTGCATTCGAAGCCTGAGATGTAGCATCTTACCTCTCGGAAACGGTGATCCACACCAAATAGATTCCAAAAAACACGATAAAACTCATGGAGTTATAAACAGCTATAGCTGCTTTCTCCGCAGAAAAAGGCAAGACTTTTAATGAAACCATTCGAACTCCATAGCTGGCGCGAGTTTCCCGATGCGTGCCAAAAACTCTATGCCGAAAGAGAAAGGATTCGTTCTAGGACGGAACTCCACGTCGAACCCTTTCTATTTCGCGGACAGGCCAACGCCCAATGGCCTTTATCGGATACCCTGGAAAGGGCCGTTGGAAAAGGGTGTTCGACAGAGGTATTGCAATACTATAAAACCATACTGTCCGTGAAGCCGGAGATCGAACTATTCGCCGATAAGAAGCTGGATGATATTCCCTCCCTTGAGAAGTATCGAGAAACGCTGAAATCCGAGATAGGATTCCCATTGTTTGGCCTTCCAGCGTATGAATATATGGCGCATCTCCGCCATCACGGTTTTCCATCCCCTCTACTGGACTGGACGCGCTTCTCCGTACATCGCAGCACTCTTTGCGTTCGATGAGGTCCCAGCGGACGCCGATCGAGTAGTCATTTATGCGTTCATTGGGTACGCCGGAAATGGAAAGTGCGGTTCTCCCAGCAAGCCACAAATCACAACGCATGGCCCGTACATCAAGGGCCATCGACGTCACTTCCTGCAACAGGCGGAATATTCTACTTGTACTGTGCAAGATAACGGTGTGTATAAATACGCACCGTATGCAGAGGACTCTGCCGTAAGTGGAGACAACCAAGACATAAGATGGAAAATCACGCTACCGGCGAGTGAACGCGAGGTGGCCTTGAAAGAGTTGGAGCGGATGAACATTACGCCGTATTCGCTTTTCGGATCGGAAGAGAGTCTCATGAAGACCATCGGGAGACGTGAATTCGGAGGCGAGAGATATAAATCTCGGTAGGCCAATATATAGGGATCGGTCGATCCCCTACTCGTTTCCACACAAAGCCCGTGGGAATAAGGGAAAGGGCCCGGTGCCTTTGTCAACCACGAAGGGGCACTATCGATGCCGGCACTAAAAACGTACAGATTATTTATCAGCCATTCTTGGGCCTATGGGGATGCCTATGAAAGGCTCGTCCAATTCTTCCATGAACATCCGAATTTTTATTGGCAAGACTACTCGATACCGAAGGATGACCCCATTCACAATGCGAATAACGATACTCAATTATACAGCGCAATAAAGAGGCAGATTGTCCCGGTACATTGCGTGGTCATGTTGGCCGGGGTATACAGCACCTATTCGAGATGGATCAATAAGGCATAAATCGCTAGTTTGTCATATTCTTGATTTTCTGTGCCAAGGTTCCTTCCTCGGGTCCATTCCATGATCCCTTGTCTTCCTTCCCGCTCTCCGCTAGGGTGTTGCCTACCTCCCGCCTGGAGATCCCCTTGAAGATCCATCCGGCCAGGCATCCTCTTTCATGGGATCGGTGAAGGGAGTATCGGCTATCTCATTCCAGGCTTCAACTATCGTATTCAAGACTTCAAATACCGCATTTCAAGCTTGAAGTATCGCATTCAAAGCCTCGAATGCGGCGCTTGAAGCTTGGAATGCCACGATCAAGGCTTCGAATGCGACACTTCAAGCTTGAAATGCCATGATCGAAGCTTCAAATGTCGCATCTGAAGCCTGAAATGCGACATTTCACCGCTCGGAAACGGTGTTCCACACCAGATAGATTCCAAAAAACACCATAAAACTCATGGAGTTATAGACAGATATGGCTACTTTCCCCTCGGAAGAGAGCAAGATCAGGCCAAGTGGGTGTGGTCTCGCCTTTTCCTTGACCTGCGATGCCAATGGTCGGATCATCCAACTACTCGATTGGGCCGACCGTCTCCGAACCTACGATTACGACACCATTGGCGATCTCCTCATAGCGTAGGTTTCAAATCGGAATCATGATTTTTTGCGGTTCCACGCATGTAACATCCTGAAGATGAGCGAATATACCTTCACGGGCTATTTCGAGAACCAGGTGTTGCGCAAGCGTCCGTACCTGAAAAAGGCGTGGTGTATTCGTATCTGTCAGAACCCACTGAAAGTGGAACCGCAAGAGAACAATCGGTTTCGTTTCTGGGGATCCGTCACTGAACTGGATGGACGCATTCTTCGTGTAGTAACGCTAAAAGATAAGAAGACGATTCACAACGCTTTCCCGGATAGGAGATTCAATATATGAAATTGGACTACTGCAAGGACACGGATTCTCTTTATATCGATCTCTCTTCCCGCCCGAGCGTGGACAGCATGGAGATTTCGGACGGTATTGTTCTGGACTACGATGCCGAGGGAAACATCACCGGGATCGATATAGACAATGCGAGTAGGAAGGTCGATCTCCGTAAAGTGATCATCAATAAGATGCCTTCGGAAATCGAAGCGCTGGCAGCATGATCTGTGGTCGTTCGGGCTCGATAGTTACCGATATCGAGACAGTTCTTCATATTTTCGAACAAGGACCGTCTTGCTTCGGAAAGCAATGCCGAGAACTTCGGTGTGGACGTGAAGCAGAAACTCGATGGGTCAAGACCCCCTAGACCATACCATCGAGGTCGACTACGGCATCTATCATCAACCGACGCGCATCCGAGTAGACGGTGGAAACGGAACCCGGGCCGTCACGCCGCCCCAAGGCTACTTCGATACCCTTTCCCCACCCAACCCATACGCACCCGGGCGTTGCAGGTCGTAGATGACGATGCTTTCCGCCGCATGGTCGGCGGCCGGATTGGCGCGCCGGTGGATGGCCACGGCCCGTTCCATGGCGTTGTCGTCCGGCTTGTATTGGAGATGCGCCTTGCGATGGATCTCGGCGAGTTCCGGCTCGCCGAGCCGGGCATGGATGAGCGCCAGGTTGTAATGGGCGGTAATGTTTTCCGGGTCCAGGACGAGGGTGTGCTGGAATTGCGTCTTGGCTTGGTTCAATAAGGATTCCCGGAGCTTGCGTCTTTTGGGACCACGCTCGCGCTTGGCGCGCTCGAAGAGGGTCTGGCCGAGTTCGTTGCGCACCCGATAGTCTTGCGAGAAGTCGAATTCACGGACCCGCGCCTCGGGGAAGTCGGTGTCGAGTATCCGCGTGAAATCGGCGATGGCCTCATCGAAGTAGCCGTTTTGTTTATTGACGAGCCCGCTGAACCAGGCAACGACCCAGGGCGGCGCGGGGGGGGCGTGGCGGGCAGCGCGGCGGAGCGCGGCCCCGGCATCGGCCAGCCGGCCCTCTTTCCAATAGACACGGGCGAGGTTCAAGGCACCGCTCGCCTGTCCCAGGCGCTCTACTTCGCTGAAGGCGTGCTCGGCCTGACGAAGTTCTCCCTTGGCGGAACCTTTGTCTCCCTTTCTGAGGAGACCAATGCCGTAATCGTTCCAGCGTTCCCAGGCGGGGATGGGCACAGTGGGATTGGTGACTTTCTCGGCCATGGATCCTTGTCTTCCCTTTTTCCCATCCCCGGCGCCGGAGCCCGCTATTTCGGGGCCTGCTACTTCCCGCGGGGACGATGTAGATGCCTGCACTGGAAATGTAATGCGGTCCTCGGCGATGGTGGTGACGGGGAGGTCGTTGGCGATGAAATCGTCTCCCTGAAAGTGCTCGAGATAGGTGGTGTCGAATTTCCGGTACTGTAATTTGACGTGCACGGTGACGGGCCCCGCGACATCATGGGGGATGGCGAGGGCGAAGTGCACGACATCGGCGGCGCCCGGCGGGATTTGGTGGTCGTAAAGCTTGGTGAAGATGTCCTGGGCATTGCGGCGATCGATGCGATTGCCGCGGCGATCGAGGAGATAGGCATTGACGAAATGCGACCAGGGGTCCACCCGTGCTTTTTTTCGGGCCTCTTTCCGGGATTCTCCGTGATTTTTGTCATCTCCCTTGTTGTCATCTTCCTCGGCGATGGCGCCGCTGCGCCCGATGATGGTGCCACCGCTTTCGGCGGTGACATCGAGCCATACTTGGTTGGAGTCGGAGGTCCCCTGGGTAAAGAGATGTCCGACGCGCAGGGTTCGCAGTACTACCTCGATAAGATAGCGCTTGCCCGGTTGCAGGACCGGGATTTCGGGGCGAAGCGGCGCTGTCAATGTCCCGGTGATCTGTCCGCCTTCCTTGATGCCGAAGATGTCTACCCGTAGGGCGCCGTTCAGGAATCGCCGATGGGCATCCAGGACGTGTTCGGGAGAGCCGAGGAGATGTGGCAGCGCGGTATTGGCAGCGCGGAACTGGTGATCGTGTACCTTGAGTTGCGTGGAGCCATCCAGGAATGTGGCGCCGAAGTCATCGGAGGACGTGGCTGGCATGTGACAGGTACTGCATCGATGAACGGCCTTGGGTGGGTAATAAAAACTCATGGCGCCGTGCCCGGAGACGCCGGAGAGATGATAGGCGTCATAATGATTCTGAGCACGCAGCCATTTGTAGCGATTTACGCCCGCGGGGATATGGACCTTATGGCAAGTGCCGCAGAAGGCGGGGTCTCGGTGCAGGGGTTTCAGGAAGGAGACCTTGTGAAACTCGGGTTTGGCCTTGATGAGTTGGTGGTTGACCCATTGCAGAAAAGGGTTGCCGCTGTAGGTGAAGGGATAATGTCGTGGCGCCGCGATGGTGTAATCGGCATTGCCACGGGGGCTGTTGATCCGGGTGATGGCGTGGCAACTGGTGCAGGTGATCCCGACGTTGGCCGTGGGGTGTTTTCTGTCGTCGAAATCGGGGTCGTCGAAGGCGCCGCTGAAGAGTGGGACCGGGTCGTGGCAACCGGCGCAGAAACGGGCGATCTGATCGCTGCCGGTGATTTCCCGGGAGAAGGCACGGGTCTCGCGCACGGAAAATAAGTAAGCCGGATTATTGAAGGAACTGAATCGATGGGCGCTATGCGCCCACTGGGCATGAACATCGGCATGACACGCCTTGCAATACTCATCCATCATCAAAATACCGGATGGGATTCGATTGCCATCCACGGTCCTGGCGAGGGAGGGAGCAAGGGCCCCCTTCGGAAAATCTCTCGCCGATACCGATGAGGCGGGCGGGAGGGGGATCCCGGAAGAGAGCGGCAGCTGGAGCAGGAATACCAGCACGAAGAAAGCGAGCGCGCCACCTGCCTGGATGCCCCCGATGCGCCAACGAAGACCCGCGCCGGCCAGGCGGTGCAGCACGAAGAGCCAGATCACCACCAAGGGGGCGATGACGTGAATCCAATAGATCCCCTCCCGCAGCCGCGGGTCCTTGAGTTCGAAGGTTCCGAAACGGGTCAGGGCGACGCCACTTGCCAATAACACCATGGCGGTGGCCAATAGCGCGAGTCCGGCACGCACGGCGCGTCGGTTGGGATGCGGCGAGGCATTTCTTCCATGCAGCGCCCCGAATACGACCACGGGAATAATGGCGATGATGCCCGATACCAGGTGTATCAGGAACATGATCTGGTAGAAGTGGTCTTGGAGGACCCTGCCGGTGCTCCATTCCAACACCGTAATGCCGGCAAGATAGAGTGAATCGAGGGCGAGTACGGCGAATAGCGCGAAGACGACAATCAGGAGCTTTTTGAGGCTAGGCGTAACGGGAGATGGGAAAGTGGACGACATGACTTCGATGCTTTTCGGGAAAGGGGAGTGCGGCAGGATTTCGATTCACATTTTTTGCGATAACCACGCAGCGTTTTTTTTCGGATTGACGCCCTGGTCCCCGACCTGGTTTCGGCGATGTCGAGTTGGAGAATTTGGCGTCCCGGTTACGGATTTCATGGGATCAAAACGGCACGTCCCTTGATTTTTCCGTCGTTCAAGTCGTGCAGGGCCTGATTGGCCTCACTGAGTTTGTATTCCTTGGTGGAGAGATGGACGAGGCCCTTATCGGCCAAGGCCATGAGTTCGGTAAGTTCGGCCCAGGTGCCTACGAGGTTTCCGATAATATTCTTCTCGAGGATGATCATGTCTACCGCGGGGATCCTGATTTCTTCGCCATAGCCGACGATATAGTAACTGGAATTGGCGCGTGTCATGGCAAGGCCCTTGGCAGTGGAGCCCTTTTCTCCCACGAAATCGATGACGGCCTCGGCCCCCTTTCCATCGGTAAGATCGAGGATTTTGTCTACTTCGTTGCCGTCTGCTTTTATGGTTTCATCGACACCGATTTCGTTTACGAGTTGCAAAGCGAGATCGGAGGTTTCGACGACGATGATATTTGCCGCGCACATTGCCTTGATGCATTGAATGGCAATATGCCCAAGGCCACCGGCGCCGATTATGACGCAATTCTCACCGGGCATGAGGTGACGGGTCGCCTTTTTCGCGACACGATAGGCAGTCAATCCCGCGTCGGCATACGGCGCTACGTCTTTTGGTGCCAGCGTTTTGGGGAGTTCGACGATATTTCTTATGCTGGTTTTCAAGAATTCGGCGTACCCGCCTTGAGAGTCGAGCCCCGGGAAACTGCCTTCCCCGTGCATGTCGTGGCCTCTTCTGCAATCCAGGCAGGTACCCCCCGTTATCTTCGGATGCACGATGACCGAGTCACCTTTTTTCAGCCCGTCCACTTCCGGGCCGACGTCTTCGATCCACCCTGCATTTTCGTGGCCCATGATAATGGGCAGGTAATTCCCTTCCAGGTCGAAGATCGGTTTCCATACACCCTCGATGATGTGTAAATCGGTGCGACACACGCCGGAGCCACCGATTCTCACGATGACATCTGTTGGTTTTTCGATACTCGGGTCCGGTGCTTCTTCCTCTTTGACCCAGATATCCTGTTTCATATGGGGATCATAAGAATGGACAACTTGTGCTTTCATCGGAAGTTACTCCTTCGCTGCGGTAAGTGATGACAACAAATGACGGAAGCCATCCCAATCGAAGCTCGGCCCCGGATCCGTTTTGCGCCCCGGAGCAATGTCACTATGCCCTTTGATGCGATCATGGGTAATCATGGGGAAGGCGCCCATCAGCAACCGGGCAAGACTAGCGAGGCGCTGATACTGTGTGTATTCGTAAGGCACCTCATCGCTTCCTTCCAATTCGATTCCGATGGAAAAGTCATTGCAATCGGTTTTGCCCCTGAATTTCGAAGCCCCGGCGTGCCAGGCGCGCCGATGAAAGGGGACATACTGAATGACTTCGCCACTTCGACGCACGAGTAGATGGGAGGAAACATGCAGACCGGCAATGGTGCTGAAGAAGGGATGTGCTTTGGGGTCGAGCCGGTTCAAGAAGAGATCTTCTATAAAATGCCCACCGAATTCCCCGGGCGGCAGACTGATACCGTGAATGACCAATAGTTCCACGGCACATCCCTTTGGCCGCTCATCGAAGTTCGGTGACGGAGTTCGCCGGACCCCTTCCAGCCATTGCCCCTTTGCGTCCAAACTGAAGCTGCCGGTGAGATAGCCCGATCCATGGCCGGTTCTTCCGGGTAAGGAAGGCCGTTGGGCATCCATTGCAACTATACCGGAATACCGCGTTTGACCTTTGGGGCTACCGCGCCAATGACCAAATCAGTAAAACTTACGATACCGATAACCTTCTCGTTCTCGATCACCGGTGTTCGGGAAATACCGAATCTGTCGAAAAGCCGGGCACAGTAGCGAACATCCATGCCCGGGTCCACCGAGATCACTGGTTTCTGCATGACCTCGTATACGTTGACCCTCTCCGGTGCACGATTGATGGCCACCACCCTTCGAGCAATGTCCGATAGCAATAAGATGCCGTACTCGTCATCTGCGTGCCGTTTCTCGACGACGAGGCATTTGACTTCCACGTGTTGCATCTTTTCCAGTGCTTCCTTGATCGTGGTCATGCCACTCACCATGTCGAACTTCCGCTTCATCACATGTCTGACACGGAGTACTTTGCGCTCACTCATAATCTATTCTCCACAACCGAGGCAAGCCTTCGGACATGGTGGGAGACGCCCACGGCATCTTCCACGTCGATCTGAAAGGCGATACCGGTTCCTTTCTCATTGAATTCACCCACCTCTTCGATGGTTTCCAGGATACTGCGACTCAAGTGCTCCTCGACCAGGAACAGCAAGACATTGCGTTGTGTTTCCAGGTTGAGCCCCAGAAAGGTTTTACTGGTTTGGATGCCTTCGCCCCTCGCCTGATTCAATACGGTTGCGCCCGTAGCCCCTGCCCGTTTTGCAGCCTCCATGATCGCACGGGTTCGCTCGTCTTCCACCAGTGCAATAAGTAACTTGAAGTGCATGTTTTCCTACCCCTTAAGGCTCGAGTGAGTCACCTGGTTTTCGTCTGTACAGATACTTGGTGATCTGCGCATAGCCGAGAACCGCCATGATTGGAAACAGGCTCGCAAAGGCAATCAGCCCGAATCCGTCCAATGCCGGGCTGCGCCCCGGTACCGTCGATGCCAGACCAAGCCCTAATGCGGTAACCAATGGAACCGTTACCGTGGATGTGGTAACCCCTCCGGAATCATAGGCCAATGCGATGATCATTCGAGGCGCGAGTGTGGTTTGGAGAATCACGAATACATAACCTGCAATGATATAGTAGTAGAGGGGGTGTCCTACCACGATGCGATAGGTGCCAAGCCCGATGCCGACAGCGACCCCGATGGCGACCGCGATGCGCAATCCCCACGTACTGATGGCACCACCGGAAACATCCCTTGCCTTGATGGCCACGGCAATCAGAGCAGGTTCCGCGATGGTCGTTGCAAAACCGATAGCAATGCCAAAAATATAGACCCAGTAGTAGTCCTGCCAGGGCAAGGATTCACCCAATTCCGCCACGCCACTGATGAACGCGGGATCGGTAAGCTGCCGGGCCATCATCTTCCCCAACGGAAACAGCGCAAGCTCCAGACCCTCGATGAAGAAGGCAAGCCCCAGCAAGACGAAAAAAAAGCCTGCCAGCACCTGACCGAGATCGGGAATGGGGCGACGCAGGACCAGGAACTGAAATCCGAAGACGATGATAAGGATGGGCAATACATCCCAGACAGTAACTAGAAGGGTATCTATCAGTCGATAGAAAAGAGTCATCGAGGTAGTGCTATTTTCGATCCGATTGCGGGATTCACGTATTTCGGATATGTCATTCGTTAGCGCTTCGCGCCTGAACCGAAACGGGATAGGTTCGGATTCCGGCCCCGGGTTTCCCAGGATTTTTGTTTTTCCGATACGTCAACGAGGCTGCCACCCGGATTCCGGTAAGTGTGCCATGACCCGGAGTTTGTGGGGGTATATCCGGTTGTGATCCTGCCACGCCGCGATTCACCGTCGCCAGGCCACTGGTCGGTGGTTTTCAAAAGTATCCTCCAGGTCGTTCGTCGTCGCAGCTTTGGTGAACCGGGGATGGAGCTATTCCAAATCTCGATGATTCCGAACATGTTAGCGCTTTGCGCCAAGACCGAAAGGGAATAATAGGTCTCGGTACGCACACCGAGATCTCTCGGAATCCTTATTTTTCCGATACCTGAATATGATATCCCTTCGGAGCAGATTTTTGGGGTCTTTGATTTTCCGGGACATACATCCCAACGCTACGCATTCGGATATTTTTTTATTTCCCGCTCATCTTCGCAAATGAGTCGGATTTTACAAAACACCAATTTTCCTTCACCAATGCATGAACCATACTTTGTCGGTTCGAGACGAAGCTTCACCGGATGTCCATAATGTTTGCCTTATGTCCAGGGGTGTATGCCGACCTCGACAGTTCGCCCCCTTTCGCCGTGAATTTCAAGACATATCCCGACATGGAGGCATGCTAGTCCTCGTAGAGCGCTTCGAATTCATCTCCGAAGTCTTCCCAGACCCGTGCGCGGCGAAGCTTCAGAGAGGGGGTGATATGCCCATCCTCCACGGAGAAATGCCCGTCGTGGATATGGAATTTCTTGATGGTCTCATAGGAGGCGAGCCGACTGTTTACGTCATCCACGGCGGCCTGAACGATGGCCGTCACCTGGGGGCTCTTTATCAGGGAGGCATAGTCGGGGAAATCCAGGTTTTGCTGCTCGGCCCAGGCCTTCAACACCAGATCGCGCAATGTGATCAAGGCAACCAGGTATTTTTTTTCGTTGCCGTAGATGGCCACATGCTCGATAAAGGGATTGCCGGCAAACAGTGCCTCGATGCCACCCGGACCGACATTCTTGCCGCCAGCGGTGACGATGATTTCCTTTTTGCGTCCCTTGAATTTGACGAACCCCCCTTCGATACCATCGATCCACTTGCCGAGATCGCCGGTGTGGAACCAGCCTTCATCATCGAAGCACGCCTTGGTTTCTTCCGGGTTCTTGTAATAGCCCGGAAAAACGTTTTCGCCCTTTACGAGAATCTCGCCACCCTGATCGATCTTGACCTGGACATCGGGTATGGGTTTTCCAATGGAGTCGAAATGATAGTCATCGAGCCGATTCATGGTAACGTTCGGCGCGCATTCGGTGAGGCCATAACCTTCGATCATCTGGATACCGGCATCCAGGAAGAAGTCCTTGATCTCCCGCTTGAGGCCTGCACCGCCGCTTAGCAGGAAGGTGAGTTTTCCACCCGTCACCTCATGCAGTTTGCGGTATTGCTCTTCTTTATCGGGTGAAATGTTGATGGCTTCGGAATACATCTTTTCCCAATAGGCCGGTACGCAGAGCAAAAAGGTGGGTTTGACCTTGGGAATAAGTTCGAGGAGACCCCATGGATCGGAAAACCAGGATTCATAATCGAGCATGGTCTCCGTGTTCATGACCCCAATCCCACCCATATGGGAAAGCGGCAGCCAGATAATGCCACGCCGTTCCCCCATGGGCGGAAAGGCATGTTCCAACGCCTTGACCCAGCTCTCGGTGGAACGCAAAAGGTTTCTGTTGGAGAGCATGACACCCTTGGGATCACCAGTGGTGCCCGAGGTGTATATGATGTAGGCAAGGTCGTCGAGATCGATCTTCTCGATGAGACGAACCAGTTTGTCGGGTTCCCCATCATGGATTCTGGCACCTTCGGCGTACACATCCCTCAAGGCGACGATCTTGCCGCCAACCTCACCGAGCGCGAGGGGATGTTCGCGATCCTTGTTATATTGTTCTAGCGCGATTTTGATCTGCTCATCGTCGTCGAGATCCCAAAGGATGACTTGGCGTACCTTGGTGTAGTCGTTCCATTTGTCCAAAAGCTTCGGGAATAATGCCAGTTCCGTGAACAGGATCTCGGCGTCGCTGTGATCGATCACATAGTGGGTTTGAGTGGGCGTATTGGAGAAATAGGTGGGTACGAACACACCGCGAACCGCTTCGATGGCCGATACGACAAATCCCCATTCCGGGCGAGTATTGGCGAAAACGGCAACCTTGGTGTTTTTGGTGACCCCATGCCGCTTCAGATACAAGGCGATCTCCCGTGTTCGGGCAAGGAGCTCACCCCAGGTGATTTGTTTCCAGCCTCCTGCCGGATCGGGAAGATGAAAACGGACGGAATCCGGCTGTTCCGTGCCTTTTTCGAGAATTTTTCGGATACCTGTCAAGTATTTCATTGCCTGATTGCTCCCCGTGGTTCTTTGTTTCGATGCCTTACAATGCCTCGATATCCGATGAGTCGCCATAGGTGCTGATTGCAAATCTTCCAGCCACCTCCAGGGCCTTCGGTGAAATCATCGGTGATATGACGATCAACCGATCTGCTTGGCGTCGATGGCGTTTTTCATAGAACCTGGCTTTGCGTTGGAAAATATACATATCGGCCCCGCTCACCGATGACTTGAGTTCGCAGATTAGAAGGAGTCCATTTTTGATAATGATATCGAGTTCGATTTGGTCGGGGTGTCCAAAGACTTCACCTTCCTCGTCGTATTCATTGACATTGAGCACCTTGACGCGAAAGTTTTCCTCCAGGATTCCAGCTAGCCCTTTGCGGAAGGAATTCTCGGTTTTTAGTCCCCAACGCGCGCCCATGGCCCCCAGGGAACGCTCGATTCGCCCAAGTCTCTTATCATTGTTTTCCCAACGGCGGTCGTTCTCCTCCCAATGACGATCGTTCTCTTCCCAACGACGGTCGTTCTCCTCCCAACGACGAGCGTTCTCAGCCCAATGACGGTCGTTCTCTTCCCAACGGCGATCGTTCTCCTCCCAACGACGATCGTCCTCCTCCCAACGGCGATTATTCCCTTCCCAATGGCGGTCTGATTTCAGATTTTGTTCTTTCCATCTCCTCTCCCAGTCGGCTTTTTGCTCTTCCCAGCGACGGCTTTGTATCTCTCGATCACGTTTCAATTCATCGAGCACTTGATCGAAACGCTTATCGGTCTCGACCCGATCCGCAAAGGATCGGGCTCCGATTTGCAACACCCAATCGTGCAGTTCCGGATTATCCCGTATCGCCTCGGGCAACTCCGTTTTGAGTAGATTACGTAAATCTTCAACTATCATTGGCTTCGATCCGGTGCCGTATTCGGTTTGATTTGTTTATTTCCCGCTCGATTCTTTGCGGGCGAAGCTTCGCTAGTTGTAAATATCACTTTGAAAAATCGTCACGAAATATTCTCGCCACGAATGACAATCGAACCATCTTCCTCATACGCCTCGTTTTCGATAACCTTCCTGGCAGCAGCCTGCAAGGCAATACGATTCTCCCCTACCGTCCGCATTGGTTCCTCTTCCGACACACCCCATTTTTCTCGCAGGACTTCGATCGATACCCTACACAGCACACGTTTTCTGTTTACTTCGGCCGCAATAGTCGCAACCTTTGTCATCGGATTCCAAGACTCGAGTAAAGGAAATAAAATCTCGGTTTTATTCGACGGTAATGTTCGGTGACGGGTGAGGTGCATCGGTGGATCCAAATCGACGGGTTAGGAAAATGATGAAACGCGCAAACAGAATTGGTTTGATTCATGAACCTTGCAACAAGGCATACAAACCCATATGCGAACACATCCTACCCGTCTTTTCATTCACTTTCCACGTTGGTTCGTTCAGAATATACGTGATCGGTTCGGCCCTTGGCGTGCAGATATCCAAAGATAGTGCTTTGGATGATCCGGATTGCCCGAATGTTTTTTCCGAAGAATCGATCGCGGATCTCTCGAAGATGAATTGCAAGCATCCACTCGAAAATCATCACGGATTTCATGACCCAAACCATTTGCCCCCCTGGACAAGCTAATCTGTATACCCTGTTTACAAGCCGCTTTCCCGAAGATGTCTCCCAAGCATTTATCGAGACGCCAAGGGGGAGGCGATGGTCTTTTGGGGAGTTGGAATGGGAAACGGCCCGTTTTGCCGGTGCCCTCGAGACGTTGGGCCTGCGCAAAGGGGAGCGAATCGCGGTCCTGGTGGATAAGTCTCCCGAAGCGTTGTTCCTCTATCTCGCTTGTCTGCGATCCGGAATCATCTACCTCCCACTGAACACGGCATATCGATTGTCGGAAATCGATTTCTTCCTCTCCGATGCCGAGCCCAAGGCTGTTGTCTGTGAACCCGATACTTTCGACCCCGTCTCCGAACTGGCCACCCGATATGGAATCGAAAAGGTTCTCACCTTGAATGAACAGGGACTGGGAACACTCCCCGATATCGTGCAATCCGCGGATTCGGCGTTCGATACCATCCCCTGCGGGGAAGACGACGTTGCGGCGATCCTTTATACCTCCGGCACCACCGGCAAGCCCAAAGGGGCCATGTTGACCCATGGAAATCTTGCCTCCAACGCGCTTGCCTTGCATGAGGCATGGCGCTGGGCATCATCGGATGTGTTGCTCCATGCCCTGCCGCTATTTCATGTTCACGGTCTATTCATTGCCTGCCACGGCGCGTTGCTGAGTGGGGCCAGGATGTTTCTACTACCCAAATTCGATATCCAATCCGTATTGTCGTATCTGCCGCGATCCACTGTATTCATGGGGGTTCCCACCTATTACAGTCGATTGCTGACTGAGCGTGCCTTTTCTGCGGAACATTGCGATTCCATGCGTTTATTCATCTCGGGTTCCGCGCCACTATCGGAAACCACCTTCCATGCCTTTCGGGAGCGCACCGGTCACACCATCCTGGAGCGTTATGGCATGACCGAAACCCTGATGAACACCTCCAACCCCTATGATGGCGAGCGAAAGCCCGGTAGTGTCGGTTTCGAGTTACCCGGCGTGGGGGTCCGCGTCCAAGACAAGATTGGAGAGGGGACAGTGGGCGAGATACAGGTCAGGGGGCCCAACGTGTTCAAGGGGTATTGGCAGCTACCGGAAAGGACCGCACGGGAATTCACCCCGGATGGCTGGTTTCGAACCGGGGACCTCGGCCGTGTGGACAAGGACGGGTATCTCTTTATCGTCGGTCGCGGAAAGGACCTCATCATCACGGGGGGGTACAACGTGTATCCCCGCGAAGTGGAGCGTGCTCTGGAAGGCCTTTCTGGTGTCCAGGAATCGGCGGTGATCGGAATCCCCGATCCCGATTATGGCGAGAGGGTGGTCGCCGTCGTGGTACGCGAAGATCGCAAAATGGTTACCGAACAGGGAATCATCGCGAAGCTGAAAGAGGGCATTGCCAACTATAAGGTGCCGAAACGGGTATTTTTCGTGGAGGATTTTCCCCGGAATGCCATGGGAAAGGTGCAGAAAAATGTGCTGAGGGAGAAATATGCTGCGTAGTCAAAGTGCTTTATGAAATATTGGCTAATAGACTTAAATTAGGAGGGTATCATGTATATTATGGAACGAATGAAAAAAATGTTTCTTGGTTTATTTTTATTTTTATTAATTCTTTTTGCTGGATGCTCTGGGGAACAGACGATTCAAGCATATAATGTCCTTGGTAAAGCACACCATTTGGATCTTACCAAAGAAGGATACATCATTGGCATTGAAAAATACAAACGTGAACATATTGGAAACCCTAAAAACGGTTATCCAGACAGATATAAATATAAAGAATTACCTAATCTAAGTAATAACAATTATGAATACATCAAGGAGCAAAACTCGGAGTTTATCAAGGCTACTGACGATGGAAAGTCGATGGTCGTAACACATATAGCCTCTTATTTCCCCGCTGTTCAGTTTCCCCCCAAAGATTCTGTTTCTCAGGAAAAGCAGCGTATGTATTTTGGAAGAACTAATGAACAGCTGTATAGAGAATATATTTACAATGCTTATTCTCATAATCTTAAAGGGGTCAAAGATTACGAGAGGGGTTATACTGCCCTTTCTGGCTTAATGGATGATATTGAAAATCGGATTAACTTTGCCTACGATCAGAACAGTCCTTATAGTCATATCTTTATTATGAGTATGGGCTGGAACAATGATCAACTTGAGTCTATTCGTCGTTACAATGCGATTATGAATAATATTTTTGAATTGGAAAAAACCAGAAATGCTGCGTTTCGACCGATGATTATTGGGATCACTTGGCCCTCTGCTTGGTTTACCATTGAAGATTTCTGGTTGAAAAAAAAGCTTATTGGGCATTTAGGTAGCTATACAAATAAGAGCAATGATGCTGATGAAATAGGCTACACTATCGCCAACTGGTTGATAAATCATCAATTACCAACTGTCAGGAAAGAAATTGAAGAGGGTATTGGTAAGGATGATTTTCCAAAGATAATTGCTGTAGGGCACAGCATGGGAGCAAGGCTTCTATCGAGAGCTATTTTCAGTCGAGATCATTTGAAAGTATCGCCCATCAACAGCACTAGTCCCGTGGATATGTTTATTGGATTGCAAGGCGCTTTTAGTGCAAGGCGATTCGTGGCAAAAGATAGTGGTGAGGGTGCACCCTACAAGGATTATACGTATCTATCAACAAGAATTATTTTAACATCTTCGGAGAAAGACATAGCTAATTCATCTGCTTTATGGTCTAAACATGTGGGTGGAGGAACTGGGCTTGAGTACATGAAAAAGAATCCAGAAGTTTTTAAAGTGTTTTCTTGGTCCTCTGGGCTAAATCGAGGCATTTTAGATCATGATAATAAAGATAAAGTTATTATTCTAGATGCAACAGAAATTGTGGATAATCATAATGATATTTTAGATCTAGACATGGCCAAATTAATCATGTTTTGTTTGAGTTGGCTTGATTGAAAAATCAAATAATATGTGAAGATCTGTACATTTCCTCTATTAAGGAATCGATTTTCTTTCCGCTCTGCCAAGGATACGCAACATGACCTTTTCATTTTCGACCATACCCACTCGGGAGGTACAGTGAATCTCCCAGCACTCCTTGTCCTCGAAGACGGTAGTGTGTTTCGAGGCGAATCCATCGGTGCCCACGGTCGGGCGGTCGGCGAGGTGGTCTTCAATACCGCCATGACCGGTTATCAGGAAATCCTCACCGATCCTTCCTATTTCCGGCAGATCGTCACTCTGACCTACCCCCACATCGGGAATGTCGGCACCAACCTGGAAGATATCGAATCCGACGAGCATCACCCCGTCGGGCTGGTCGTCCGTGATGTCCCCCCACGTGTCAGCAACTGGCGATCCCAGGGAGATCTGTCTTCGTTTCTTCGGGAACGCGGCATCGTCGGCGTCAAAGGTATCGACACAAGAAGACTAACCCGCATTCTTCGCAACAAGGGCGCGCAAAGCGGTTGTATCGCGGCGGGGGATCCCGGGACGGAGGTCAAGGGAATCGAAACCCGAGCAATGGAAGCCGCGCGCGCGTTCCAGGGGATCCAAGGCATGGATTTGGCGAAAGAGGTCACGACCGAGGATACCTACCCTTGGGAACGGGGGGGGGCCTGGAAGATAACCTCCGGCTTCGAAAAGATGGCCCATGGCGAATCTCCATGGCATGTGGTTGCCTACGACTTCGGCGTCAAGCACAACATCCTAAGGCTTCTTGCCTCCCATGGTTGCCGGGTCACGGTGGTGCCTGCGCAAACGCCGGCGGAGGAGGTGCTGCGGTATGCGCCCCATGGGGTGTTTCTGTCCAACGGTCCCGGCGATCCGGAACCGTGCGGGTATGCCATTACCGCTATCCGTACCCTGCTGAACGTTGGTATGCCGCTATTCGGTATCTGCCTCGGGCATCAGTTATTGGCTTTGGCAAGCGGTGCCAGGACCATAAAGATGAAATTCGGTCACCATGGCGCAAATCACCCCGTACAGGAACTCGATACCGGCAGAGTCCTCATCACCAGCCAAAACCATGGCTTCGCCGTGGATGATGCCAGCCTCCCTCCGAATGTCCGCATGACCCATCGTTCTCTGTTCGACGGCTCCTTACAAGGGATACACCTCGCCGACCGACCCGCTTTCGGTTTTCAGGGGCACCCGGAGGCGAGTCCGGGTCCCCAGGATGCAAGCCCCCTATTCGAGCACTTTATCCGGTTGATGGCAGAGAGAATGTAAATCGATCTCTGTTTCGCCAAGAGCGGGTTACGTCGAGTTACCTCCAATACCCTTTGTCACCCCCGACAACGAAAGAGGGCCGAAAGTGGCTCATTGCCCCACTAGCCCTTCTTGACCGGAGAACTTCGCCAGATGCTCTTTCTTGTGTAACCTCATCTTTACGCTGACCCTTGGTAAAGGGAATGATGTCTATTCCCTCTTGTTTGGCAAAGTCATGAATCCATTGAACAAAGCTTTTGGTCATCGGGTTCATCGAAGCGGTCGATGCCACTTTCGCTCCCCTATGTTCCTCCCCGAAAAAATGTCGCAACCCCACCTCCCGTTCGAAGCATCGGCTGGTACAGATTCAGATACCAGTCTATCTCTTCGATATCCAAAACCACTTTCTCTTCTTCTAACAGTTCGCCTATGGTTTGCTTTATCATGACTGCCAGCCCCGGTTGACACACAATGGACACTTTAGTCCTGCCTCAATTGGCCATAACGAAAGTAACTCCTTTCGTACGATCAACCGGGGCTCCTTGCTTACCCAATCACGCCTCGTTGGTTCGAGGCGAAGCTCCGCCAGGTTATTATCCGGGATAGTCGATAATGTGAAAAAATACTAGCGCGGCTTGTGCTCGAACCGACGAGGCATGATTTGGATGTATCGGAAAAACAAGATTTCATCGGTAAAGCAAAATTGGTGTTCTGCGGAACTTGACTCATTTGCGAAGTTGAGCAGGAAATAAACAAAGTATTGTGTTTGCACGAACAGGAATGACTGATTGACCCCTTTTGTGCGAAGTGGTATGAAGAAATGACAATGGTGTATTCGAGGCAGAAATTTTTCGTTTTGGCCAAGCCGGGTTAGGAGTGTACAAATGACAATACGATCCTTTGAAGACAAGACGCCACGTATCGATCCCAGCGTATATGTAGATGAGAAGGCGCTGGTTATCGGCGATGTAACCATTGCCAAAGACGCATCCGTCTGGCCTATGACGGTGGTGCGAGGTGATGTCAATACCATTACCATCGGCGAGCGGACCAATATTCAGGACCTCTCCATGATCCATGTTACCCACAGAGGAGGGGCCCAGTTTCCCGACGGATTCGAGACCACCATCGCCAACGACGTCACCGTGGGGCATCATTGTGTTATCCATGGCTGTAATATCGAGGAATTTTGCCTGATAGGCATCGGTTCCGTGATCCTGGATGGGGCACGAATAGGTGCTCGCACCATGATTGGTGCCGGTAGCCTGGTGCCACCCGGTAAGGTTCTGGAAGGAGGATTTTTGTGGATCGGGAAACCCGTGAAGAAGGTTAGAGAGTTGACGGAGGATGAAAAAAGGAATCTCGAATATTCCGCGGAACATTACGTCAAGAATAAGATTCGGCACATGACGGCTACCCAACAAGAGATCGACAAGGCAGTGAAAAAACCCAAGCTCCAGCGAAGCCGCGGTTTGATGTCGAATCGGGTGCGGATATTATAAAGTTCCTCATCAACCCAGGAGAGCCGCCGGTACCGATGGAACCGATGGCGATACGAGGTTATCCTGGCGTGAAGTGCCGGATCGCGAAGAGCCATGCGCCAAATTGGAAATGGTGCCAGACCTTGTTCCCGATCCGGCTGGATGGGAACCTTCCGAAAAATGGTCGTAGGTTCCAGCGAGGCTTGTGCTCGAACCGACAAAGCATGATTCGGCATCGGTCAAAGCAAAATTGGTATTTTGTAAAACTTGACCCATTTGTGAAGCCGAATGGGAAATAAACAAAATAAAGTATCGTCGTGACTCACCATATCGCTGTCCGACATCTGGGGCGAAAGACCACCGTCTCGATTTCCGCCACCCGTGAGCAGATAGAGAATTTCCTTGGCATGCTCCTGAAAGATCAGTTCTTCCTGGAGAACAGGAAAGAGGGGCACTGGATACTGGGCAGGAAGATCCGACTCATGGCGGGGGATTGGCCGATGAGGGTCATGATCGAACAGGACGGGACCGATGTGACCATCTCATATTTCATGTTCGTGCCTTGGGCCTGGATCATCACCTTTTCCACCATGATCTTTTTTTTCCTGCCATTTATTCCCATGAAAGGGGTTCCCCTGGTATTTTTTGCCGGACTTGGCGTCATTGCCCTGGCTATCCATAAACAACGATTCGACTTTTCACCCGATGCCGCATGGCAAGGCCCACCACGGCAGCGCTGGAACGACAGGATGATTCGTTTTTTGACGGACGCGTTTTGAAACCATGAACGAGCACCAACAGGCCGAATACTCTATCGGCAACTTTGGTTTGATGATGATTGGCGTCGGTCTTGTGGCCATTATCTCCATGCTGTTTTGGTTCAGCGCATCCCAGGAAGAGAAATCCATAAACCCGGCAACGATCACTATCCTTGGCGAACCACGCTCGGTTCCCTCTTTTACCTTGACAGATCATCGAAGCAACCCTTTTACGAAAGAGAATTTACAGGGGCAGTGGACGTTCCTCTATTTCGGATACACCACCTGCCCGGAGGTGTGCCCGACGACACTTGGCGCCTTGGCGCAGGCCGATAGGATACTGCGGGAGGAATCTTTTGCGATACATCCGAAATTCGTGTTCATCTCCGTAGATCCTGGACGTGATACCCAGGAGCAGCTCGCCCACTACGTACCTTATTTCAGTCCGAATTTTCTCGGTGTAACAGGTAGCGAAGAGGAGATTCTGGCTTTGTCTCGGCCACTTGGCGTTGTTTATCGCCGCTCCGAGCAAGGTGATTCCGAGGGTAGCTACCTCATCGATCACACTGCTTCCGTTTTATTGGTGGACCCGAAAGGAAACACCGTGGCGGTAATATCTCCTCCACACGATGCACAGTCCATTGTGGATGATTTCCGTAAGATCGTAGATGACAAAGGCGCGTCGTTCATACAGTAAAGTAATGAGATCCGATTGTAGTGAGTGAGATTGGATTACGGGGTGGGAAATGAAGAAAGCGGAACTGACACCGACGGCGCAAAAGATAGACAATATCATCAATCGAATCGATGAGGGTGATATCAAGATACCGGCCTTTCAGCGCGGGTATGTTTGGAAGCAAGAGCAGATTATCGATTTGTTGGAAAGCATTGTCGCCAAATATCCTATCGGTAGTGTCCTTTTGTGGAAAACGAGCGAAAAGTTGAAATCCACGAGAAATGTCGCTGGCTACAAGATCCCGGAACGGGATGAATCCTATCCGGTCAATTACACATTGGATGGCCAACAAAGACTGGCGAGCATTTACGGGGTTTTCAGCCATCAACTGGAGCAAGAGGAGGCTTTGTCGGGCTATAACCCGGATAAGGATATTTTCGAGATATATTATGATTTCAAGAAGAAACAATTCCTTGATAAGAATAGCATCGAAGATCCAGGAAACTGTGTCTATTTGCGTAATTTACTGGATGTGTCGACGCTTATTCCCGCATTGTCCGAATTGGATCCACAATATTATGAACCCGCGCAAGACCTTGCCTCGCAATTCCTCAATTACGAGATTCCCGTCGTTACCATCGAAAACAGAAGCCGATCCGATGTCGGCATCATTTTCGAAAGAATCAACAATACCGGTACCAGATTGACAGCGCTCGATTTGATGACCGCCTGGACCTGGACCGATGATTTCCATTTACTGGAATCTTGTAATCGCTTATCGGAGGAGCTGAAAGAAAAAGGATTCGGGGGTATCAAAGATAAAACGATACTGCAGATAGTGTTGAGGAGCACAAGATTTTCAAAAAGTAATCCAATTACCAGGGCATTTCTGCTTTTGATGGCGCAGATGACGCCATTGGACTTGATCGATGCCAAAAAGATAGATATCGACAAATCACTTTCACGATATAATCGTAAAGAATATCATCATGTTTTTCCCCAGGCATTCTTGATGAAATCCAGAGGAGTTTCGGATGAAAAAACATCCTGTGTCTTGAATTTCTGTTTTTAATCTTCCGATTCGAATAAGGCAGTATCCAAGACATCTCCATCCGATTATTTCTTTCGTCTTATTCCTGAACAGAGGTTCCGTGACATACTAAGCAGCAATTTATTGCCTCTTAACAAGCAGGTTTATAAAGAAAATGACTATGACTCTTTTCTTGAAAAGAGGTCCAGTGAAGTTCTGTCCAAGTTGGATCAACTTACGTGATGTGCATCGAATGATGATTTTTGAAAATTGGAATTCTGGTTTGGAATAATAACTTCCATTACGAATAACTAGCGAAGCTTCGTCTCGAACCGATGATGTGTGATTTGGTCATAACTAGAGCAAAAGCAGCGTTTTATAGAACTTGACTCATTTGCGAAGATGAGTCGGAAACAGACGAATTATTAGCATGGATTTTTTCTACGCAATATTGGGTTTTACGGTAACCATCGGAATTTTGGTCACCGTCCATGAGTTTGGCCACTTTTGGGTGGCGCGGCGTCTCGGCGTCAAGGTGCTGCGGTTTTCCATTGGATTCGGGAAACCCTTGTGGGCGCGTCGATTTGGCCCCGACGATACGGAATATGTCCTGGCCGCTATTCCGCTGGGTGGCTACGTCAAGATGTTGGACGAGCGGGAAGGCGAAGTGGCCGAAAAGGAATTACCGCGCGCCTTCAACCGACAGTCATTATCGGTGCGGCTGGCCATCGCTTCGGCGGGACCGCTTTGCAATATCCTGTTTGCCGTGCTTGCCTATTGGGCCATGTTCGTTACTGGCATCAATGGTATAAAACCGTTCGTCATGGATGTGGCACCCGGATCCATTGCGGCCAGCGCCGACGTATTGCCGAACGACGTAATCCTTTCCGTGGATGATCAGAACACTCGCACCTGGGAAGTCGTCATGCAGACTGTCGTCGCCAAGGCCCTGGCGCGGGACGCTATTCCTCTGGTGGTACGAAGAGGGGACGGATTCGACACGCAGCTTACCTTGAACCTTTCCTCTATCTCTTTGGATGATTTTACCGAAAACGGATTCTTTCATACGGTTGGCATTTTCCCGCCCTCACCTCATAGAACGACCACCATTGGTCGGGTGCAACCTGGGGGAGCCGCGAAGCGCGCCGGTTTGAAGAAAGGTGATCGGATCATTTCCGCCGAGGGCGAGGTCTTTGCCGATTGGAATGCGTGGCGGAGATTCGTGCGCCGTTATCCGGGACAATCCATGGAAGTTCGGATTGAACGAAATGGCCTCCCCATGACAGTGATCCTCCGACCGGAACCCGTTAAGACCGAAGCCGGCACCATCGGGTTCATTGGGGCCGCGGCCGATCATCCAAGCGAGCAGTCTTTGCGGGACTATCGGCGCGAATTCTATGTCACCGAACGCTATTCTCCCCTCGCGGCGTTTGGTCACGCCCTGTCGGAAACCGGTAATGCCTCTTTGTTGACCATCAGGATGATATGGAAGATTCTGACACTCGAAGTATCCTTCAAGAATCTGAGTGGTCCTGTCAGCATTGCTCGATATGCGGGGGCCGCGGTTCAAACCGGTATTTCCAGGTTCTTGCAGTTTCTCGGTATCCTCAGCGTTAGCATTGGTATTCTCAATTTATTACCGATACCGGTGCTCGATGGCGGGCATATCCTGTATTACTGCATCGAATTCGTAAAAAAACGACCGTTATCGGAAAAGGCCCAGGCCATCGGGCAACGGGTCGGCATCACCATGCTTGTCGGTCTCATGGGGCTTGCCCTTTTCAACGACTTTGCGCGGTTGTTCGGGGGATAGCCCAATCCAACGAAATCCCTCCATGATTGGCCGATAGATGGCGCACCAAAAAACCAATTTATTGGGGCTGGATTTCGACGCCATGGTGGCGTTCTTCACAGGGATCGGCGAGCGTTCCTTTCGAGCCACTCAGGTAATCAAGTGGATTCATCGGCACGGCGTTTCCGACTTCAACGCCATGACCGATCTCACCAGGCAGCTCCGGTTACGGCTCACCGAGATCGCCGAGGTTCGAGCCCCGGAAATCGCCCATCATCGAATCTCCCGGGATGGCTCGCGCAAATGGTTATTGCGCGTCGATGGGAAAGACTCCGTGGAAATGGTCTTCATCCCGGAAGATTCACGGGGCACCCTGTGTGTCTCTTCCCAGGTAGGTTGCCCCCTCGGTTGTCCGTTTTGCGCCACGGGGGAACAAGGCTTTCGCCGTAATCTCACCAGCGCCGAGATCATCGGCCAACTTCGTCTTGCGCAGCGGCTCCTGACGTCTCCAAATGCCACGAGTGCTACGGAATACCCAGACGATGCCGGTTTCCCATTTCCCCCCGCCAATTCCCAGCCCCAAAAGATCACCAATGTCGTGTTGATGGGCATGGGTGAACCCCTCCTCAATGTCGACAACGTGATCAGGGCGACCAAACTCATGCTCGATGACTGTGCCTATGGTCTTGCCCGTCGCCGTGTCACCGTGAGCACCGCCGGGGTGCTGCCCGCCCTGGACAGGCTTCGCGAGCATTGTCCCGTCAGTCTTGCGGTTTCCCTGCACGCCCCCTCCGATGCGTTGCGCGACGAATTGGTGCCCCTCAATCGCAAATACCCCATCGCCGAGCTTCTCCATGCCTGCCACCGCTATGTGTCCCAGGCACCCAAGGACAAGATTACTTTCGAGTACGTGTTATTGCGCGACATCAACGACCGGCCCGAGGATGCCCGGAGGCTTGCCCGTTTACTCCAGGGACTGCCCGCCAAGATCAATCTCATCCCCTTCAATCCCTTTCCATCGGCGCGCTATCGGCGTTCCAGGCTAGAGGTAGTCGAGGCCTTTCGGGACATCCTGCTTGCCAAAGGCCTGATGACCATCACCCGCAAGACGCGCGGCGACGATATCAGCGCCGCTTGCGGGCAATTGGCGGGGGAGGGGAGGCGGCGCAATGGCCATTCAGGGGAGGAAACCGTTTAGCAGGATGGTGAAAGAGTCCATTCCTTACCTTTTTCACTCCCGGAATCGGAAAAATGTGATTTTCCGATTTCCCGGAAAGTTCGGCCGCAGTCAGGATATACCCGGTTTCCAATATTTGATGGACCATTATTGATTCGAGAAGGTCTTCAACGAATTCAACTCCCGAATGATCGGCTGTAATTCAGCACGAGGATTTTTGAACCAATCGGTCGACCATATCCGATGGATTCGCCATCCGAGCCGTTCCAGGATTGCCTGTCGAAGTCGATCACGATCGCGTACTGATTTTGTGCAATGGTAGGTAGCGCCATCACATTCGATACCCATCAGATAACGTCCGGGATTACCTGGATCGATCACCGCCACATCGATGAAGAAGCCTGCCACGCCGACCTGTGGCGCACACTCGAATCCCGCGTCACGCAATGTCGCCATGACGGCAATTTCAAAATCGCTATCCGGGGGACGCCCCGTATCCCTTTCTGTTTTATGAAGGCTACCGGTCTCACAAAAGGCCAAAAAGTCGCGAAGAGCCTGTACGCCGCGTTTGGCACTTGCGCCTGCAACGATGTCCTCCGAACCCATGGAACTGAAAATGTGCATGCGCTTTTTCGACCGGGTGAAAAGCACGTTCAGGCGACGCCGACCCACATCGGAATTGATTGGCCCAAAACGCTGAAAAACCTTTCCACCGGGCTCCGACGGACCATAGGTCATCAAGGTAAAAATAACATCCCGCTCATCACCCTGGACATTTTCCAGGTTCTTGATGAACAGGGGATCCTCTCCAAGCGCATCTTCCTCCAACCACGTCTGAAACAAGGGATCCTCCTTGGCCAGCGCTTCGATGGCGTTTTCGATCTGCTGACGCTGCTGCGCGTTCATCGCCACCACGCCCAGGGATTCTTCGCGCCACTGTTCAAAATGCTTCCGAACGGCCTCCGCAATGGCTTTTGCTTCTTCCAAATTCCACCGACTTCCGCTGACGAAACAACCGTTTGACACCCTCGAATACCGAATGCCATGGCTGTCGCTTTTTTTGTGGGGCGATGGGAATAGCACCAGATCGCCGCCGTAAAATGTGTGATTGGAAAATGCGATGAGGCTTTCGTGTTGTGATCGATAATGCCAGCGCAGTCGCCGGACGGGGAACATGGGCAATGTGGCATCCAGAATGTTTTCCGATTCTTCGATTGCCGTCGGGTCATCATCGTCGACGTCACTATCCTTCCCGACACGAACTTGTTGTAGTTGTTAGACCAAAATCTATCCATTAGAATACAATAAGTTCTGGATAGAATCCGGAGAAAACATGGAGAAACCATATGGCTGACACATCGGGAAAGACTGAAGTTAGGGTAGCTATCGACTCTGACTTCTTGAAAAAACTAGAAAATAGACTTGGGGTATCACGATCGACCGACTTGGCGCGAACTGCCTTGTCGCTGCTCGATTGGGCATCTGCCGAATCGGAAGAAGGGCGGCTGATACTGTCCACCGACAGCGGAGGCAAGAATGTGCATCGCTTGGTGATGCCGGAGCTAACTAACATGCTAAACGTTAAGATAGCCAGTGAATAAGTTATGATAGATAAAGTGCATGATCTAACCGGGGCGACAAGCGTCACACCGGCGCAAGCCCCTGTTAGCGATCCTGCGCCTTTGACAGGAAAAGAAAAAGCAGGCGTTTCCTTGGCTTGGGGAATTATTGTCGTATTGGTTGCATTTCTAATCATCATTCTGGCTATTTTTGTCTGGGGCGAGCATCGGTTTCTAATAGGTTTGGATCAGTTGGAATCCCTAAAAAACTCGTCCAGTGGAAATATTGGAAAACTATCAGGGCTAGTAGTAGAACTTGAAACGAAACATGAGTCATTTAGGGCATTCTGGTTCGATATTCTCCAATTGATCCTTTTGAATGTTTTGTTTCCAACGCTTACAGCCCTCTTGGGTTATATCTTCGGCACCAGCAAGAATAACAGCGCGACCAACTCCGAATAAACCTGACGCCAAGATTTAGTCCGTGGGCTGTTACCGATTATGATACTTGATCCGGCCCTTTTTGGTTCCGGCTTTGCCGGGTTGGGTATTTTTCAGTTCATCGCGCAGCGCGTGAAGCTGTTCCGGATCATCACGCAGCCCCGACAGTAATTCGTCCAGTTCGTCGTTGTCGAATCGATCATCGCGGAGCCGCCAATAGGACGGTTCGAGACCGGCAATCAGATCGATGAAAGTCCCGAATTCAACAAGCCCCGTCTCGGTGGGCGACAGGTAATCGGCGGCACCTTCCCCCCACGGCGGATTGGATTCCCTCGAATGCTTCCTCCAGACTGTCAAGTCAATCCCGTATCTCCGCCAATCTGTTTATGGCCTCCGCCAAGGTTTTTAGTTCGACCGTCGGGTCCACTGAATCGATTCAGTTGTTCGATCCCGGTGAGAAAATCATCGACCGCCGGAAGATCCTGCAATACATCCGGTTCTATTTTTTCCGCCAAGGCCGCATAGCGTGACTGGATGTCCTCGAACAGAGTCAGGTAGCGTTCGGCTTCCTCCAGAACATCGCCCCCCAGCAAAGGCAATCGATCCAGAAGCTTATTGCCCTCAAGAGATAGTAAGTGTTCGATATCCGCCAACGCTGCGACAGCCCATCCAAGGTATCGGTGATTCTGTTTTGCTCGCAACCCAGTCCCTCGACAAGCCGCTCCCTTTCCCCGTTCGGATCCGCAAGCGAGTGTTGCCAATCTTCCAATGCCGATTTGACACGCTCCCGGTCGAATATCTGTAGATCGGTATTGCGTACGCCATACCAGGGATGCTGATGCAATTCCGAATCATCATCGAGTTGCGCGGTTACCGCCCGATAAATCTTTTGAAACGCCGCGACCTGATCCTCCATGCGCCGCTGAGCGGTTGCATCCAGATTTTCTCCATCGTAACCCTCGGGATGCAGAACACCCGGGTTGATGCCGATCTCCCTACGATAACGGGTTGCCGCCATGAAGATTTCATGCAGTGTCTTTCCTGTGTTCTTCCAGGGCCGATTGATCCGCTCCACATGCCCTTTCAGGGTTGTTTTCATCTCCTCATAATGGGCGATATCGACATCGATATCCCTTGGCATTCGGTAATGCCCGTGTTTTTTCAACCGGAACTCGATCTCATCGAGTACCTTTCGTTTCTGGGTTTTATGACTGTGCAGTTCCAGGCAGAACTCTCCCAATCCGGCGGCGTCGAGCCGGCGACGCACCACCTCCAGCGCCGCCATCTTCTCGGCGACGAAAAGCACTCGTTTGCCCCGCGCCATGGCGGCAGCAATCAGGTTGGCGATGGTCTGCGACTTACCGGTTCCCGGCGGGCCTTCGATGATCAGGTTCCTGCCATCGATAGCGTCTATCAAGGCGCTGTGCTGGGAGCTGTCGGCGTCATCGACCAATGGGTACTTTGCATGGATGTCGTTTATATCGTCGATGGCATACTCTTCGCCGAAACCCGGACCCCCATCCGCACCATCTTCCTCGTTTTGTCCGGTGTCGTAATCGGCAAGAAACCGCTCGATTATCGGGTGATCGATAATGTTCCCATCTTTCGGCCAGCGTGCTGGATCGAGATCGAGATACATGAGCAACTTGCTGAAATTCAGCAATGTCAGCGTGATGAAGCGGCGCAGCCGCCAACGTGGTTGGTTTTCTTCAATCAGCGCCAGTACTTCTTTGAAGTAATCTTCGGGTGTCGTGTTTTCATCCATGTCCGGCAGGGCCATGGTGAAATCGATGCGGAGCTTTTCTCGCAGGGAAAGGTTGGGAATGATGTCTTCGCCGGAGTAGGCAACCGTGTATTCATAGGTCCTGGTTCCGGGATTCAGACGTTCTTTTTGAAGACGCGCGGGCAGCAAGAAGAGGGGGGCGATACGCGCATTATCGTTACCGCTTTCGAACCACTCCAGAAAACCGAACGCCAGATAAAGGATGTTTGCGCCCATCTCCTGGATGCCCAGTTCCGCCGTTTGTCTCAACCCCTTGAGGCGGGTTTCCAGCTCATAGGGGTAGAGCAATGTTTGTATGGCCGTATCCGTGTGTTTTCTATCTATTGTTTCGGTCGGCGATTCTGGCGCTTCGTAAGAAGTTTCCAACCCCAACCTTTTGGCCCATTCCTCGGCGGTCGGATCTTTCCGCACACGTGCTTCCTCCCGAGTCACTTTCTTGATTTCGATGAAACCGGCCTCGATCGATTCCTCGTGGGTCGGTTCGGGAACCGGTAGAAAAAGCATCTCGGTGCCGGACAGCAAGGTTTCGACCAGTTGATCCGGCAATTCATCGATGATGCGCAGACTTTTCCCAGTGTGCCTGAAATTGATGAGCCGGTTACGCGCGGTAAGATCCAGCAGACGCAGGCGCAGCTTTTCCAGTGTTTTTAGTGCCATAGTTTGCTCTAGCTGTAATGGGACTTTCTCTACCATAAAATAAGGTTGGCTCTTGAATGTACTTCTACGATGATAAGAAACGTTAGCCGTCCTCACATCCACGCCGAATATGGCGAGCACGAAGCATCTATTGCCATCGATGGTGGTTCTATTCTCAGCGGAGGGTTGCCATCTTCCAAGCCAAGACTGGTGCAGGCATGGATCGAGGTATACTGGGAAGGTTGGTTTGTGAATGGGAGGTTAGCGGTTGCCGGCGAGCCACTCTTCGAAATCGAGCCCTTGCGCTGAAGAGAGCCTGCCATGGATACCACGGACAAAGTCATAAAAGCCGTCCCTCTTGATGATGATCGGATCGAGATACTCACCAGTAGCGGCATTTCAGGGATCTTCGACGTGAAGCCCTATTTGGGTGGCAGTGCCTTCCAGGAATTGCACGATGAATCCTATTTTCGTACGGTGCGTCCCGCCCACGGCGGGATTGCCTGGCCCCATGAGCAGGACTTTTGTGCCGACACGATCATTTGGGATATGCAAAGGGAATTTGGATGGATAAAAGAGATTTGGTTTCGTCCTGGAGTGCAAATATGGCATATGGGTTTATGACCCGGCTCGGTTCTCACCGTTCATTACCTCGTCCGTCACCTCCCATGGCCAGCCAATCCCTACGGATACAGCACATAGCGGGTCCATTTTTCCCCTTTGCGCTCGAAGCACAGGCGTTCGTGGAGACGGAACGGCCGATTGATCCAAAACTCGATGCGGTTTGGGATCACGCGATATCCGGACCAAAAGGACGGGCGCGGTACCCATCCATCACCGAATCGGACCGTATGGGCCACGAAACGGCGCAGGAAGGCGAATCGACTTGCCACTGGCTCCGACTGACGAGATGCCCAGGCGCCTATTCGGCTGTCCCTGGGTCGGGTTTTCCAGTAGGCATCCGCTTCTGTGTCATCGACAGGTTCCACCTTGCCTTCGATGAGGACCTGCTCGGCCAGTGGTGGCCAGTAGAAACACAGTGCGGCACGTGGATTCTCCCGGATCTGGCGGGATTTCCGACTACCCAGGTTGGTATAAAAGACGAACCCTCTGGCATCCAGCCCACGTAATAGGACGGTGCGCGCCGATGGTTGGCCGGAGGTCCCGCAGGTCGTCAATGTCATGGCTCCGGGTTCCGGCAGGGAGGTTTGGGCGGCCTTATCCAACGACTGCCGTAATCGTTGCAAAATTTCCGGTGGTATCGACATTTTTGGTTGCTGAGATTCCCTTGAATTATCCGCGGACTGGCGAAGCGTATATCGTCGACGAGCTTCGGATAGGTTCGACAGATGATGTGTTGATCGATCACGTTTGTTTACGTGAATGGATTATGCATGAAAAAAGCGTTGCCGGAACACCCTTTATCCTTTTATCCAGCGAGCGTGCCGTCCGGGCACGATGATTGGTACAATGCTTTGTTTATTCCTCTACTTACCTTCGCAAGTGAGTCGGGTGTTACAAGCAGTAATTTTGCTTTACCGATGCCGGGTCATGTTTCATCGGATCAAAGCGAAGCTTCATTAGTATTGGAAAGAAACATGGGCATATCAGTAATTTACCACTCCCGAGAAGAAAGCTTTTTCCCGTGGGTCGAAATGACACGGAGGTTCGGTGCCATCCCTCGCGGAGCGAGGGGTCTTGTGAGTATCTTTCTGGCAGTGCTTTCATGGCAACGATCACATCGTGGCCTCATCACCCCCGACAATGAAAGGGGAAGCGAAATACGACTAGCGAAGCTTCGCCTCGAATCGACAGACCATGATTTAGCATTGGTAAAGCAAAATCGGTGTTCTGTAGAACTCGACTCATTTGCGAAGCTAAGCGGGAAATGAACAAATTATTGCCCCGCGTAGCGGTACTTTCATGGCAGTCTATACCGAGGTATGAGTAATATGGCGAGCAAGAAGAAGATCGAAAACAAGTCCGATCAACACAAGAAAAAGCAGGGAGATGAGGGTTCCCGTGAGGTTAAAGCCGATACCGAGCCTCATGTCGCGGAAGCCCGGCCCGAGCCTAAAATCACCAAACCGAAGAAGATTAGCAACGAGTTCTACGAAAAGGAGTTGTTTCGACTCCAGGTAGAGATGGTAAAGCTCCAGGAATGGATCAAGCATAAGGGACTTAAGGTGGTCGTGATCTTCGAGGGCCGCGATGCGGCAGGGAAGGGCGGTGTCATCAAGCGCATGACCCAACACCTGAATCCCCGCATCTGTCCGGTGGTCGCCTTGCCTGCCCCCACGGAACGCGAAGTTACCCAATGGTATTTCCAGCGGTTCGTGCCGTACCTGCCCGCCGCCGGTGAGATGGTCCTTTTCGACCGTAGTTGGTACAACCGGGCCGGTGTCGAGCGCGTCATGGGTTTTTGCACGGAGGAGGAATACCGGGAATTCTTGCGTTCGTGCCCCGAGTTCGAGCGCATGTTGGTGCGTTCCGGGATTACCCTGATCAAATATTGGTTTTCGGTCTCCGATGAAGAGCAGGAGCGTCGTTTCCAAAGCCGCCTGGTGGAGCCTCACAAACGTTGGAAACTGAGCCCCATGGACCTCGAGTCCCGTTCCCGCTGGGTAGAGTATTCCAAGGCCAAGGATGAGATGTTCGCCTACACCGATATCAAACAGGCACCTTGGTACGTGGTGAAATCCGATGAAAAAAAACATGCCCGCCTGAATTGTATCGCTCATCTCCTCAGCATGATTCCCTACGAAGACCTTACCCCGGAACCCATCGAACTTCCCCATCGGCATGGAGGGGAGGGATATATCCGTCCCCCGGTTACCGATCAAAATTTCATCCCGGAGATCTACCCCTAGCGAAGTTCCCTGCCAGGATACAGAGAGTCTCGGTTGGCTGTTTTGTAGGGTAAAATAATCCGAAACCGAGCCTTTCCGTTCCAGGGAACGGCCGCGAATTTTTCCATGAGGCCAATTTCGTAATTTTCGATTCGATCACCGGCAATGAATAATCGCAACGAACAAGCGTTACATGTCGCTATCGTCGGGGGCGGTATCAGTGGGCTTGCCACTGCTTTTTTCATCAGTCGACTCGCCCCCGGCAGCCGCGTGGCCGTTTTCGAAAAAGAATCTCGCTTCGGCGGGACCATGCAAAGCGAATATCGGGATGGTTTTTTATTCGAGGCGGGCCCCAACGGTTTTCTCTCCAGTCGCACGGAGACCCTCGATCTCATTCGGGAGAGCGGTGCCGAGGGGCTTTTGCTACGTAGCAACGACCATGCGCGCATCCGTTACATCTTTTCGGATGGACTGCACCGCCTGCCGGATACGCCACCTGCCTTTTTGGGTACCGATCTCCTTTCGTTACGAGACAAGCTGCGGGTGCTCGGCGAGGTGTTTGTTCCACCGAAGAGAGACCATGACGATGAGAGCCTGCGGGCGTTCGGCTATCGGAGACTGGGACACGCATTTACCGATATCTTTCTGGATGCCATGTCGGCGGGTATCTTCGCATCGACCCCGGAGCGACTTTCGGTGAATGCCGCCTTTCCCGCGGTGGTAAGGCTGGAGAGGGACTATGGGGGGCTCTTCAAGGGCATGATCAAAAAGCGCAAAAAGGAGACCGGACCTGGGGGCGTATTGATGAGCTTCCATGGTGGGGTCGGCGCGTTCGTCGATCATTTGGCCAAAACCCTGGCCGATACCCCGGGGGTGGAACTCTACCCGGACGCCTCGGTGGCGAGGCTGGCACGGGACGAATCCGGCTACCGGATCACCATGGAACGGGACCGATCCGGTACAGAATCCCGATCCGAATCCGAATTCCAATCTCAATCCAGGACCGAATTCGGGGTTGAATCCGGGAACGATTCCGAGGCTGGGAGCGGTGTCGAATCGAGCACTGAATTCAAGGCCGGGTGTGTCGTTCTCGCTACGCCAGCCTATATCACCGCGGGGCTTGTCGCATCCCTGGACCAGGGGATCGCAAGCAGGCTGCGCGCCATTTCCTACTCGCCGGTGGCCGTAGTGGGTTTTGGATTCGATGGTCTCGATCATCCCTTGCGCGGTTTCGGCTTGTTGACGACCACGAGCGCGCAACAGGACATACTGGGCGTACTGTGGGATAGTTCGGCGTTTCCGGGACGGGCGCCGACATCCAAGCGATCGTTGCGGGTATTGATTGGTGGGCAACGCAACCCGGACCTTGCGCTCTCCGACGAGTCCACCCTGGTCGACATGGCGCGACGGGGTATCGAGAACACCATGGATATCACCGATAGGCCATCCACGGTTTTCGTCAAGCGTTGGGAGCGGGGCATTCCCAATTATCCGGTCGGGCACCTTGCCAACGTTCGGGAGATCCATGAGCGCATCGAGGCGTATCCCGGACTGCTATTGAATTCCAATGCCTACTTCGGGGTCGGGATCAATGACTGCGTGGTCAATAGCCTTGCGTGTGCCAGGAGGTGGCTCGATGAATACCGGGACTGAAGTCAAGCATGGCAAACGAGAACTCGACTCATTGGCGAAGCTGAGCCGGAAATAAACGAAATCAAGCAAATATAGTTCGGAGATATTTATCGTGCCCACCGCTATTCCGGCCGATTCGGTCGGTCTCGTGACACCACGAACCCATTGTTTCGATGCGCCCCTGCCGCTGGATTGCGGGCGCACCTTGAACGAATACAACCTGGTGTATGAAACCTACGGGGAGTTGAATGCCACGCGTTCCAATGCCCTGCTCGTTTGTCACGCCCTGAGCAGCGACCACCACGCCGCCGGTTATCACAGCAAGGACGATCTCAAGCCCGGTTGGTGGGAGGTCTGCGTCGGTCCCGGAAAACCCATCGATACCAATCGATTCTTCGTGGTCTGTCCGAACAATCTCGGCGGGTGCAAGGGGTCTACCGGCCCCAATACCGTAAAGCCCGAGGAAGAGTCCACGGGTCCCAAGGCGGTCAACCCGGAGACCGGTCAACGCTATGGCCTGGATTTTCCCATCGTTACCGTCAAGGACTGGGTGCGCAGCCAGGAGCAGCTTGCCCGCGCCCTCGGCATCGAGCGCTGGGCTGCCGTCGCCGGGGGTAGTCTTGGCGGGATGCAGGCCCTGCAATGGGCCATCGATTTTCCGGACATGGTGGAAAACGCCGTCATCATTGCCGCCGCGCCTCGCCTGTCGGCGCAAAACATTGCCTTCAATGAAGTGGCGAGACAGGCAATCCTTTCCGATCCCGATTTTTATGCCGGAAGGTACTACGACCATGGGACCCTGCCACGTCGGGGCCTCATGATGGCGCGGATGCTCGGGCACATCACCTATCTGTGCGAGGACGCCATGCGCGCCAAATTCGGTCGCGAACTGCGGGGGGCCGGGTTCAACTTCGACTTTGAGGACCCGGAATTCCAGGTCGGCGGCTATCTACACCATCAGGGCGAGTCTTTCGTGGACCAGTTCGATGCCAATACCTACCTGTTGATGACCAAGGCATTGGATTATTTCGATCCGGCCGCCGATTATGGGGATGATCTGGTTGCCGCGCTGTCCCGCATCGAGGCCCGTTGCTTCGTGTTGTCCTTTACCAGCGATTGGCGTTTCTCCTCGGCCCGTTCCAAGGAAATCGTCGATGCCATGATCAAGGCCTGTGTCGATGTGAGCTACGCCGAGGTGGTGGAACAAAATGGCCACGATGCGTTCCTGATGCCGATTCCGTATTATCTGGAGGTTTTCAGGGCCTTCATGGGGAGTGTTGCTACGACTTGATGCGTTGACATGCGTAGCTACCAAGACGCGGACACGAATGGCGTAAATCGGTTTTTCACATGCCTTTATCATCATGAAGAGATAGGCGTTTTTCGAAACTCCGGCTTTTTCGGCTTTTGGGTTTCGGCTATGCCGGGTCGAGGAGCGGATTTATTCGAATTGCCTGGCGAAGCTTCGCCTCGAACCGACGAAGCATGAATTTGGTATCAGCAGAGCTGAATTAGCGTTTTGTAAAACTTGATTCATTTGCGAAGATGGGCGGGGAATAAACGAACTGATTCATTTCGAAAAACCTCCTCCACCTGCTCTTTTCGAACTTTATCCTTCACACTTCGAACCTCGAACCAGCAACGTGCGCATGGGTTGCAGGGTTCGGTTGAAGGGATTCAGAATCAAACCCAGTATCTCCAGGGTTACCACGCCCAACAAAGGCTCATCGTCTCCCTCGCCCAGGATCACCGGCATATGACCCTCCCCCTGGGGCAGTGTCAGGTGACATTCCGAGATCCCCCGGTCCATCGTCGTGCCATCGGCCAGGGTAAACGTCGCGCTTCGCTGACGCTCCAGCCCAAGTTCCTTCCAATCCTTCTCGGCAAGCAGGGAATAGGTGGCCCCGCTATCGACGAGGAAGTCGGTATCGAGCTTTTTGCCCGTAGGCCCGGATACGGTGCCTTTGATGTAAACGAGACCCATTGCTTTTCTCCTCACTTCTTATCGATGGCCGATGATAGCATTCCAAGGAATACGAAGCGTACGGCCTTGAAACCGTTCAAGGCGTAGAGTTCGCAGAGAAGAAAATCCACGACTCATTTCGATGTAGATCCACCCAAGCTCTTTCTCTCTTCAAAAATGCCTTCCACGCTACCGGTTCCATCTCTACTGCCCCGTTCTCCAGCGCCCATGCCTGGAATCCCAGGGGTGCGTTCTTGATGCCCAGGATGTTGGCGCCATCGATGGATTCGATGGCTTGCCGGTTTTTGATGTCCCTAAGATTTTCCCCAGAAAGGTTTGCTTATCCAAAGATACGTCCCGGAAAGGTCTGCTTTATAAAGATTCGCCCCGGAAAGATTTGCTCCATGAAAATTCGTCCCGGAAAGGTTTACCGCCAAGAGCTCCGCCCCGGAAAGGTTTGCTCCCGGAAGCCCTGCCTCGGAAAGGTTTGCTCTCGAAAGCCTCGCCCCGGAAAGATTTATTCGAAAAAGATTCACCCCCGCAAGCCTCCCCTTCCAGCTTTCGATAGTCTGCCGGGTCCATTGCAGGATCTCCGGATTTTGTTCCTCGATAAAGAGCGAGGCAAAAACGGAATGGCCCTGGAACGGCCACAAGAGATTCGGTTCCAAGAGTATTTCCATCCGCTGAATTCGGTGAATCTGCCGGATAAACTGCTTGAATGCCTCGTCGTCGGTGGTGGCGAGCTGGGATGCCAGGGCACCCATGCGATTCTCGACCCGATCCAGGGCCGCTTCGTAGTTCGTGGAGGCGATGCCGTAGAGCCCCACATAGATGCCGATGACCTAGAGAAGCAGAGTCGGCGGCTTCTCGTAATCGGGGGCGTTGGGCCTTTTGAACCGGGCCATTTCGACAATGTGTCGGACACCAGAGTAGTTATAGAAGGTCCGAAGGGCCCTTTTGATGGCGGACGAGAATGAGTTCATGAATTGCTCTTTGTTTCTCTATTTTTTGCCCATAAGGGGCCACGCTTTTTCCGAGACTGCGCGCGGAAAAAGCATAGTTCCTTATCGAAGCACCCCCTCCACCGCCTCGACAACCTTCTCCACCGTAAACCCGAAATACCGAAAGGCCACATCGCAGGGCGCGGATTCGCCGAAGGTATCGATTCCGATAATCCTTCCCTTGGGACCTACGTATCGGTGCCAGCCCTCGGTAAGCCCGGTTTCCACGACGACGCGCGCGGCGACTGCGCTCGGCAAGACGGATTCCCGGTAAGACTGTTCCTGCGCATCGAAGATATTGGTGGACGGCATGGAGACGACGCGCACGCGGCGATTTCTTTCAGTAAGTACCCGCGCCGCATCCATGGCCAATGGCACCTCGGACCCGGTGGCGACCAGAATGGCCTCGGGCGTGCCGTGGCAATCCTGGCGAATGTAACCGCCGCGGGCGATATGGTCCATGTACTCCGGTGGAGTGCCATCGGATTCCTTGTGTACCACGGCCTGGCGGGTAAAGATGAGGCAGGTGGGGCCGGTGGTTCGCTCGATGGCGGCCCGCCATGCCACCGCGGATTCCAGCCAATCGCAAGGGCGCCACAGGTGCATGTTGGGGGTGCGGCGAAGATTGGAGACCTGTTCCACGGGTTGGTGGGTGGGGCCATCTTCGCCGACGGCGATGGAGTCGTGGCTGTACACGAAGATGTTGCGGATTCCCATGAGCGCAGCCATGCGCAGGGCATTCGTGGCATATTCGCAGAACATGAGGAAGGTGCCGCCATAGGGGATGAACCCCCCATGGAGGGCGATGCCGTTGTTGATGGCGCACATGCCGAATTCGCGCACGCCGTAGAAGAGGTAGTTGCCCCCGGGGTGGTCTTTGTCGAAGGTGCGGGCCCCGGACCATTTGGTGAGATTGGATTCGGTAAGGTCGGCGGAACCTCCGACGAGTTCGGGGAGCAATCGGCCATAGGTATCGAGGGCGGCGTGGGAGGCCTTGCGCGTGGCGACTTGCTCGGTTTTTTGGTTGGCTGATTTGAGGAAGGCCTTGGCAGCCTCTGGCCAGTTTGTCGGCAGCTCTCCCCGTGTGCGCCGCTCGAACTCGGCGGCCAATTCGGGGTGCTCGGCGCGATAGGCGGCGAATCGTTCTTGCCAATCGACTTCCGCGCGTTGTCCCGATTCTCTTGCGTCCCAGGCGGCGTATATTTCGTCGGGGATGACGAAGGGTGGATAAGACCAGTCGATGGCCTGGCGGGTGAGGGCGACTTCGTCTTCCCCGAGGGCGGCACCGTGGCATTTTTCCGTGTCTTGTTTGTTGGGCGATCCCCAGCCGATGGTGTTTTTACAGCAGAGGAGGGATGGTCGATCCTTTTCCGCGCGCGCACTGGCGATGGCGGCATGGATGGATGCCGGATCATGGCCGTCGACGTCGGGTATGGTGTGCCAACCGTAGGCCTCGAATCGCTTGGGGGTGTCGTCGGCGAGCCACCCGGTGACCGGGCCGTCGATGGAGATGCCGTTGTCGTCATAAAGGACGATGAGTTTGCCGAGGCCGTGAAGACCGGCCAGGGAACAGACCTCATGGGAGAGGCCTTCCATGATGCATCCATCTCCGACGATTGCATAGGTGTAGTGGTCTACGATGACGTGGCCTTCGCGGTTGAATTGCGCAGCGAGCATGCGTTCGGCCATGGCCATCCCGACGGCATTGGCGAGCCCCTGCCCCAAGGGACCCGTGGTGGTCTCGACCCCACTGGTCCTGCCGTATTCGGGATGTCCGGGGGTCTTGGAGTGGAGCTGACGGAAGTTTTCGATCTCTTCCATGGGCAGGTCGTATCCGCTGAGATGGAGCAGCGAATAGAGCAGCATGGAACTGTGACCGTTGGATAGCACGAAACGGTCTCGATCGGGCCAATGGGGATTCGATGGGTTGTGTTTCAGGAAGTCGTTCCAAAGGACCTCGGCTACATCGGCCATCCCGAGTGGTGCACCGGGGTGACCGGAATTGGCCTTTTGTATGGCGTCCATGGATAGGGCGCGGATGGCATTGGCTGGTTTTCTACGATGATGCATGGGGATGATTTATGTCGAGGGGATGGGTTATCTCCATCCGTGGGCGTAATGACTGTTATTGGTGATTTGCTTGTTTCCCGCTCATCTTCGCAAATGAGTCGAGTTTTACAAAACGCTTGCTGGTTTTTCTTTACTACGATCGAATCGCGTTTCAGCGGTTTGATGTGAAGCTCCGCTGGATATTACCCGTGAAATCTCGAACAAGATGTCGAAGAAATTTTGGGGCCAAAAATACACCTTTATCGTCATAAAGATACGGGGGCTTTTCAAAAGCTCCAGCTTCTTTCATTTTTAGTTCCGGCTATGTCGTGTTGGGTAGGAAATAGCGAGAATACGGTAGTATTTTGGTGGAAACATCTTGTCGTCATCGTTTACCGCCCGCGGATATGAACCTGGAGCGCGATTTTAGTCGAGTGGGATGAATGATCGAGCTATTTTTTACCGAAATTACTTAACAATTGTATGCTATCGTGCGTATACAGGTATAATGCGGGCTTTCGCGGCGCGAAAGTGGCGGAATTCGGTAGACGCGCTGGCTTTAGGTGCCAGTGGGGCAACCCGTGAGAGTTCGAGTCTCTCCTTTCGCACCACTTCTAAGGAGGCGTTCGGGAATCGAACCCGAGAACCTGTGATCGAGATCGAGAACATTCCTGTCGAATGTTGCCATGAAGGCAACGCTGTACGGGGCGGTGGCCCACATGTGGTGTCCTTTCATTCCCCGGGGTGACGAATGAATATTCGGCATGGTTCGTTTCTTGATGTCTCGGTTGGGGGTTCTCGGAATATAGGGACTGACGAACTACGGTCTATTGCCTGTCAAGGGCGTATTGCCCATCAGCGAGACAAGGAAGCCTCCGGATTCGTTCGAACTCCACCGTAAATTCCAATTCACTATTCATCCAAAACCAAGAGATCTCCCGATGCACGTCACTGTCGATATTACCGATGATGTTACCGAGGGCTTTAACCGACGTATGCGGGTCGAAATTCCTGAAGATCGCATCGAAAACGATGTCAATGAACAACTCCGAGCATTGATCCCTACCACAAGGGTTCCCGGCTTTCGTCCGGGGAAGGTACCACTGAAGGTGCTCGCTCGCCGATATGGCCGCGATGCACGAAGTGACGTGGTGAATAAACTGATTTACTCGACCTTTCAGGAGACATTGGCGCGGGAAAATCTTCATTTGGCCAATGACCCCGATGTCAGGGAGATAAATGCCGATCCCGGCAAAGGCCTGACATATACAGCGGTGTTCGATGTGTACCCGGAGGTCGATACGCCTATCGTGGAGACACTGGAGATCCGGCGACCGGTGGTGGAGATCACCGAGCAGGAGGTCGACGAAGTGATGGAGACGCTGCGAGCGCGGGCCAAGACCTGGTTCGAGATAGATCGCCCGGCGGCCGAGGGAGATCGTGTGATTGTAGACTTCGAGGGTGTTGTCACCGGAAAACCCGAGAAGGATACCCCTTTGGAGGATACATCCAAGGCCGAACTCCTCGACGCGGTCTCGCCTTCCGAAGCTGCCTCTCCGGAAATCACGAAAGGATCCAAAGTCCCCGTGGAATTGGGGACCGGAAAGATGATCGATGGTTTCGAGGAAGGACTCATCGGTGCCAGCGCAGGCGAGGAGAAAACCCTGGATCTGAAGTTTCCCGATGGCTACTTCAAGCCGGAACTGGCGGGTTGCCCCGCTACGTTCACCGTGAAGGTGCAATCCGTGGAAGAGGGTCGTTTGCCGGATACCGACGAGGATTTCGCCAGGTATTTCGGGATTCAGGATGGGAACATGGATGCATTTCGCGCGGCAACGCGCAAGGATATGGAGAATAAACTGGAAACCGTTTTGCGAAGGGAAACGAACAGACGAGTAATCGATGCGCTGCTGGCCAGTAACCCCATCCCGGAATTGCCAAAAAATGTCGTGACCAACGAGGCGAATGTTATTTCGGAACAGAAGCGCCGCGAATTCGCGGGAATTGGCATCGATCCGGATAAACTGGGCATAGAGCCTTCCAAGTTCAAGGAGCAGGCCCAGCAACAAATCACCCTCAATCTGCTGTTGAACAAGTTGGTATCGGCGGGCAACATTATCGTGGATCCCGATAATGTCCGAAAGCGACTAGAAGCGATGGCATCGGAGTATCAGAACCCGGAGAAGATGATAGCCTGGTACTATAGCGATGAGAAAAACTTGATGCCGATCAAGATGATGGTCTTGCAGGACCGAGTCGTGGACTGGGTGCTCGAGCGCGCCAACGTTACGGAAGAGCAAACATCATTCGATGCATTACTGAACCCGCGGCCGCCTTCCGACTCGAATCCAGAGGCCGATACCAAAGCCGATATCGAGGCCGATACCGAAGATAATACCCAAGGGGATGAAACCCAATGACAGAAATGATCGATCACGGGAGCAGCGACGCCATCGAGGCCCTGAACCTAGTGCCTGTGGTGATAGAGCAATCCCCGCGGGGAGAGCGCGCCTATGACATTTTCTCACGACTCTTGAAGGAAAGAGTCGTCTTTATGGTGGGTCCCGTGGAGGATTACGTTGCGAACCTCATCGTTGCGCAGTTTTTGTTTCTCGAATCGGAAAATCCCGACAAGGACATCCACTTTTATATCAACTCGCCAGGTGGCACGGTAAGCGCGGGACTCGCCATCTATGACACCATGCAATATATCCGGCCAAGCGTCTCCACCATGTGCGTGGGACAAGCGGCAAGCATGGGTGCGCTTTTACTGGCGGGGGGGGCGAAAGGGAAACGCTACTGCCTTCCACATTCCCGGATGATGATTCATCAGCCCCTGGGTGGGTTTCAAGGGCAAGCCTCGGATATCGATATTCATGCCCGGGAGATATTGAGTACGCGGGAGCGGCTCAATGAAATTCTCGCCAAACATACGGGACAAGACCTGGAGCGTATTCGAATCGATACCGATAGAGATCGCTTCATGAGTGGCGAAGAGGCGGTAACGTATGGGTTGATCGATGAGATCCTCACGAAACGGGGAATTGGAGAGAAGCAATCCGGGGAGGAAAGCCCGTGACTAGTGGCAAGAAGATCGATGACGATAGCTTGTTGTACTGTTCTTTCTGCGGTAAGAATCAACACGAGGTGCTAAAGCTCATTGCCGGGCCCGCAGTGTTTATTTGTAATGAATGCGTTGACCTTTGCAACGACATCATTCGGGACGAGATAGAGGAGGATGAATCGTTACCGTCGGGGAAAAAGCTCCCAATCCCGAGAGAAATCAAGGAGACTTTGGATGATTACGTGATTGGGCAACACCATGCCAAAAAAATATTATCCGTTGCCGTTTATAATCACTACAAGCGTCTCGATGCCCAACCAAGGACCAATAACGATGTGGAACTTTCCAAGAGCAATGTTCTGCTCGTCGGACCCACGGGATGCGGGAAAACATTGTTGGCGGAGACATTGGCGCGGCTGCTGAATGTGCCGTTCACCCTCGCCGATGCGACGACCTTGACCGAAGCGGGTTATGTCGGCGAGGATGTGGAAATCATCATACAAAAGCTACTGCAAAAGTCCGACTATGATGTGGAGAAGGCGCAAACGGGAATCGTTTATATCGATGAAATAGACAAGATATCGCGCAAGTCGGACAATCCCTCGATCACGCGTGATGTATCCGGCGAGGGAGTGCAGCAAGCGCTCCTCAAGCTTATCGAGGGAACAGTCGCTTCCGTACCCCCGCAGGGCAGCAATCGCAAACATCCGCAACAGGATTTTCTGCAGGTAGATACATCCGATATCCTTTTCATTTGTGGTGGTGCATTCAATGGCCTTTCCAAGGTCATCGAACGGCGAACCGCGAAATGGGGAGGCATCGGTTTCGGTGCAACCCTGGCCGGCAAGGATGAAAAAAGGCATATCGATGGAATCCTGGCGAAGGTGGAACCGGAGGATCTCATCCAATACGGCCTGATTCCCGAGCTTGTCGGGCGTCTTCCGGTAACCGCGACCCTCAATCAGTTGGATGAGGATCAGCTGGTGCAAATCCTCACCGAACCCAAAAACTCTCTTGTGAAGCAGTACCAACGCCTTTTTGGGATGGAAGGTTGCGACATAGAGTTTCGCGATGATGCGTTGCGGGCGGTTGCCAAAAGGGCTTCGGACAGGAAAACCGGGGCGCGAGGATTGCGCTCGATACTCGAACACGTGCTTCTCGACACCATGTACGATCTGCCTTCCATGAATCGAATCAGCAAGGTCGTGGTCGACGAGGGATTGATAAACGGGGGCTCCGACCCTATCTTTATTTATGAAGGTAACAAGAAACGGGCGGTATGATTTTTAGGTATCGGAAAAACAAAAATCCCGAGAGAACCAGTGCGCCCGCCAAGACCC
>CAZSVE010000009.1:0-55275 GCA_964610175.1 uncultured Thiotrichales bacterium
GCGCTAACATGTCCTCCATGCGATGGAATTTTGGTTCCGGCTTTGCCGGGTTAGGGAAAATCAAGAACAGACGGAAAAGCAGCCTGAATGGGAGAAGTATAGAGAAGCAGACCTCCTCGACCCCCTCGTGTGAAGCATCATACATGATGGATCATGCTAGGAGATTGACGCGCTTGTCTGTGGCGTCACCGATAATCAGGCGGCCGATCAGATGAAGGATAGAAGTGCAGTTTGTTGAACGATACTGAAACTTCAGGCTATCTTGGCCTTGTTTCGGTATCATTTCCAAATGGAAAAATACTTGGGAACGGAAAATGATCTCTACGGGTGGGAGTGGGACAAGAAACCGAAATATCGGGTCTTGACCGTGAACAAATCCGGCGTGGGAATCCCCAACAACACAGTTGCGGCGGGGTTGTGACATGTTTCGGGTGCAATGGCTGAAGTAATCCATGAAGATGTCGGGATACCTGGTCGTGGAGCGAAGAAGATGCGGCTTAGGGTATCGACGAGCACCCGGCTCGACCGATTATCTGGAGGAGAAGCAGTGGGTGAACCGAAAGAAAGTCTACTGGATGTTCATGAGGTTGGGTTCGATTCGGAAAGGAGATCGACCAATGACGACCATCCGCGCAGTATCTACGATACCTGGGAAAACCCGATGATTTCCGTTACGACGATGGCCAGTGTCTTCAAGTTGAAAGAAGACCCGTTGGCGCTGCTTTCTGCTGCGGCCAACACTCCGGTGGCAATTTGCGATGATGACCGACCGACTGCTTACTTGATTTCTGCAAAAACCTATGAATGGATGATGGAAATGCTTGATGATTATGTTTTGCTACAAATTGCCAAAGAGCGACAAAACCAGAAAGATGAAGCCATGGAAGTCAAGCTGGATGATCTATAAGCTGAAGTTTGTTCCCGCTGCAATGTAAAGAGTGGAGAAAATCAGCGCCTCCGACAAAATCTCGATTCAAGAAGGAACTCGAAGAGCGCCTTGTAACCCCCCCCATGTTCCAGCCAGCAGGCTTCGAGGTTTGGACAATGCTTACTTAAGATAAAACTTCGGGTATCGGGTTATCGATTGGTCTATCGAGTACACGATGATGAAATTGCTATTTATGTGCTCTCTGTCGGAAGACGCGAAAAGAGGGAAGCCTATGAAAAGGCAAGGACCAGAGTAAAATAAATAGCCAAAATCGGAAGCGCTGTATGAACCGTACTCACGTCACGACAGGAGAGAAACCACCATGAAGCGTTTGATTACAACCATACTGGCGGCGACCTTGCTAGGCTGCGGAATCCCGGCAATGGCCGATCTGGTCATTCCGTTACTCTCGTACCGCACGGGCCCTTACGCACCCAACGGGGTTCCCTACGCGGACGGCGTGACGGACTATTTCAATCTTCTCAACGAGCGGGATGGCGGTATCGGTGGAGAAAAGATCCGGATCATCGAATGCGAGACCGCTTACAATACCCAACAGGGCGTCGAGTGCTATGAGAATACCAAGGATAAAGGGGCACTCTTGTATTCCCCACTATCCACCGGTATTACCTACCAGCTGATCCCCAAGGCAACCGCGGATGGGATTCCGATGCACACCATGGGATATGGGCGAACATCCGCCGCCAATGGCAATGTGTTCACCCATGTCTTCAACTTCCCCGGTACCTACTGGGATGCTGCCTCTATCATTATCGAATACATCGGCAGTCAGGAAGGTGGTATGGATAAGTTGAAAGGCAAGACCATCACCCTCATCCATCACAACTCCCCCTATGGCAAGGAGCCCATCCGCACCCTGGAAAAACTGTCCCGAAAGCACGGGTTCGAATTCAAGATACTGCCCGTGGATCACCCCGGTCAGGAACAAAAATCCACCTGGTTGCAGATTCGCCGCAATCGCCCCGATTACATTCTCATGTGGGGCTGGGGTGTCATGAATCAGGTTGCCATCAAGGAGGCTGCTTCCATCCGCTTCCCCATGGATAGGTTCATTGGTGTCTGGTGGTCGGCCCACGATGGCGATGTGCTTCCGGCAGGCAAGGGTGCCCACGGCTACAAGGCCATTACCTTCCACCGCAATGGCAAGGATTTCCCACTGTACGAAGATCTCGATAAATATATCTTCAGTAAAGGAAAGGCCGCCGGAGGCGGGAACCAGATCGGCACCCACCTCTACAATCGTGGTCTCATCCAGGTCTTGTTTATCGCTGAGGCCATCGAGACCGCTCAGGCCATGCATGGCGTCAAGAAAATCACTCCGGCCATGATGCGCGATGGTCTCGAAAACCTGGAAATGACCGAAGAAAAATACGCTGCCGCGGGTCTCCCGGACTTCTTTGTCCCGTTCAAGGTGACCTGCGATAACCATGCCGCTCCGGGTATCGGTGCGATTCAGCAATGGAATGCCAAGACGAAAGAGTGGAAGTTGGTATCCGATTTCATTATCGCCGATCGCTCCATCGTGGATCCGTTGATTGCGGAAGATTCCGCTGCCTACGCGAAGGAAGCGGGGATTCCTACCGATAGCTGCAAGAAGTAGTCGTCGACAGCAGTAATCGAGATCGGGGAATAAGCCGTCGGAATCCCGCCTCGTCCCCCCGATCTCTGGTTTTCCGTTGAATTTCCGGCAGGGATTGCCGGAAATTCCGTGCCATAGACGGTTGTAGGCGGGTTTCGAAGGATATATAGACCGTGCAGACCGCGAAGAGACAAAACCGAGGCACAGAATCCCTGCTTTCGGTAAACAATATCGAAGTCGTCTACAACCATGTGATCCTGGTCCTGAAAGGGATTAGCCTCGAGGTGCCCCGGGGTGGGATCACCGCCCTATTGGGAGGTAATGGCGTCGGTAAGTCCACGACGCTCAAATCCATTTCCAATCTACTCCGCTCCGAGCGCGGCGAAGTGACTCGAGGCGGCATCCAATTCGACGGAGAAGATATCCGTCATGCCGATCCCTCCGATCTCGTGCGCCGCGGCATCGTTCAGGTCATGGAAGGGCGGCACTGCTTCGAACACCTCACCATCGAAGAGAATCTCCTGACCGGTGCCTACACCCGAGGCGGTGATCGAGCCGGCATCGGCGGAGATCTGGACCGCGTATATTCCTACTTTCCACGCCTTCGCGAGCGTCGCCGCAGCCAGGCCGGCTACATCTCCGGCGGAGAGCAGCAAATGACGGCCATCGGCAGGGCACTCATGAGCCGCCCATCCATGATCCTCCTGGATGAACCCTCCATGGGCCTTGCCCCACAACTGGTGGAACAGATCTTCAAGATCGTGGCCGAGATCAATCTCAAGGAGCGCGTCACTATCCTGCTTGCCGAGCAAAACACCAATGTAGCCCTCCGCTATGCCGGTTATGCCTACATTCTGGAAACCGGTCGGGTAGTGATGGAAGGAACCTCGGAGGAGATGCGCAATAACGACGATGTCAAGGAGTTCTATCTCGGTATCTCTGGGGGTGACCGCCAGTCGTTCCGCAACGTCAAGCACTATAGACGACGAAAAAGGTGGTTATAGACTTCATGTTTTAACTTGCTGCGTAACTTAAAAGTGTTAAAACACAAAGTCTGATGTTTTAGACAAGAACTGTGCCAGAAAATTTCCTTTCTGGCACAGTTACTTGCAAGTTAAAACATATCAGTCCTTGAAGCCGTCCTGAATAATCAGCCAGAGCCAGCTTCATTTCCAACTGACTGTTTCGAAACATTCAATCGGGATTTTGGAGAGAAGTGGCTGGATGGTTGCCTGCATTCCCCTGAAAACAGGTGGCGGAAACAGCTGGAAATGTTCCTTGGGAATACCATTGAATTTCCGTAAATGACGTCTGCCTGGTTTCCGAAATCTTCCCCGTTGATATGGTTTTCAAACGACTCGCCGTGCTTGGTTCCGTAGTCCTGATATATCGAGGACGTTGTAGCTGGTGACGAGTCTGTATACGCGATGCTGTCAGGCGGTATTTTTTGCCCGATGGATATCGATGTCGTTTGGCGTGGCATCTTTCGTATGGGTTCCACTACCCTTCTGTTTGGGCATTCGTGTATCCGGTATTCATCGAAGACGAATATCTCCCTTTGGATAAAGGGAGATTGGATCGATGGAACCCGACTCGAGTCGCTATTTTTTTGGAACTGGAATATTTTGTTTATTCCCCGCTCATTCTGGCAAGTGAGTCGGGTTCTGCAAGACGCTAATTTTTCTCTACTAATAGCGAATCATGCTTTATTGGTTCGAGATGAGGAGCTTTCCTAAGGAGCGGTTTTGCGAGTGGACCCGAGCAGTGGGTTAAGGGGAGTTATGGGGAATTTTTCGCGATCCTTTCGAGTTTGGGTTCGATTTTATGGGCGGTTATTGGCATTTTGGTGTTGCACCGAGGAAAACGTTCTGGTATTAAGCCGCGTCTCTGTGTGGCTTGTCGTGACTGACCACGAACGGGGCTGATTTGTCCCTATGAGATTGCCATGAAAGTGCGCTGCGCGGAGCAGAGCCCAATACCCTTGGTCCCTCTACCTTTATCATCGGAGGTGACGAAGTGATTTGTTGCCATGAGAGTGGAAATTCCACATGCGGACCATATGTATGGAATTCCCAAGGTCTATCCGGATTCTCATGGCATAAGGAGCAGTTATCGTATGTCTAAAAAGAGATCTTCATCCAAAGCGACATCATCGGTGTTCGACTTTGCACCCTATAAGGCCAGACGTGGCGAGAAGTACATGAACGAAAAGCAAGTGGCGCATTTTCGGGCCATCTTGAATGACTGGAAAAGGCGGCTTATGAAGGAAGTAGATCGCACCCTTGATCATATGCAGGACGAGGCAGCTAGTTTCCCGGATCCCAATGATCGAGCAACTCAGGAGTCCGAGTTCACGCTGGAGCTACGCACCCGCGATCGGGAACGCAAGCTTGTCAAGAAGATTAATGAAGGATTAATCGCGTTGGATATGGGAGAGTATGGTTATTGTGAGGCCTGTGGTGTCGATATCGGTATCAAACGGCTCGAGGCGCGGCCCACGGCTACGTTGTGTATCGACTGTAAGGTTTTGGATGAGATCCGGGAAAGGCAGAAGGGATAGTCTTTCCATGCCTTCACGGTAATTTCGCCATGGTATGGAAGCATGTTTTTCACTTCCCGCTCTCGGGGTTGAAAATGTGCGCGGGTACCCATATTGATTCCTTACGGGCCTTTTCGTGCGCATCTCTTTGCTTTGTGAGGAGATGATCCACGTTTCGGGTGAGGCTAACGTGCATATTATTGCTGGCCGTTGGAAGCGGCACCGATTGATTGTTCCAGCCGTGTCGGGATTGCGTCCGACTCCGGGTCGAGTCAGGGAAACGCTCTTCAACTGGTTGGGTTCTGGAATATTCGGCGCCCGTTGCCTGGACCTTTTCGCGGGGAGTGGGGCGCTCGGTTTCGAAGCTGCCTCCCGAGGGGCCGCAGAGGTCGTGTTGGTGGATCGGAACAAAGCCGTTGTCGATAATTTGCTGTCAGGGGTAAGGAGATTGGCGGCGCAAGAGATTGCGGTGGTGCATTCGGATGCCTTGCGATATTTGAAAAGGTCATCCCGGCATTTCGACATAGTCTTTTTGGATCCACCATTCGACAGTGATCTTTTGGAAACCTCATGTCGACTCTTGGCCAATAGTGACCGGCTACCCGAGACGGCCAGGATCTACCTGGAAATGAGACGTCCGGGCCTTCAACCGACGTTACCGAATGAATGGGACTTGATGCATAGCGGCACCGCGGGTGATGTAAGGTACCTGTTGGCCGGGAAGCGGGTGTCCATGGATGCGTGATGTCGTGGAAAGCCGCGCATGCACCTTTTCCACTGAACGTCTGTTCGCCTTGAAAACCCTTTGAATACCCTTATGTAGTGGTATATCCGCGTATTTCGGTTCGTCCTTGAAATTGGAATATGACGGTTTGTCGTTTGGTGTGACCCCGGCGTGGTGCAGCGATGCTTCGTAGACCACAACTAGCGAAGCTTCGCCTCGGAACCGACAAGGCGTGATTTAGCATTGATAAAGCGAGGCGGGTGTTTTGTGAAACCTGACTCATTTGCGAAGATGAGCGGGTAAAAACAAATTACTCGGAAGACTATCCGAAAGAACATGTTAGCGCTTCGCGCCAAGACTGAAATGGGATGGGTCTTGGCGCACGCACTGGTTTTATTGAGATCTTTGTTTTTCCGATACCTTGAAATGAAAGCCAAAGCGGTTTATCCGGGTACATTCGATCCCATTACCAACGGCCATGTGGATATCGTGAGCAGAGCCGCGTCGCTTTTCGACGAGATTATCGTGGCGGTCGCCATAAATGTGGCCAAGACCCCGAACTTCTCCGTGGAAGAGCGCATGCGACTCGCGGAAGTTGTATTGGCCTCGATACCCAACGTACAGGTGTGTAGTTTCGATGGGCTTCTCGTCGATCTTGCGAGTCATCACGGTGCTGGTGTCATGCTGCGTGGATTGCGGACGGCTGCCGATTTCGATTACGAATTTCAGCTCGCCAATATGAACCGAAAGCTGGATCCGAATCTCGAGACGGTTTTTATGACTTCCAGGGAAGACCTGACATGTATTTCATCGAGTCTTATCCGTGATATTGCCTCTCTTGGCGGCGATGTCAGTCGGTTTGTCCATCCGACGGTAAAGGTTGCCCTGGATAATAGCCTTCGGGATGGAAAAGTAGCCGAGAACCGATGAAGTGTGATTTGGCATCAGTCAAAGAAAAACCATTTTTTTGTAAAACGTCACTCATTTGCGAAGATGAGCGGGAAATAAACAAATTGATAAGGGGGAGAATCCTGATGGCTTTGATAATTACCGAAGAATGTATCAACTGTGATGTGTGTGAGCCGGAATGCCCGAACGGCGCGATTAGCCCGGGTGATGAAATCTATGTGATCGATCCGAATCTATGCACGGAATGTGTCGGCCACTACGACACTTCCCAATGCACCGAGGTTTGCCCGGTCGATTGTATTATCCAAGACCCCGATCGCCAGGAAACAAAGGAAGAATTACTGGAGAAATACGAACGGATTTCGGAATAAGGTTGGTCGAGATTGGCCTCGTTACCGCCGGAATCTTGAACAAAATGACCAAGAAATTCTCATGGACCTTTTGGGTTTCGACCATGCCGGGTTGGGTAATGGGGTGATGTTTTAGGTGATGGAGCGATGTTTCTGTTTCTGGTTATTTTTGGCAGCGAGGGCAAAAGAAACTGGAACGTTGGTGCTCTTTCGATCTTTCTATGCCATGCCCACATAGAGGGCATGGTTTCCCGGCACGACCGTAGACCTGGAGCCGCTGGTAAAAATATCCAGGTTTTCCGTCGCTCCGAAAAAAATCCCTCAGGGTGGTTCCTCCATTATCGATAGCCTCGTGCAGTGTGTCTCGAATACTCCTCACCAAGATATCATAGCGGGTAAGCGAAATATCATTCGCGGCCCGAGTGGGTAGTATTTCGGCCCGGAATAACGCCTCATTGACGTAGATATTGCCAAGTCCCGCTACCGTACCACCGTCCATCAAAAGCCATTTGATGGCTATCCGTCGATTGCGGGATACCTTGAAAAGCCAATTTCCCGAAAACTCACCCTCCAGGGGTTCGGGACCAAGCCCCGCCAGGCGCGCATGCATCAGGGGATCCGCGTTCGTCCAGAGGATTGCGCCGAACCTGCGGGGGTCTCGAAAGCGTAGACAATCGCCATCTTCGAGTACGAAATCCACATGATCGTGTTTCTCCGGGGCCACTTCTGCCGAAGCCAAGCGCAGACTCCCGGACATGCCAAGATGCAGGATCATCGTTCCCCGTGTCATGTGAAACAATAGATATTTTCCGCGTCGGGTGATCTCCTGCACGGTCTGTCCCGGCAGATCGCGAATGATATCCTCTGCTACGGGCCAGCGTAGCCGTGAATTTCGAACTACGACTCGTGCAATTCTGCTTCCGGGCAGGTATCCGTCGAGAGCACGGCGTATGGTTTCGACTTCGGGGAGTTCGGGCATTTATACGTAGGCATTTTGAATTTTATAAATGTCGTAAAGACGAACACATTCGGTGACAATGGAAAGTCATTGTGTCAACCCGCCGTGGCCTGGAGCGAAACTTTCTCGAATATTTTACCCAGAATCTCGAAATGCACGGATTTTTCCAACGATTCGCTACCTATTCGGATACCTATTCCAAAGCCATGGCCGCAGGTCTCGTGAGAGAAATAAGGGTGGCCGATCCCGGCTGTAGTGTTTGCCAGTCGGGTGGCATACCAAGGCGCGCCAGCGTGGCCGTCGCCAGGATCTTGCCGTCGGGCGGCGATTCGAGCGTCGAACATAGATAGCCCAACAGAAGCGCGAGCCCCGGATTATGGCCAACCAACAATACCCGCGCTGCCTGCGGGCGGCATTCGGCCAGGATGTCCAATAATATTCGAGTGTCGCTATCGTATATCCGCGCTTCCCAGTCGACATGGTTCTTCTCGATACCGAACGCCTTACAAACCTGGCGCGTCGTTTGGTGCGCGCGCGTGGCAGGTGAACTGATGACTAAATCTGGTCGCAGCCCCTGTCGATTCAACCATTGTCCGACGCGAGGTGCATCCCGCGCGCCTCTTTTGGAAAGCGGCCTTTCGAAGTCCGAATTCACTGCGACCTTCCAATCCGATTTGGCGTGTCGAAGGAGAAGCAGCTCTCTGGTGTTATTCACGATGAAGCTCCAATTGCAATAAATATCAGGTTGGCGTGTTATGAGGATTATTATCGAATCGGCTACCGTAAACTCGGCGACTCGAACCCGAGTCGTGTGAATAATGTCTCCCCCATGACCGCCCCCAGGCGTTCCGCGAAACGTTCCAGATAGTCTCGCTTCCAGGTGAAATCGACGATCTCCTCGGCGCCGATTACTTCGCGGGCGACATGGCTGCTGCTGCCCAGGGCATCTACGAGTCCAAGCCGAACAGCCTCCTTACCGCTCCATACGAGGCCACTGAACAACTCGTCTTCTGCTCCCTGCAATCGATCTCCACGTCCTTGTTTGACTGCATGGATGAACTGCTGATGTATTTCGTCGAGAAGGGATTGTAAATAAGATGCTTCTTCCGGGTTTTCCGGCGAAAACGGATCGAGTAATCCTTTGTGTTTTCCGGCGGTTCGCAACCGTCGTTCGACGCCGATTTTTTTCATGGCATCCACGAACCCAAACCCGTTGACAAGCACGCCAATGGAGCCGACCAGACTCGATTCGTTGGCATATATGCGATCGGCGGCAGCGGCCACATAGTATCCGCCGGAGGTGCAAATATCGGTGATCACGGCGTACAGTGGGATGTTGGGATGTTTATCCCGAAGCCGTGTTATTTCATCATTGATGTAACTTGCTTGTACGGGACTACCACCGGGGCTGTTGATACGAATCACTACCCCCTTGGTGTTTTCGTCCTCGAATGCCGCACGTAGTCCTGATATGATCTGATCGGCGCCGGCATCGTTACCTTCGAAGATCATGCCCCTGATCTCGACGAGGGCCGTATGATCTCCCACGGAGTGACGTGCGCGGATATCTTCCGGGAGATACAGCACTAAAATCGACAGGAGATACGCAAGCATCGCGAGTTTGAAAAAGATTCCCCAACGCCGCGCCCGGCGCTGCTCTTTAAGGGACGCGAGGGCCAGCTTGTTGATCAGATCCCGTTCCCAGGTGGAGTGGTCATTGTCTTGATTTTTTGTGCGAAAGTCTTGGGTCATGACTGTGTCGTCATCTATTGTTGTCGTTTGTTCAAGGTTGTCGATCACCCGCCAACCAGTTTACAAGATTGTCGGGGGCGTCGAGGCAGGTACTTCGTTTATTTCCCGCTTATCTTCGCAAATGAGTCAAGCTGCTTTGCAAAACGTTAATTTTGCTCCACTAACACCAAAGCATGCTTTATCGGTTCGAGGCGAAGCTTCGCCAAGTAGTTTGTATTGTAACAAACGGGCTTTGTCGTGCAGCAACCCCATACATGATGATAACGGTATCCACACCTGCATTTCTTACTTATTTCCGGATCGCACGTGGAGTCCCCAACTATCAAGGTGCTTTCCGGATCGATCGCTAGCGAGGCCTCGCTTCGAACCGATGAAGCGTGATTTGGCATCAGTCGAAGCAAAATTGCCTCGTCGAAAAATTATTGTGTTGTAAGGCTTGACACATTTGTGGAGATGAGCGGGAAATAAACAGATTGTTCCATGCTGATTTCATGGAGCATCTGCGGGTGTGGTTTGGATAGTGCCTTGCCGGCGCAACGCATCTCGTCGAATATTTCCTGCAAACCGAATAGGAATAATTCCTGATCCTCATAAAGATAAAATGGTGCACCTATGCCCCTATTCCGGGATGATGGAAGCATCACCCGATCCATCGATTCGGAATAAGGAGTGAAGGTGCAAATCAAGACCATCTTCACTTGAGTGTTTTGTTCGAGATTTTCGTGGTGAGGAACTAATGAAAGTATTCAGCTCCAACGCCGATTCCATGGAAAAGTTGGGAAAAGAGATCGCGCAAGACATGCGAAAAGGCGGCATCATCTATTTACAAGGGGAACTGGGCGCGGGCAAGACAACCCTGGCGCGGGGGATAGCGCGGGCCTTCGGGATCACCGAGCCCATCAAAAGCCCCACCTATACCTTGGTAGAATCCTATAAGGCGCCATCCCTTTGCATTTATCACCTTGATCTTTATCGGCTGCAGGATCCGGAAGAACTCGAGTATATTGGCATCCGCGATTATTTCGACGAAAAGGCCCTGTTTCTAATCGAGTGGCCGGAACGGGGAGAGAGCAGCATCCCACCTGCGGATTTGGTGATCTCCATCGAAGTCCTTGCTTCGGGTCGCCTAGTAAGCGCTTTTCGTCCACATTAGCATTCCCGCATTCGAATCGACTCCATGATCTGCCATGAAAGCAGCGTTGGGGCAATGGCTCACATCGTGTCCCCTTTTATCGTCGGGGATGGCGAAGGCTATTCGCCGTGTCCCGCTTCTTGAAAGTAGGGCTGCTTATGGTTCGATATCGATGTTGAAATGCATCCGTATAATTCGACTCGGATTTTTCCAGGTCCCCCGGAACACGGTCGAATTTCGACTAAAAACATGTTCCAAAGTCAGGTGAATTCGCTGGATGAATCAAGACTGTCAAGTACGTAATTCTTATCTTGCTCTTTCCCTGAAAGACGAAAACTGTATTTCTATGTGAAGTTTCGGTAAAAACTCAATGACAGACACTACGATAGCGAATCGATTTCGCGGCTACCTGCCGGTGGTAGTCGACGTGGAGACCGGCGGATTCAATCCTCGCACAGATGCCCTGCTGGAAATAGCAGCGGTGATGTTGGAAATGGATGAGACGGGGAATTGGCGCGTGGGGGAAACCCACTTTGCGCATACCCTGCCTTTTCCCGACGCGAACATCGAAGCATCTGCCCTGGCATACAATCATATCGATCCCTTTCATCCTCTGCGCGCTGCTATCCCCGAGCATGAAGCGCTGCGGAAGATCCTGAAGCCCATTCGCCTCTCCGTAAAAAAAAATGCCTGTACCCGGGCCGTATTGGTCGGACACAATCCCGCTTTCGATCTTGCCTTCCTCGATGCGGCGCTAAGACGCAACAATATCAAACGAAATCCCTTCCATCCCTTTACTACCTTCGATACCGCCACGTTGGGAGGGCTCGCCGTTGGTCAGACTGTATTGGCCCGGGCCGTGGAATCGGCAGGGCTTTCCTGGAATGGCAACGAAGCCCATTCGGCTGTTTATGACGCCGCGAAAACAGCAGAGTTGTTCTGCACGATCGTGAATCGATGGGGAGAGATCATGGGAAGAGATGACCGGGTACGCCAGAACGGCAACGTGATAAAATAAGCCGAATTTTCGGCCCGTGAGTGCCAATAATTGCCTGGATGTCTCCAACAGATGGTAAAAAAGTCACTGAAGATTTTTCTTATTTAGCGGTTGACGAAGGCGTTGATTAACGAGGGGGCGATTTTGGAGACTTCTTTCAATGAGGCAAGAAATCATTTCCGTATAAAAGGATAGTAAAAAAGTTCGCTCCTCGATTTTTTCACTTACGGAATCGGAAACGATTTCTCGCATCATTGAAAATAGCAAAACCCGGTGTTGCATACTGGATGAAAAACTGTATTTTCATTCTTTCGTCAACCATGCAGCAATCCTTTGACTATTCCAACGGTACTGTAAAAAAATCACCAAAGGTTCGAATAGAAAATCAAGGGGATAAATTCTTGGTTTTGTTTTCCATTTCAAGAAACCGTATCCACCATGGCGAAATTCTTTACCATCTTCGGCGAGGCTTTTTCTCGAACCGATGAACCGTGATTTGGTATTGGTAGAGAAAAATCAGGTTTTGTAGGACTTGATTCATTTACAAAGATGAGCGGGAAATAAACAGATTGGTACCCCGGACAAAAATACCGCGACCTGAAACCAAAAACCTTATCGCCAATGAGTCGATGACATTGACGACACGCAAATACAATAGCAAGAAATGAATATCGATAGTCGGGAAATCTCCAAAGAAATCGACGGTATCATCCCAAAAGTAAAAGAAATAAGACATTGCTTGCATGAAAATCCTGAACTGTCATTGAGAGAACACGATACCGCGCAATATATCCGCAACCAGCTCGTAGATATTGGAATCGATATTCTTCCTCCCGTATTGGGAACGGATGTCATCGCCTATTTGAATTGCGGGAATGCAGACAACAATGTCACATTGAGAGCCGACATGGACGCACTACCGATACAGGAGGCACAGGAGGACCTTGCATACCGCTCGAAGAACGACAATATCATGCATGCCTGTGGCCACGATGGTCATACTGCGATGTTGATTGGCGCGGCGATGATTCTCGGAAAATATAGAAGCAAACTCGATGGTTCCATTCGGTTCGTTTTTCAACCCGGTGAGGAACTCGCCGCTGCGGGAAAAGATTTGGTCGTGGACAAGGGGATCTTGAATTCACCAAGGCCCAAAGCGGTATTGGCGTTACATGCATGCCCTATTCTCCCCGTCGGTTCCATTGCCTCGAAGCCGGGTCCTTTTTTGGCAGCAGCAGATATCTATGAAATAACCATAAAAGGGAAAGGTGGTCATGGTTCGAGACCAGAAGAAACCATCGATCCCATAATGACGGCGACAAAAATCATCAACAGCCTATATCTACTTCCCTCGAGAAGATTCAGGGCATTGGATGCATTGGTCATCAGCATTTGCAAAATAGCAGGAGGAACCGCTTCCAATGTGGTTCCGGATCGGGTAACCATGGGAGGCACGGCCCGGTATTTCTCTAAAGCGGTCGGCGAGGAACTGCCACGGCTTTTCGAGCACACCATAAGAACGGAATGTGAAAACGCCGGCGCGCGCTATGAGCTGGATTACAAAAGCTCCTATATCCCGACTGTAAATGACAGGGATATCGTCGATACATGCAAAGCCGTGACAAAAAAATACATCGGCGAATCCATGTGGTTCGATATGGAAGAACCCGTAATGGGATCCGAAGACTTCTCTTATTATATCGACAAGAATCCCGGGGGATTATTTTTCCTTGGAATGGGTGAAGACTGCCCGAATCTGCACAGCAATCTATTCAATTTCAATGATGATGCGCTCAAGAACGGGATTCTATTTTTTGTATTATCGACCATGGAGTTAATGGAAGGCATGCGCTAGCAAAGCTTCGTCTCGAATCCATGAGGCATGGTTTTGTGTTAGTGGAGAAAAATTGGCGTTTTGTAAAATTTTACTCGTTTACGAAGATGAGTGGGAAATAAGCAAATCAATCATTTCTGAATGTGATTGGGTCCACCTATCCCAACCCGGCCCAGCCGGAACCAAGAAGTGAAAAAAGTTGGAATTTTGAAAAACGCCTATATTTTTTGATCATGAAATCGTATTTTGCTTTCTCTGAAATTTCTTCGACATTCTATTCAAGATTTCACTGGTGACGGACTATTGCAGGAATATCCGAGTAAAGTAGCTGGAGTTTTCCATGATAAACAAAATTCAAAAGACCGAGGAAGAATGGCGCAAGCAGTTGACGAAAGAACAGTTCCAGGTGACGCGCGGCAAAGGTACCGAGCAACCTTTTTCCGGGGAATACAACGATTGCAAGGAAGATGGAATCTATCGATGTGTTTGTTGCGGAAATGAATTGTTCGAATCGAGAACAAAATTCGATTCCGGTACTGGTTGGCCAAGTTTTTGGGCAACGATGTCCAAAGAAAGCATTTATACCGAAGAAGACAATACCTTCGGAATGCGGCGCACGGAGGTCCTTTGTCGAGTTTGTGACGCTCATCTCGGCCATGTTTTCGAAGATGGACCGAACCCCACGGGGCTACGCTACTGCATGAACTCCGTATCTCTACGATTGAATAAGAAAGGCTTTGATGATCGATAGGTCTCAATCGATGGATGGCCGATCCCAATATAGGCTTTTCATCGCGATTCTTCGATTGCCTATCCTCTTTACGAATAGCCAGCGAAGCTTCGCAAGCTCATCAACCATCCTTACGTGCCAACCTCATGACAAGGAAATCGAGATCAATGAAATCAAGGCGCGGTAAGCGTTTTTTGAAGGCATTGGGATGGCGATTGGCGGTCTTTATCGTGGTTTTCCTGGCCGGATACCTGGCATGGGTGGATCTGACCATCCGGGCCAAATTCGATGGTGCTCGCTGGGCTGAACCGGCCCGGCTTTACGCGCGGCCTCTGGAGCTTCAGGCCGGAAAGCTTCTTACCGCCGACGAATTCGAACGAGAACTTGTCCTGTCTGGCTATCATGAAGAAGACAGATTGAACCGTCCCGGAAGCTACCGCCGCAACGATCGGCATTTTTCGGTCATGAAACGCTCGTTCGCCTTCTGGGATGGGCGAGACCCCGCGAGTCGCATCGAATTTCGCTTTCGGGACGGATATTTGGAATCACTGCAGGACAGAAGGGGAAACAAGCTCGCTTCCGCGCGTATCGAACCTGCGCTTATCGGTCACATTTATCCCACTCATCAGGAAGATCGAATTCTGGTCACCGCTATCGAGGTCCCGCCGAGATTGATAGAGGCCCTGATTGCCGTCGAGGATCGGTCCTTCTATCGCCACTTCGGGATCTCCTTGCGCGCCATCGCGCGGGCCGCCTATGAAAACATCCGACCCGGCGGCGTCATGCAGGGTGGTAGCACCCTGACACAGCAATTGGTGAAGAACTATTTCCTGGGCCCTGAACGATCCTTCTTACGTAAATTCCATGAAATGGCCTTTGCATTGTTCCTCGAAGCCCGGTATGAAAAAGATAAGATCCTTAGCGCCTACCTGAATGAGGTTTATCTTGGGCAACAAGGGCGATATGCCATCCATGGTTTCGGATCGGCGGCATACTTCTATTTCAATCGACCACTTACTGAGCTTCGACTCTCCGAAGTTGCATTATTGGTAGCCCTGGCGCGAGGGGCATCGTATTACAATCCACGCAGGCATCCAAAGCGAGCACTCGATCGTCGCGACCTGGTTATCGACGTCATGCTGGAGTGGGGATATATCAGTGCTCGGGAGGCTGCCGTAGCACGTTCGCAACCTCTCGCCGTAACGGAAAATCCCCCCCTTGGCTCGACACCATTTCCGGCATTCGTGGAACTTGTCAGAAAACAGATCGCACGGGACTATCATTCGAAAGACCTTCGATCCGAGGGACTACGAATCTTCACCACATTGGATATGCGCATACAACGCAAGATGGAACATGCCATTGCCGAGCGCCTTCCCCTGTTGGAACGAAGGGCGAAGATTCCGAGCAAACGACTCCAGGTAGCAAGCGTCGTCAGCGAAATCGAAAATGGCAAGGTATTGGCATTGGTTGGTGGGCGGAATCCGAAGATGCTTGGTTTCAATCGGGCCTTGGATGCGGTTCGTCCCATTGGATCCTTGATTAAACCAGCCGTTTATCTGACGGCCCTGGAACAACATCGCAAATACACATTGGCAAGCCCCTTGCGTGATGAACCCATCCGGATGCGCAGACCCAAAGGCGATGTTTGGATACCAAAAAACTACGATAAAAAATCTCACGGGCGGGTCCCGCTCATTACAGCACTTGCCAATTCTTATAATCTGGCCACCGTACGGCTTGGCATGGCCCTTGGAATTTCCAAAGTATCGGGAACAATCAAGCGGTTAGGTGTAAAGCGACCTATCCGTCCCTATCCTTCTACGTTGCTTGGCGCAACTGCCCTGTCGCCCATCGAAGTGACCCAGATGTATCAAACCATTGCAGGTGGCGGGCGGCGCATACCGCTCAGGACCGTTCTTGCGATAACCGACGCACGGGGAGTTCCCCTGAATCGCTATGACGCCTTCGCAACCCGCGCATTCGACTCGGGTCCCGTATTCTTGCTAACCCATGCCTTGCAAGCCGTTATGCGTTCTGGGACAGGCCGTGCTGTCTATGACCAATTCGACCCATCTCTCGAATTCGCGGGAAAGACAGGGACCAGCAACGGATTGCGCGATAGTTGGTTCGCAGGTTTCGATCAGGATCGATTGGCCGTGATATGGTTGGGTCTCGATGACAATAAACCAACCGGCCTCACCGGAGCGGGAGGTGGGCTCGTATTATGGGGCGATCTCATGAAATCCATCGTACCGCGGGCGCGGAGAAAACCCGGTCCCCCTACCGTAGAGTGGCGCTGGACCGATCTACAGCGGGGTCTATGGACGGACCCGGGTTGTCTACAAGCCGAACGAATCCCGTATATCGAGGGATCGGTACCCGCTTACTCCCCCTGTGAATAGTTTCCCCAGGAACGGTCATGTTGCCAGAAGCATTGCCCCTGGCAATGAAAGAGGTCCGAGGCGCCGTTGGCCAGCGCCCTCCAATCATCAAGCAAGCACCCAGTACTTTTTCATGGCGAACAGCAATAAACGCTGGAAAACCCACATGGGAACCTTTATCGGGGATAATCAAGAATTTCGGAAGAGATGACTAGATTTCTAATAATCGATTCGTGGTTTTCCTACTGAACATCGATTTTCCATCTCGCATTCTTTCGAATAGCGTATTTCGTTCCATTTCATCCCCTTCCTTACCTATGAATTCCAGTGCCGCTTTTCATCCTTTTCTCCCCCATTCGAAAGTGACGATACCGTATTTATTTCTGCCTTCGATCTCGAAGGCTTTCAAGTAGCGCCTATTCAGGCGCCAACATTTTTTACCGCTTTCATCCTGGGCCCATATCCACCATGTTTCATCTGGCTCGATGAGGGCATCGGTCAGTAGGTTCATAACTCGATTTTGGCATTCTCAGCGTATGTAAGCCACCCGAACTCCCCTTTGCCATCCTGAAATAGCGCCTTGGTAATGTGGCGATCCCAGTATCTGCCGCATCCCGAAATGTTGTTTCATCTTCCATGTCAGCGCCGAATTTCGAAAGGAATTCATCGACAGCCTCTTCAGGTTGGGTATCTTTCGATAGGAGAGCAGTTTCCGGCAGCTTTGTTGGTTTCGGTACGGGCGATGCCCGGTCACGATGCAGCAGCATAGCACTACGAGTTGCGTCACGTAGGTGGATTTTCCCTCGCCCCTGGGCGCCCGCGCATACCTCCCGGCCATCCGACTCGCCGTCGATAACGTCCTGCATACGTTGGAAAAGGAATTCATGGAAGCGGGATAGATGGGGGGCGGTACGTAATGGGGAAAATAGGTCCGAACGAAGAAAACGGTCACATCAACGTCGCCTTCACACCCTCGCGTAAATCTTCGCCAAAACAACGTTGATAATATTCGGCAATCACCGGGCGCTCGGTTTCATCGCACTTATTGAGAAAAGTAAGTCGGAAGGCAAACCCGATACTCTTGAACAAACGGGCATTTTCCGCCCAGGTCAGCACTGTGCGCGGACTCATGACCGTGGAGATATCGCCATTCATGAAGCCGAATCGGGTCATGTCGGCAAGCATTACCATGGCCGAAATCGTCTTGCGGTCTTTTTCCGTGCCGTACTCGGGGACCTTGGAGAGCACGATTTCGACTTCCGCATCGTGTTCCAGGTAATTGAGCACCGCAACGATATTCCAGCGGTCCATCTGTCCCTGGTTGATCGGTTGGGTGCCATGATAGAGGCCCGTGGTGTCACCCAAACCTACCGTATTGGCGGTGGCGAAGAGCCGGAAGGATGGGTGAGGATGCAGCACGCGAGATTGGTCCAGAAGCGTCAGACGTCCCTCTGCCTCCAATACCCGTTGAATGACGAACATCACGTCGGGGCGACCCGCATCGTATTCATCGAAAACCAGCGCTGTCGCACTTTGGTATGCCCAAGGCAAAATGCCTTCTTTGAATTCCGTTATCTGCTTGCCGTCCTTGAGGACGATAACGTCCTTGCCGACCAAGTCGATGCGGCTGATATGACTGTCCAGATTGACGCGTATGCAGGGCCAATTGAGCCTTGCCGCCACCTGCTCGATATGGGTGGATTTACCGGTTCCATGGTAACCCTGTATCAGCACCCGCCGGTTGTAGGCAAAGCCCGATAAAATCGCAAGGGTCGTGTCATGATCGAATCGGTAGGCGTTGTCCACGATGGGGACGTGTTGGGTCGATTGACTAAAGGCCGGCACTTCGAGATCACTATCGATGCCGAACATCTCGCGAATCGAGATCCGTATATCCGGAGTACCATTATCGATGGTCTCCGAGGGGGAAGTGGAAAGTGAAGACATGATGCTATGTGTGGATACTACTACGAATTAATTTGTTTATTTCCGGCTCAGCCTCGCAAATGAATCGAGTTCCGCAGAACACCAATTTTGCTTTACCGATGCCAAATCCTGCTTTTATCGGTTCGAGGCGAAGCTTCGCTAGTCGATTATTTTTTTGTCTTGGATGCGTTTTGATCGAATAAGGCGGCAAAAAAGCGTTTTGTTCTTGCTGGAAAACAGGCAAGTATACGAGATACGGGCAACAGATGTTTAGGACCGACTGCAGCTGCAGCCGCAACTACAACATTCCCTATTTGGATCACGAATTGCCGCATTTCCGTCTCCAAAATGGCACTGGATTCTCCATTCGGAAGACATCGAATAATACCCCGGCGGGTGGCGAGTTTCGTTGGCTTGGGCGAGGAAATGCATGGATTTATTGCCTTGAATTCATGACTTCGATGCCTTTTCTTGATCTTCCGCACGTCCGGGATCCACGTCGCTTAGGGCCTCGTCCAGACCTTCGCCCATTGCCCTATCCAATTCTTCTTCGGTAACCGGGCTGTAGCGATATCTTTCCGGGGGGGCTTCCGATGGCTTTTCCTTCCCAACGGTATACATACGGGAAAAGAATACGCCGAGTTCGAATAGTATCCACATGGGTAGCGCCAACAGCGTCTGCGAGATCACGTCCGGGGGCGTCAGTAACATCCCGATAATGAATGCAACCACAATGACGTAGGGTCGTTTCGATACCAGGGCCTCGGGGGTAGTAAAGCCACCCGAGACTAGCAGGATCGTTGCCACGGGCACTTCGAAGGCGAGACCAAAGGCAAAGAATAGCTTCAGTACGAAGTCGAGATATTTGCTGATATCGGTCGCCACCTCGACGCCTTCGGGTGCGACACTGGTGAAAAAACCGAAAACCAAAGGGAAAACGGCGAAATAGGCGAACGCCGCCCCAAGGTAAAACAGCACAGTGCTGGTTATCATCAGTGGGTAGGCCAGCTTTTTCTCTTTTTTATATAACCCCGGTGCCACAAAGGCCCATAGTTGGTAAACAATGACTGGCATGGTGATGAAGATCGCCGTCACGATTGCCAGCTTGAATGGCGCGAAGAATGGTGAGGCCACCTCCGTTGCGATCATGCTGGTTCCCTGAGGCAGGTATTTGAGCAAGGGTGCGGAAAGCCATTCGTACAGATCGTTCGCAAAGGGGATCAGCGCCAACAGGACCACGATCACGGCAAGGAGTGAGCGTAGCAGTCGATCTCGCAATTCGACCAGATGGGCCAGAAACGGCATTTCGCCTTGTGGCGAACTAGTGCTGCGCACGGCAATTACCTCCGATTGTGATCTTATGGGAAACCACCGCTAGTGGTTGGTGGATTCTTTGCCATTGTGCGTTATGGACGAATCAAGACTATCGTCGGGCATGCTGTCGGTTACGTTATCGAGCTTATGAACGGAGCGGGAGGTATCGGTCTTCCCGGAGACAGGCTCGTCGCCGGACTTGCTGGGAGGTGATTTCGTTCCACCGGTTGGAGAGTCCATTGGAGAATCCGTCAAGGAGAGTTGGTTGGTGGTGTCTGTTATGGTTGCCTGGGTCTCTTCGATGATCTCATGAATCGCATTGAATTCTTCTTGACGTTTGATTATCCGCTTCAGATCTTCGGCACGTAACTCCCTATCGATATCATTCTTTACGCCGGAAAGGAACTGACGAGCTTTTCTAATCCAAAGTCCGGTGGTACGCGCAAATTCCGGCAATCGCTCCGGCCCGATGACCAGTAGTGCGATGATCGCAATGATTGTTAATTCCCAAAAGCCGATATCAAACATCTACGGAAAGTGGCAGTATGGATGAGAAAGGGGGGATAGCACGGAACTCCCGATTTTTATCCAAGCAGATGGTACTGTCGGGTTAATGTGCGGGATCGAGTGCAAGCTTTCGATTATGCTTCATGGAAAAATCAATGGTATAGCGTTCAAAAGCAAGGGCTACATTTTCACATGTAGCGCAAAAAATTTTCCGCTATTCTTCGGGGAACCTCCTTTCCCCGAGGAGAGTTTCGGGAAAAGCGCTCCTTGAATAATACGATCACACAACGGCTCCACGAATTTCGCTCGTGGGCTCCGATACAGACCACTGGCGAAACTTCGCCTCAAACCGATGAAGCATGGTTTGGTATTAGTAGAGCAAAATCAGTGTCTTGCAAAACTTGACTCATTTGCGAAGATGAGCGGAAAATAAACAAATCATGGTGGTTCGTTATAGCAGGTTCACTACATCGAGGCGTGTTTTTTGCTGTCGACAGTTTCCTTGATATCGTCTTTGATGCCGCCATCGATAGTATTTCCGGGCTTTTCTTCCAACTTTTCTGCCTCTTTGGTTTCGTCGGTACGGACCCCATCCTTTATGGAGGAGCGAAAGCTCTTGATAGCGTCGCCTAAATCCGAGCCGATATTACGTAATTTTTTTGTGCCGAAAAGCAGGACGATGATCACTAAAATAATCAATAACTGCCAAATGCTAATGCCACCGAGACCCATATTGTTTCCTCCTACCGGCGATTCGCCTTTTCTATAAAACCGGATGTCCCGAATCGTCTTTCCAGTTCCTCGATGACCATATCCGGTTCCAGTTCCTGATGGGCAAGCAATACCAACGTGTGAAACCAAAGATCCGCAATTTCGTGAACGATTGCCCTACGATCGCCATCTTTTGCCGCCATGATAACCTCGGCTGTTTCTTCACCGATTTTCTTCAGAATGGCGTTCGTACCATGGCTGTATAGATTGGCCACGTAAGAATTTTTTGGATCTGCGGACTTTCGTTGTTTGAGAACTCTAGCCAATCGATAGAGTACCGTGCTCATTGGTAAAATTTATCGTAAGACGTTGGGAAATTCCAAATTCGGATGGCCACATCGAGTATTTTGTTTACTCACCCGAAAAGTACTTGAATGAAATTTCGAAAAAAAATCCAAGGGTTATCGAATATAACTTTTTACTTTTTCCGAAGCTGCGCTCGGAAAAAGAGACTGTCCTTCGGAGAACAGTAGAAACCCGGAGATTGGCAAACACATGTCGTTACCAGCATGTTTGTGTAAGCACTGTCCCAAGTGCTTATGATCGTAAGGATAGAAGCGCCTTTTCAATAAGGTACCGATTTTTAGGCGCCTTTTGGTTTCGGCTATGTCGACACCTTCCAATATACCGAATTCGATAGCCTTGCTACGATTGTCAAAGAGTCAGAGAGCCTAGCGCCAAGTAGTAACGGCTCGCTGCTGGAAACAAAATCCCTGTGCAACACCCAGACCTAAAACGCGATTCATACCGAAGTGCTCACCGGGCACTATTTTGGTTTACCTGGTCAAATCAATTACCCAACCGAAGAACTTATATTCAATCGTTTTATTTTGTTTATTTCTCGCTCAGCTTCGCAAATGAATCAAGTTTTACAAAACGCTGATTCTGCTCTACGAATACCAAACCACGTTTTATCGGTTCGACGCGAAGCCTCGCCAGCGAATTACTCCATCAGTTGTCATTCGAAGCGCAACGAATGGAATATCCGCACGGTCAAACAACACCAAAGGCCCTATCCCTATAAAGTGTGGATAGGAATTCAGCATTCAATCGAACCTGACGGATCAGAACATCTCAGTCCGCGTACTTCGAATATCTGTACCTTTTCACGATGTCCTTTCACCGTCACCTCTTCACGGCGGCCATATACCAGCTTGCCTCTTCCAATTTCAGCGATGGTCGTTCGGCTCGCCAACACGACACAACCGAGATCTCTACATATTCCCTGGATTCTGGCAGCTACGTTGACGGTGTCTCCGATCACAGTGTATTCCATTCTATCTTCAGCACCGATATTTCCAATTACCACAGGTCCTGTATTGATCCCAATACCTACGGAAAAACCAGATAGATCTTTGTTTGTAAATCGTTTTGCTATTTGGATCCGGAATTGCGTCGATAATGCCTCGATTTTGCAGGCCGTTCGCACCGCTCGCCAAGCATGGTCGCGTTCAGATAGATCTCCGAAAACGGCCATCACCGCATCCCCTATGAATTTATCGATTCTCCCTCCCTCTTCCTTAATGATTCGGGAGACATCACCGAAATAGGTGTTGAGTATCTCGACAACGTCCTCCGGTTGTAGATATTCGGCGATAGTCGTGAAATTCCGGATATCGGAGAATAGGACTGTAACTGTCTTGCGCTCTCCTCCCAGACGTGTATTTTCACTACAGCTAAGGAACCGATTTGTAATCTCCGAACCGAAATAACGTGAAAAAAGGTCTTTAATCTTGTAGCTGAGACGTTTTTCATCGACCAAACGAAACCCCATCCAACCAAGGTAGGCGCCGAACAACCCAGCTTGAGTGCCGATGACGGGAATATACCAACCGATGAGGAACCACAGATAACTACTAACGGCCCATAGGACGGCAAGGGTAAATCCGACAAGCAATCCCAACCATGGATTCAATAAGAAATAGGCGAATACAGCGATACACAGTACACCAAGAGTTCCTAACGCTACTAAGGCTGCCATGGGTGTACGCGGATAACGATCACTTAATATGGTTTCGACGATATTGGCATGAATCTCCACTCCGGTCATAAAATTTCCCTGTCCGAACAATCTTCCAGTTGTGTACGGCGTCGGATGAATATCCTGGATACCGGTAAAATCAGCGGCGATGATAACCACCTTACCTTGCAGCGCTTGAACTTCACGGTACGCTAGTGCATTGGGTTCCATCAGCTTGGCGAAAGAGACCTTGGGTATGGTGCCCGGTGGACCGACAAATCCGATAGGCTGGGGGAAGGTCGTAGCGGCGGCCATTCTACTTTCCAATTCCTTGGCATTAGGCAATGAACCTTTATCGACTGCCCGAAGCGCCAACAAAACCCCAAATCCAAATCGAGGTTCTATTGTGTCCTCTGAAAGGATTGGACGAAATTTCCGCACCATCCCATCCGAATGGGTAAATATATTTCCCAATCCGACATCTGCAGCTCCATTGGGAAGCGCGTATAGCAATCCTGGCGTCGGCAAAACCAAACGGCTATCACCCGCTGCATCGCGTCCCAACATACCAGCCAGAATGGTTTTTCCCTTACTCAGTTGAGTCCGCAGTGGGATATCGTACGTACGTGCCCCTTGCCTGGAATCATCTGTGAATCTGGCTATCCAATCCTCGGCATTGATGGAAAACAGAAAATCCAACCCTATTACCTTTGCACCAACCTTATCCAGTACCCGGATTGCTTGGGCGAAGTAAGGCCCCCAAAAGACCAATGGGGTTGCCGGGAATAGCGACAGAGATTCATCTCCCACGCCAACGATAGCGGTATGTACGGTATCCGTTCGTTCTCCGGCCAAGCAGTGCCAAAGATCATAATAAGCAAACGTCAAGACCCCACCTCGGGATTGCCAGTCAGAGCCGAATGCAATACCACATGCGAGAGCAAGCACCAAGACACCATGAAAAAAAGACTGCCTTGTGGTTCTTGCGTCATCTACCCGGAAAATCCTGAACAAAATATCGAAGAAATTTCGAGAAAAGTTGTAAACGAAGTTACGAATTTGGACTTATAGCACATAGGGACTCTTGAAATTATCCAACATCTTGATGTAGCTGGCGCGCTCGAATCCGGCTGGATCCGCTACATGTCGTCGACTCATGGATCCCTTCATTTGTTCAACCGAGACGTACTGATTTTTTTCCATCCATCCGACAAGCCCGTTTACAAGATTTTCCAAGTATTTGATGCCGTTTCGCAGTAAAGCTGCAGTGGTCATGACGGCATCGGCACCCGCCATAAGGTATTTGACTACCTCGACATGGGTATCGACGCCCGTTGTTGCGGCGATGGAGGCATCGATATGACCATGCAGTATGGCAATCCACAAGAGGCGTGAACGGATGTGGGTGATGTTGCTGAGGCGAAGATCATGGACAACCTCCATATTATCGATATCGAAATCGGGCCGATAAAAACGGTTGAATAATACCAGGGCATCTGCACCGGCGTCGTTGAATTGTCTCGCGATATGACCAAGCGAGCTAAAATACGCGCTCATTTTCATGGCCACCGGAATGGAGACCGCCTTCTTGACATGCTGCAAAATTTCCAAATAGCGCTGTTCTACCTCTTGACTAGAGACGTATATGTCTGTCGGAATATAGTAGACATTGAGTTCGATACCGCTCGCGCCTGCCTCTTCCATATCTTTTGCAAAGTCGATCCAACCCTCGTTGGTAACTCCGTTCAGGCTGCCGATTATGGGAATGTCCACCGATTCCGATGCCCGATGCAATATGTCCAGGTAGCGATCCGCACCGACATGGCACTCATCCACACTGGGGAAATAACTCAATGCCTCCGGAAAGCTTTCCGTGCCATGAGACATAAAATGCTCCATAGCGGCGGCCTCGTGTTTCAACTGTTCCTCGAAGAGGGAAAACATCACCAGCGCCGAAGCACCGGCGTCTTCCGCCTGCTTGATGTTATCGAGATCCTCCCACAATGGAGATGCAGACGCTACGATTGGATGCTTCAACTCCATACCCATGTAAGTGGTGTGTAAATCCATGGTCTTCTCCTTCATCTAAATATGGTAGTTTCTTATTATTGCTTTACTACAAGTTTTTTGTCGGAACTCTCTCCAAGAATCTTTAATCAACCATCCGAACGCCCAATTCGAAAGTCTTCGACTGAGCGAGAGAAAAAACAATTCGAATCGAAAGATAATCTCGGTGAATTGCCTATGGAAAAGGCCGCTATGTTTAATAGCTCATTGTGCAGTAGTCCATCGTTTGCATGACTCTCCCTATGATGTACTTCGATCCTGGTGATAATATATATTCACTGGCTCCTACCTCGGAATCAGGATTTCCCCAATCATAGGTATATCCCAAACCAGTCCATGGATATGCATCGTTACGTGGTTTTTTATAATATTCGTCATATTTATTGATATTATCTACTTCAGGTATTTTCCCTTCTTCGAAATGTAAGTTACAACTATGATCATGGATTTCAATATCCACGCAAGGTCTGAACATGTCTTGATGTGATACCCACACCTCGACGAACACATCATACTTTCCTTCATGAGGCAACCCAAGATATTGCTTCAATCTCAAATCCACTTCTTGTTTTGTTGCCTTGGGTTTCCTTTCGAGGTAGTCACGACAAAACTTATTGACCTGAGGAACGAGTGTCACCCATGTCGCATGTTCCTCCTTATCAGATATTTTTTCTTTATTTTTGTAGAAATTATTATATTTATATTCTGACATCCAGCTAACCGCTAAAATCTTGGATCCGCCTTCACTCCAAATTAATTCTTTGTTCTTTTCATTGACTGCATAGAGGTTTCTGTGTATTTCCATATGGGATGCCTGCGCGGTATCGGCAATCGCCATTTGATATTTCTTGTTCAACTCATTTTTTGAGGTTACGGTACCACATCCTGGGATAAAACTCGTTGTAACAAAAGTAGCTATAGAGATGACTATCTTTTTGTTTACGCTTCCCATGTTCATTCTCTTTCGTAATACTATTTTATATTTTCATGTAATCAAAACATTTTATACTATATCGAACTTTACACTTTTCTATGGCAATAAATAATAGTTTATCTTTCAGGTAGACATTGCCATAGTGGAGGATCGATTTCTCTCTAAATCCATGTTTGTCTTGACGCTTGGCTAAGCGCCTATCTTGGTTTTCCATTCTTTCGAATCATCGCAAACATGAGGCACGAATACCCGGATCCCGGCAACAGTCTTTACCAAGAACGAACAGACGATCCAACTTAACGGCCCAATGTCGGAACTATCTTTCCATTACCCCCTCGTGTTGCCATCTCCTCATAGGTATTCCAGGTAAGATTCACGCGTTCCTGAGCCAGGTGCAGAAGATGATCCGCCTTTTCTGGATCCAGGCGGGTAAGCACGTTGTAACGTATTTCCCGATATGCGTATTTCTTGAGTTCGATGGTCGGACGGTGAGAATCCAACAAAAATGGATTTTTCCCTTGATCGCGCAAGCGAGGGTTGTATCGGATGAGTGGCCAATAACCACTATCCACTGCCATTTTCTGTTGCGTCAGACCGTATTGCATGTTGATACCGTGGGCAATGCAGTGGCTGTAGGCAAGGATCAGTGATGGGCCTTTATAGGTTTCCGCTTCCCGAAAGGCCAGTATCGCCTGTTGGGGGTTGGCCCCGAGCGCTACGCGCGCTACATATACGTTACCGTAGGCAATTGCCTGCAGGGCAAGGTCTTTCTTGGCAACGGATTTACCACCAGCGGCGAACTTGGCCACTGCCGCCAGAGGTGTCGCTTTGGATACTTGCCCACCGGTATTGGAATATACCTCGGTATCTAGCACCAGAATATTTACGTCCCTACCCATGGAGAGCACGTGGTCGAGACCGCCATAACCGATATCATAGGCCCAACCGTCACCGCCCACGATCCAGACACTGCGACGAACCAAATGGTCGGCAACGGATGCAAGGTGTTTGGCACTTTCCGAATCCAGGGATTTCAGGCGTTTTTTCAGTTCGGTAACTCTATTGCGTTGATCCCGAATCTGAGATTCTTCCTCCTGGGGTACCGAAAGGAGTTCGTCGACCAGTTCTCCACCCAATCGCGGACGCAGTCTCTCTAGAAGTTCCACGGCTAGGGCATGGTGTTTGTCGGCCGTCAAACGAAAACCGAAACCGAATTCGGCATTGTCCTCGAATAAGGAATTGGACCAAACGGGGCCACGGCCTTCTTTATTTTTGAGCCATGGTGTGGTGGGTAGATTTCCACCGTAGATGGAAGAGCAACCGGTGGCATTGGCGATAATAAGGCGGGGACCGAATAATTGGGATACCAATTTCAAATAAGGGGTCTCGCCACAGCCAGCGCAGGCTCCGGAAAACGCAAAGAGCGGCGTCAGATATTGCACGCCGCGTACCGTCGAAAAGTCCACGCGACCACGATCATTCTCAGGCAATTTCTCGAAGAACGCGATATTTTCCCTTTCCACCGCCAGTTCTCTTTTCAACCGCATATTGATCGCCTTGGTGCCGCTTTTTTTCTTATCCTTGGCCGGGCATACCTCAACGCACAGTGCACAGCCCGTGCAATCTTCCACGAACACCTGCAGGGTATACCTTACATCGGGGAAACCACGTCCCCTGATCGATGCTGAGGGAAATTCGGGTGGCGCATCATCGAGTCGTCGTTTGTTATAAAACTTGGCGCGGATCACACCATGGGGACAAACGAGGCCACAATTGCCACATTGAATGCAGATGTTCGGTTGCCAAACGGGAGCATACAAGGAGATATTGCGTTTTTCCCACGCACTGGTGCCGGTAGGATAGGTTCCATCCTCGGGGATGGCACTGACCGGAATTTCATCTCCGCGCCCAGCCATCATCATGGCAGTCACCTGGTGTACGAATGGCGGCGCATCTTCCGGCACTACCGGCGGAATTTCGCGGGAACTGGTAGCCTCTTTCGGGATCGCAACCTTGTGCAAATGTTCGAGGGTTCGATCTACCGCCCTGAAGTTATGCCGCACTACATCTTCACCTTTGGCACTGTAGGTCTTCTTGATGGCGTTTTTGATCTTGGCGATAGCCTCATCACGAGATAAAACTCCGGATATCGCGAAGAAACAGGTCTGCATGATCGTATTGATACGGGTACCCATGCCGGTTTCACGGGCGACCATGTAGGCATCGATCACGTAGAATGCCAACCCCTTATCGATAATCTGCTCTTGAAGTTTGCGTGGAAGTTGTTCCCACACCTCGTCGGGGCCGTAAGGACTGTTCAACAGAAATGTGGCATTCGGTGCCGCGCGTTCCAAAACATCGGCCTTTTCCAGAAAATTGAACTGATGGCAACCAATAAAGTTCGCCGACTGTATAAGGTAGGTAGAACGAATAGGTTTGGGACCGAAACGTAGATGAGAAACGGTCTGTGATCCGGATTTCTTGGAATCGTAGACGAAATACCCTTGCGCAAAGAACTTTGGATCCTCTCCGATAATCTTAATACTGTTTTTATTGGCCCCAACGGTACCATCGGCCCCTAGGCCAAAGAACATCGCCCGTACCACATTGGTCGGTTCGATGACGAATCCGGGATCGAAATCAAGGCTGGTATGGGAAACATCATCGTGGATACCAATGGTGAAATGTTTTTTTGGTCGGTCTTTGCGCAGTTCATCAAAAACCGCCTTGACCATAGCAGGCGTAAACTCCTTGGAGGAAAGGCCGTAGCGACCCCCGATAATCCGAGGTATCGAGTCCGTGGGTAATGTACCATTCTCCCATGCCTCGCTGATTGCAGCGATAATGTCCATATAGAGGGGTTCTCCCATTGCACCCGATTCCTTGACGCGATCCAGGACCGCGATCATCCGAACGGAACCGGGAAGAACCGCAGTGAAATGGGAGGTGGAAAATGGACGGTATAGATGCACTTGTATTACGCCGACCTTTTCCCCTTGCCGATTCAGGAACTCCACCGTTTCACGTATCATTTCAGCACCAGAGCCCATCAATACGACAACCCGTTCCGCGTTCTCATCTCCGTGGTAATCGAACAGCCGATACTTCCGTCCGGTTAGCTCGGTTAGGGCATCCATTTTCTCCTGGACGATATCGGGAACCGCGTCATAGAATGGATTCACGGTTTCCCGCGCTTGAAAATAGATATCCGGGTTTTGTGCCGTGCCCCTCATGAACGGGTTATCCGGGTTAAGACCGCGCCTGCGATGAGCAATTACCAGATCATCGCGAATCATGCTACGGATATCCCTATCCGAAAGTAGTGTCAGCTTATTGACCTCGTGCGAGGTACGAAATCCATCGAAGAAGTGTAAAAATGGAATACGCGACTCGAGGGTCGATGCATGGGCAATCAACGCCATATCATGCGCTTCCTGTACCGAACTCGAAGAGAGTATGGCAAACCCTGTTGTGCGAATCGCCATCACGTCGGCATGATCGCCGAAGATCGACAGTCCTTGGGTTGCCAAAGACCTTGCCGCCACGTGAAAGACCGTTGCGGTCAATTCCCCTGCGATCTTGTACATGTTGGGAATCATCAGCAAAAGTCCCTGAGAAGCGGTAAATGTAGTGCTGAGCGCGCCCGTCTGAAGCGCGCCGTGTATCGCGCCGCTAGCGCCTCCCTCACTTTGCATTTCCACTACCGTTGGAACGTTTCCCCAAATATTGGGAATACCTTCCGTCGACCACTGATCCGCAAGTTCACCCATGGTCGACGATGGCGTAATTGGATAAATACAACAAATCTCATCGACCCGATAAGCCACATAGGCCGCGGCCTCATTACCGTCAAATGTTACAACCCGCTGGCTTTCAGTCATTCAAGTCTCCCTTGGATTCCACCTGTTTGATAATTCCTATGAACGTCGACGCATGAAATGTCGAGAAAATCGAGAGGCCCATGTGATTTTGTTCCAGCATATCAGCCTACTCTTTCTCTTTTAATACCAGTGGCGTAAAGCCACTTTTTTGAAGCTCGGATCGAATGCGGTGCACCAAGCCAAGATCATCATGAGGTCCCAACCGAACACGATGCCACGTATCACCGCTATTCATCGATATGGTTTGGATCTCCACGTCGAACCCGCTGAGAACCAACTTTGCCTTGAGTCGATCCGCGTCTCCCAAGTGACGAAACGAACCAACTTGCAGGATATAACGACCAAGTGTACGGGAAGATGTATGAGCAGATGCAGGCTCAGGTGCTTTTGCTTTTTTGGATCTCTGAGGTTGCTGTTGCTGTGAGCGGATCTCATATTCCGGCACCCGAATTTCCCGCTCGGGAAGTATCGTATAAAACTCGAACTGCGGCTCGGGCCTTTTATTCGTCGGCGTGGTCGACTCGGCAGCCTCGGTAACGGATTTTGGCGGCTCCTCCCTACGCGAGGATGGGGATGTACTTCGGGACAGTGGCTCCGCGTCGATTTGCCGCATATCATTCGCGGAATACCGCATATTCAAGTAAGTAAGAGCAGTGACAAAGAGGCCAACCAAGAGCCCGGCAAGAAACCAAACCCACCCGGGTGATCCTGCCCCACCGGATGGGGAAAAGGATGTCTTACCGGCATACTTATAATCACGGGCCATTTCAGCACCAAGAGCCTATATGGCAATAAAAACCATACGAAAATATATTTTTCATCTCTGTTCGTATAGACATAAAACGAGACTTTTTCATGTGCTCGATCACTAGCGAAGCTTCGCCTCGAACCGATGAAGCGTGATTTGGCGCAGTAGAGCAAAATCCGCGTTTTGTAAAACCCAGACTCATTTGCCAAGCTGAGCGGGAAATAAACGAATCAAATACGCATTCGACTCCGTTCACGTACTTTTCATATTCATTCCATGTGATTTCCAATTTATTTCAGCTTTGTCGAACATATGCTCAACACTCTCCTGGAGGAACGGATTCCTTCCCATAGTGGTCGTTATAGAGAATAGACTCCAACAACTTCCCCTTACGCCACCCGGAAATCATCATCAGCGGAGCCGGTGGAAACTCGGTCACCGGTCCCAAACAAAGAATCGCCAGTGGCTTGGCCTTGTCGGGACACTTCAACAGCTTGCGTACCACACCGGGATCGAAAAAGGAAACCCATCCTAATCCAAGATTTTCGGCTCTGGCCGCCAACCACATGTTTTGAATGGCACAGGCACAGGAAGAGACAGCCATCTCATAGGGTATGGTGCGGCGGCCAAGTACGGTACCGTCATCCGGAGCCATCACCATAACCAAAAGTTCCGCGCATTCATCGATACCCTCCACCTTGAGTTTCAAGAATGCATCCCGGCGCTCACTAAAAGCATCGGCCGTTGCGATCCGTTCACGCTCTACTTCTTCCTTCAATTGACGCCGCAGTTCCGGATCGTGAATGCGGATGAAACGCCAAGGCTGCATCAAACCCACCGATGGCGCCTGATGGGTCGCATACAAAATGCGCTCTAAAATTTCCGAACGGACTTTTCGACCAGGAATAAAATGACGAATATCCCGCCGCGCCCGGATTACCCTATAGACGGCATCTCGTTCTTCTTGGGTGAAAAACGGATCAATACTCATGGCGCTTCCCCACAAATTCCGATAACCCTGTTAGCAAAGCCTCACATCGAACCGGCATAATCTGGCATCGATAAAGAAAAATGGGCGTTCCGTAGAACTCGACTCATTTGCGAAGATGAACGGGAAATAAACAAACGAATCACTCGACACAACGGGAGGTCCCCATCCCCGCTCCAATGTAACTGACGAAAAGCCAACAGAAGATATCGAAATGCTATGCAAGATCCGGATCGTAACTTTTTCGTTCAGGGGTTAGAACAAGATTTAGAAAGCGCAGTTTACACGAAGTATCAGGGCGTCTCGAACATTATTTCGAACACCGTTACGGTGCGTATGACGTTTCGATCCCAAGCGAAGCTCCGCCAGGACTCGAGAAACAGGGTGGCTGGCGTTTCGCGGAAATCCAACATCCAATCTTTCCCCAATATACCAGACACCCAACCCGACCTGGCCGGAACCAAAGACTTTCGGACAAGAAACGACGAGAATCATTTCCATGGAGAAGAGAAAGCTTCCGACTTTCTCCGAATCTCGATCGCGCAAGATTTTCCCTTCCGTGGAAATGACAAAAAGCCAACTCTCGATTTGTTTATTTCCCACTCAGCGTCGCAAATGAGGCAAGTTTTACAAAGCATCGATTTTTCTTTACCAATGCCAAATCATGCCTTGTCGGTTCGAGCACAAGCCCCCGCCAGTCGCTTTGTTCGAGATTCTCGTAACAAGGGACTACGACCCACTCCCCCCTGAAATCCTGACCCATCTCCCGCCATCACCCACTTCCCCGTCGACCCGTACTTCCCGCATCCCCCCGTATACTTTGGAGTATACTCACTTCCTCGATCCCAGCCATGAATCCACGAGTCATCCATTACCATGTTACGAATCTTCAATACCCTCACCAATAAAAAAGAGCTATTTCAACCCATTATTCCAGGTAAAGTCCGGATGTACGTATGCGGCATGACCGTGTACGACTATTGTCATCTGGGACATGCCCGTGTGTTGGTAGCCTTCGACGTTATCGTTCGCTATTTGCGCAGCCTGGGATTCGAGGTTACCTACGTACGTAACATCACCGACATCGATGACAAAATCATCAAGCGCGCCAATGAGTTGGACCAGGATATCCGAGCGATCACCGATCGTTTCATTCAGGCGATGCACGAAGACGAAGCGGCACTCGATGTCATCCGGCCCGATATCGAACCTCGCGCCACCCAGTCCATGGATGAAATTCTCACCATGATCGAAGCGCTCGTCGCCAAAGGACACGCCTATATGGGACCTGGTGGAGATGTCTATTACGACGTCAGCAGTTTCTCATCCTATGGACAACTATCCGGAAAATGTATCGACGACCTTCAGGCAGGTGCGCGCGTAGAGATCGATGAAGCAAAGCAGGACCCCCTGGATTTCGTGCTTTGGAAGGCGGCAAAGCCCGACGAACCCTCCTGGGCGTCCCCCTGGGGACCGGGTCGTCCGGGGTGGCACATCGAATGTTCCGCCATGTCCGTGGGATGCCTCGGAAACCACTTCGATATCCACGGCGGTGGGATGGACCTCAAGTTCCCTCACCACGAAAACGAGATCGCCCAATCCGAAGCCGCCACGGGCGAGCCTTTTGTAAACACATGGATACACAACGGATTCGTCCGCGTATCCGACGAAAAGATGTCCAAATCCCTGGGGAACTTCTTTACCGTGCGCGAGGTATTGGAACGATACCCCGCGGAGGTGGTGCGCTACTTCATCGTGGCAAGCCAATACCGCAGCCCCTTGAATTACTCCGATCAGCAACTCGAACAGGCCTGGGCGGGCCTTGGCCGCCTATACACCGCCCTCCGCGACCTTCCTCTCGCGGGCGCCAACGCCAGGACGGAAGCGAGCATGGAATATGACACACGCTTTCGCGCCGCCATGGACGACGACTTCAATACCCCCGAGGCCCTTGCCGTGTTGTTCGACATCGCCCGTGACATCAATCGCGCCCGGCAAGACGACGACACCCCGAGGGCGGCCGACCTCGGCGCGACGCTGCGAGGGTTCGGGGACATCCTCGGCCTGCTGCAGGCCGACCCGGAGAAATTCCTGCAGACCGCCACCGCGGGAGCATCCGACGCTACCCTGGACATCCAAGACATCGAGCGCCTCATCGCCGAGCGCGTCGAGGCACGCACCCGCAAGGACTGGGCAAAGGCCGATGAGATCCGTGACCAACTCAAGGCCAAAGGCATCGTCCTGGAAGACAGTGGCGGAAAGACCATCTGGCGAAGGGAGTCATGAAGAGAGTCACTAGCGAGGCTTCCCCTCAAACCGATGAAGCATGATTGAGGCTTGGTAAGCCGGAGTTGGTGCCTTGTAAAACTTGATCCAATCGTGAAGCTGAGCGGGAAATAAACAAATTAAGGGCATTTTTCGTGGCGGCATTTTCAAAACCGGACCCCCGCTGAGCAACGAGGCCGGTTTTGTCACTGAAGCGTCGCTACAAGACCGAAGAGTACCCAGCCGGGAAATATCTTCGGCAGTAGCTGTTGGAGCGCCGCACACATGGACTCCTCTTCGACCAGGAACACGATCATCAGAAAAACGTCTCTCCAAATAAACGCTGTTTCCACAAATAACCGGGCTTATCGCCTTCCTCGATGAGATCGACAAGCTGCTGGTCTTCGCTGGCGCGATGTACCTGCGTCACACCGTTCACCTTCTCCAGCCAATAGATACTCTCCAGGGGGATCTCGTTCAGAAAATCCGGGGAATGGGTCGATACGAAAACCTGACCCCCGCGATCGCTGTATTCCAGAAACTCCTCCGCAAGTTCAGGCATCAGGATTGGATAGAGTTGATTCTCCGGTTCTTCGACGCACAGCAGGGGATGTGGCGCCGGGTCGTTCAGCAGTAAGAGATAAGCGAACATCTTGATGGTGCCGTCGGACACGTATCTATCGATAAAGGGTTCCTTGAAAGAACCATCCCGAAAGCGAAGCACGAGCCGGCCATTGATCATCTGTTCCGCCTTGATCTCTTCGACACCGGGCACCCGTTGCTTCATGCGTTCCAGCACGCGCTCGAAGGTTTCCCGATGTTCCTCGTACAGGAATTGCGCCACCAACACCAGATTATCCCCGGAGGCGGAGAGGTGTTCGGCATAACCGGCGTCCTTATCCCCGCGCGCCGCATCGATATGAAAGTCGGAAACATGCCAGTTCTCCAGCAGTTTGCGGAAGGCATTGGCCGCCTTGAAACGGTTGAACTGGCCGATTCCCTTGATGGCCAGGATATCCGGGGAATCCAATTCCTGGAATTCGCGGTTCAGATCTTCATCCTCTTTGTCGAAATCCTCTTCATTGGTGATGGCGAATCCCTCGCCATGCTCGAAGTCCAAAAAATGACAGGGAGATCCATAACGACCACGCTTGTATTTGAGGACCTCCCGCTCGACGATGGGACGATTCCTGTCCATTCCGATCTCGAGATGGTACGTGACCAGTCGATCCACCTCCGCAATGGGCATTCTGAACTTTATCTCTATCAGGATCGCTTTGTTTTGCTGTCCCCGCGTCACCACCTCGCCAAATTGCGCGGTGCTAGGCAGCACCTGCAGGTACTGCCCTATTTCACCCCAGAGGAAGAACGACACGCATACCACGATCCCGAGGGATTGCTCGCCAAAGACCTGCGCCACGAGTGGTGGGCCAGGTATGGCGCGGCCAGTGGCAAGGGGTTCCAGGGACTGCCGGCGGAACTGGACCGGGACAACCTCATGGACATCACCCGCCAGCCATTGCTCAACTATCTAGTTGCCCTGAGCCATGGCCGCGGCAAGCTCGATTTCAGCAAAGCAACCACCCTCAACGAGGTCTACGCCAGATCTTCTGGCCGCCGTCCATGAACGGCAATGGGAGAGACGCCAACATGCCGGGAGCGGGGACCTGAAGGAAGACCAGTTCGTGCGCATCCTGGAGGAGATTGCGCTGGCCATTTGGCATGGCGATGGGCGCACCACCACCGTGGACGCCATTCGCGCGCGCTGCGAGCGCGGCAGGCTGACCAAGTATCTGGAGCAATTCACCGAGGGCGCGAAACAGGGCGTAATGCGCCTCTTGACGGCGTTCTATTTCCGCCAGGCCGGGGACATCCGGGGGGAGCGCACCTTCGAGTTCACCCACAAAAGCTTCGGCGAATACCTCACTGCCCGGAGATTGGTGCGGGCACTGGCGCGCATCGAGACCATGTCGGCCCGCCATGACGAGGACCCGGATGACGGCTGGGACGAGCGCGATGCCTTGCAACACTGGGCCGAGATCGCGGGGCCCACGGCCATGGATGAATACCTCTATGAATTCGTCCAGCGCGAGGTGGCTCTGCGGGGAGAGAAGCAATGCCGCGTCTGGCAGGGGACGCTGTGCCGACTCATTGCCTGGGCGTCGCATCCGGAAAAGGGAATGCCCATGGAGAAATTGGACCTGGGTTCCTTCGCCGAGATGCTGCGCCAGTCCCGGAACGCCGAGGAGGCGCTGCTTGCTCTGCACAGCGCCTGCGCGGACCAGACCAAGGATGTGATGGAAATCCACTGGCATTCGCCCACCGCCTTCGGTGCCTGGTTCAAGCGCCTGCAGGGGCAAGGGGATGGGTCGCAAAACACACTGGCGCAATCCTACCTCAATTATCTACATCTGGCGGGTTGCTGCTTGGATTTCATGAACCTCTTCGAGGCACAACTGGCGGGGGCGGATCTGCGAAGGGCGGGGCTTTTTGGTGCGATACTCTGGTACGCCCAATGCCATGGGGCGGACCTCCGTGGGGCGGGCCTCGGTGGGGTGGACCTCAGCAGGACGAACCTCCGCGGGGCGGGCCTCGGTGGGGTGGATCTCAGCAGGACGAACCTCCGCGGGGCGGACCTCAGCGGGGCGAACCTCAGCAGGGCGAACCTTGCTTATGCGCAATTTGTGGATGCTGACCTGGAAGGTGTCGATCTGGAAGATGCCGATCTGGAGGGTGTCGATTTGAGAGCGGCCCGAAATCTTCGCAAGCCTAAAAATCTCCACAAGGCCAGAAACCTGGACTCGAAGCTGTTCGAGGCGCTCCGTTGACGGGGAGGCGGCGTTGCCTGCGCGCCCGTGGACGGAAATACCGAAAAATAGAGAATGGTCATCTTGGGAGCTTCATCACCCCCAAGGATAAAAGAGTCGCCACAGGTAGGGTGGAATAGCGAAGCGTATTCCACCAATTATCCACGTGGAATACGGCGCTACGCACCTATTCCACCCTACTGATCGGGGCGAACCTCGTCTGTGCGAAGCTTGCTTATACGAGATTGACGAACGCTGACCTGAAAGATGCCGATCTGGAAGGTGTCGATTTAAGAGCGGCCCGAAATCTTCGCAAGCCTAAAAATCTCCACAAGGCCAGAAACCTGGACTCGAAGCTGTTCGAGGCGCTTCGTTGACGGGGAGGCGGCGCTGCCTGCGCGCCCGTGGACGGAAATACCGAAAAATAGAGAATGGTCATGTTGGGGACCTCGTCACCCCCAAGGATAAAAGAGTCGCCACAGGTAGGGTGGAATGGCGAAGCGTATTCCACCAATTATCCACGTGGAATACGGCGCTGCGCACCTATTCCACCCTACGGCTACTGATCGGGGTGAACCTCGTCTGTGCGAAGCTTGCTTATACGAGATTGACGAACGCTGACCTGGAAGATGCCGATCTGGAAGGTGTCGATTTAAGAGCGGCCCGAAATCTTCTGGCTTGAGAAATTCCAAATGCACAAGACCTCTCCCTCCGGTCGAGATGACATATCCATTAAGTATCGGAAAAACAAAAATCCCGAGAGAACCAGTGCGCGCCCGCCAAGACCCACCCCGCTTCAGTCTTGGCGCGAAGCGCTGACATGTCCTCCATGCGATGGAATTTTGGTTCCGGCTTTGCCGGGTTACTATGAAAGTACATGCCAAAGAGGGTCACAAGATCCCTCGCTTCGCTTCGGGATGACAAAAAACATGTCATTTCGAACGCAGTGAGAAATCTTTCATTTTCCGGGGTGATGGAACCTCTCTTCATGATCGTTAGGATGGGCAAAGGCGCGAGGCGCCGTGCCCATCATGACCTAAAACACCACGGTGCTGTTTTCGTTCAAGAGGATGCGGTGTTCGCAGTGCAGTTTCACCGCCCGTGCTAGGACGAGGTTTTCGAGATCCCCCCCCAGGACGATGAGTTGCTCGGGCGTATGGGCGTGGGTGACGCGCACGGTGTCCTGTTCGATGATGGGCCCTTCATCCAGGGATTCGGTGACGTAATGGGCGGTGGCCCCGATGAGCTTGACGCCGCGGGCGTGGGCCTGGTGGTAGGGCCGGGCGCCCCGGAAGCTGGGCAGGAAGGAATGGTGGATGTTGATGACGCGTTGGCGGAGCCGCTGACAGAGGTGCGGGGATAGGATCTGCATGTATCGGGCGAGCACGACGAGGTCGATGTTGTTCTCTTCGATGATTTCGAGGAGGCGCGATTCCTGCTCGGCGCGGGTGTCATCGGTTACCGGAAGGTGGTGGTAGGGAATTCCGTGGAATTCCGCCAATGGCGCCAGATCGGAGTGGTTGGATACGATGGCGGATACTGCCATGGCGATGGCGCCGGTTCGGTAGCGGTAGAGGAGGTCATGGAGGCAGTGGTCGAGCCTGGAGACCAGGATGAGGACCCGTGGTTTGGCTTGTGCGTCGTACATGTCCCAGTCCATGGAGTACCGCGTGCCGATGGCGGCATAGGCGACCTGGAGATGGGGGAGAATGGGGGTCTCGACACCGGGGGTGAAAACGGTGCGCATGAAGAACTGCCTGGTGTCCTTGTCGCCGAACTGGGCGGATTCGACGATGTTGCAGCCCTGCCCGGCGAGAAACCCGGCGACGGCGGCGACGATTCCCTTCCGGTCCGGGCAACGGAATTTCAGGATGTATTGGGATTGTGCCATCTGTGGGATAGTGGAAGGAGGGAGGCAATCTGTACCAGCGACCCTCGGCACCCGCTTCCATCACTACCGCTGCTCCCTCCCGGGCCTGACGGGGTTTGCGACTTTGCGGTGCGAGGGACCGATACAGATCGCCATGACGCGTCGAATCGGAGAGGATTCTACACGATTGGTGATAAATTTCACGCGGTTTCGATGGCGTTTCGAAATCCGAACGCTACGCGTTCGGATATATCATTCGTTAGCGTTTCGCGCCAGAACCCAAACGGGATGGGCTCGGATTTCGGCGTCGGGTTTCCCAGGATCTTTTTTCCGGTACGTGAAAGGCGGTGCCAAAACCATGAAGGGGATTCTGCCAAAGCCGAAGCCCTCGATGGCTCGCCCGGCAGGGCCGCTGGGTCGTATTGGACGATGGTTGGCGCAACTCACCGAATATCTTCCAAGGGATGGTGCGAGAGGACCGGTTTTTTGGGCCGAAGGGGCCGCACAGGGGGCTGCGTATTTTTATGTAACCATTCAGTATCCGGATAAAAAGGCTTATGCTCCCCATGGTATACTCAAGGCCGATATAGCCATGGTGAATACTTTGTTTATTTCCCGCTCAGCTTCGCAAACGAGTCAAGTTCTACGAAACGCCAGTGCTGCTTTACCAATGCCGAATCATGCTTTGTCGGTTCGAGACGAAGCTTCGCCAGCCATAGTTTTTTCCGACTACCAGTGAGAGAAAGCCCGATGGAAAACACATCTCCAACCATCATCAAGCGTCGCCTGCAACGGTTACAGGTTCATCTGGAGCAGGAGAATCCAGTCATCCTCGAGGTCGTGAAGAGTTTCAAAAGCCTGGATACCGTTGCGTATCGGTTGGGAGTCCTGTCCCGCAACGATTCTTTCGCCACTCGGGTTCCCTGGTGGCCACTTGTTTCCATCCTGGGCACTTTTTCTTCGGGGAAATCCACCTTTATCAATCACTATCTGGGTCAAAAGTTGCAACTTACCGGGAACCAGGCGGTGGATGATAAGTTCACCGTGGTCTGCTTCAGCAGCGACGGCGTGGCCCGCACCCTGCCCGGACTTGCCCTGGATGCCGATCCCCGTTTTCCGTTTTATCAGATCAGCGCCGATATCGAGGAGGTCTCCGCCGGGGAAGGACGGCGGGTGGATGCCTACCTGCAGCTCAAGACCTGCCCGAGCGAGCACCTACGCGGCAAGATCGTCATCGATTCCCCGGGGTTCGACGCGGATGCCCAACGCACTTCGACGCTGCGCATCACGGATCAGATCATCGATCTCTCCGATCTGGTGCTGGTGATGTTCGATGCACGCCATCCGGAACCGGGGGCCATGCAGGATTCCCTGGAACACCTGGTGACCAATACCATCAATCGTCCGGATTCCAATAAGTTTCTCTACATCCTGAATCAGATCGATGCCACGGCCCGCGAGGATAACCCGGAGGAGGTGTTTGCCGCGTGGCAGCGGGCGCTGGCCCAAGTGGGCCTGACGGCGGGGCGCTTCTATCGAATCTACAGCCCCGAGGCGGCGATTCCCATCGAGGACGAGACGCGCAGGATCCGTTTCGAGGAAAAGCGCGACGTGGATTTGGCGGAGATCCATCATCGCATGGCCCAGGTGGAGGTGGAGCGGGCCTATCGGATCATCGGTGTTCTGGAGAAGACCGCGAAGCGCATCCGTGATGATTTTATTCCCAGGATTACGAAGGCCAAGAAGTCCTGGAAGCGTTACACCCTATGGACGGATGCCATCGTTTTCGGCGTGCTGCTTTTGGGTTTACTGGGATTCAGCGCCTTTGCAGGCTACTGGGAGGGCTTTCGTTTTATGCCACCCCCCTGGATGGAATGGCTCACCGCCACCTGGAGCCGAACCGGGGTCACGGTGTTCGTGGTGTTCCTCGTCATGGGGTATGTCCACTTCGTGGTTCGCGGTATCACGGCCCGATTCGTGACCGCGAACCTTCGAAAAAAGCAGGAGTCGGAAGAGGTACGGGATGCCATTATTCTGGGATTTCGCAAGAATACCAGGCCATGGTCCTCGCTTTTCGGCAGTAAGCCGGTGGGTTGGACGAGATGGACTTCGAGGCGAATCAATACTGTCCTTCAGGACTGCGATAACTATGTGGAACAGTTGAACAGCCTGTACGCCGATCCATCGGGTAAGAAAGCAAAGCGCAGAATCAGCCGGAAATTCACCAAGTCCCCAATCTCGTCGGCACCGGTGCCGCCGGATCTCCCGGAGATTGGTGGGGCGCGGAAGGAGGACTCGGATGTGTTGGAGGATGTCTCGGCTTCGGAGGAGAAGAGGACTGATATGTTTTAACTTGCAAGTAACTGTGCCAGAAAGGAAATTTTCTGGCACAGTTCTTGTCTAAAACATCAGACTTTGTGTTTTAACACTTTTAAGTTACGCAGCAAGTTAAAACATGAAGTCTAAGCTTTGATTTGGGGTGTAATGCGGCAGGAATACGTGTAGTCGGGGTTGGAGTGAAGTCGAATAAACACATTGAGTAGCGATGGAATTCGAATGGGATGAAAGGAAAGCGCATATCAACGAAGCAAAACACGGTATTTCATTCTACGAAGCCACCGAGGTGTTTGGTGATAGCTATTCTTCGTGCGTTCCCGATCCGGATCATTCACATGATGAAGAGCGGTATTTGCTTTTTGGCATATCCGAAAGGCGAAAGTATCTTGTCGTGTCGTTTACACAAAATTCCAACAAGCTTCGTATCATTTCAGCACGTCACATGACTCGCCAAGAGCGAAAAGCGTATGAGCAATGAAAATACTTTGAGACCCGAATATCCTCCAGCGTTAATCGAATCGGGAGAGCGAGGGAAATATGCCAAACACTACCATGAGGGAACAAATATTGTCCTCATAGATCCCGATTTGTATAAGCTATTTCCAAATTCGGAATCGGTTAATCGCGCTCTTCGGAGATACGCCGAAAATCAGCGTATATCACCGATCGCTTTGGAAGAAAAAATGCGTTGAAGTCTTGATTCGAAATGGCATATGAGGTATCGGTCGATGAGAATCTTTCTATGATTCCCCCCTTACCTCCAGATCCCAATCTCTCGAATTCGATACAGTGGCAAACACCTTGACTTCCAAAGTCAGTGCAAAATGAATCCAGCCAAGAGAAATGCGTTCGAGACAACCGGAAAGGAAACCAGTCGAATCGATGTCAAGATCAGCCACCGGATCATCCAATTGTTCTCCGAAGGTCTCTATTTCAGTCCCAACAAGGCCGTGGAGGAACTGGTCTCCAATGCATTCGACGCCGGCGCGGAGAACGTCCACATTATCCTTTCCCCTGATCTACGCGATTCGGATGCGACCATCGTGGTCATCGACGACGGGGAAGGAATGAATTCCGATGGACTTAAACACCACTGGATCATCGGCGAGAGCACACGGCGCAAGGCCAATGGCTCCTCCCGAAGGAAACCCATTGGAAAATTCGGCATCGGCAAACTGTCCACCTATGTGCTGGCCTCGAAACTGACCCATATCTGCAAATCCGGCGGTATCTACTATGCCGCCACCATGGACTACACGAAACTGAGCGGCGATCCCGAAGCTGGTTCCCAGGGCGTATTCGACGAGCAGACCATACAAATACCATTGCGCCAACTCACGGAACAGGAGGCAAGAAACGCAGTTCACCCATGGATCGAGGGAACAAAGGGAGGCTATCGGGCGCTTCGTTTGTTCGGCGAAGAGGTGAGCCCAACCTGGACCGTGGCTATCATGTCCGGGCTCAAGGATATGGGGAAAAAGATTAGCCTCGGTCGTCTGGGATGGGTGTTGCAAACCGCCATGCCCCATCGGGACGATTTCCGCCTCTTTCTCGACGGGAAACCCATTACGCCCGCCAAGCTCGATGATCCCCTGGCAAGGCTGGTTCTCGGCAAAGATGTGGTCCAAATGCCAAAGCCTTTCCTTGAAACACTCATTGCACGAGAAAATGACAGTGAACCGGAGGATTCCGTTCATCGCCATGGTGTCTATCATGACGAATTACTGGGACGAATCACCGGATATATCGAGATCTTCAAGGATCAACTCGACCGGGGAAAGGAGAAATTCGGAGACAGCCATGGTTTCTTTGTCTATGTACATGGACGACAAGTCAACGTAGACGATTCGGGATTCGGTATCGAACGTAATCTATTGCGCCATGGTACCTTTTCGAGGTTCCGAATGGTTGTTCATATGGACAGTCTGGATGGGGCGCTACGATCCTCTCGGGAATCCTTCCAGCAGGGTGATCTGTACAAGACGGCGCAGAACTTTCTCCGCGCAGGCTTCAATCTTGCCCGCAACAAGCTCGTCGACCACGACCGCTCGCAAACCCCCGCTGCTCTGATCGCCGCTAGCATCGGCTCCGCGCCGGCCAGCATGACTCGAAGGCCGTTGCTGGCGCTCGTGGAGATGGTGTTGGAAAAGAAGGCTGCCCCTTTCTATCTGCGCCTTCCCGACAACCTCTCCGCCGAAGAGCAGAGCGAATTTCTGGAGAAATTCAAGAAACGAGCCGAAGAACCGGAGGGATTGCTGCGCGCCACGGAACTGACTCCCCTGGATTCCAAGGATGGTCTGGCAATCTTCGACGCACGGGAAGGCAAGCTGCTGATCAATTCTTCCCATCCGTTCGTTGCCGCATTTCAGGAATTTTTTGCTCGTCCCAAGCTGAGTCTTCCGCTTGAAATGCTCGTGATGTCCGAGATCCTCATGGAGGCCCATTTGTATCACATGGGCTTGGATGAGAGTGTGATCCGGGATGTGATCAGCAGGCGGGATAAATTGCTGCGGCAGTTGGTCAGAACATCGGCGCGCCGAACGGCTGGGATGATTGCTGAAGCCCTTAAAGACGCTCGCGATGATGGAAATAGATTGGAAGAGGAAATGCGCGCCACCTTCGAGGCCATGGGGTTTGCCAATGTGATCCGCATCGGGGGAAGCAGCGAACCCGATGGCATCTCGCCGAGGCCCATCTGTCGGCGGCGGAAGACGGCACTGTTCGACGATATAAGGTCGGCCTCGAAGCGAAAAGTGGTGGGAAGGTTTCCGCGAAACGCTTGGGGGTTTCCGGTATCGAAAGGCACATGAAAAAGCACGATTGCGATCATCACCTCGTAATCGGAAACGGCTTTGCCACCGCTAATGACGAAGCTTCCGCATCGGTGGAAGAGATCGATTCCTATAAAGGGAAAACCGGAAAAACCATCACCTTGATGGAGATCGATGATTTGGCGCGGTTGATTCGTATCGCATCGAGTAAGCGAATCGGTGGTCTCAGTCGCCTTCGGGATTTGTTCTGGGACTGTGTGACACCTGAAGAAAGCAAACAGTGGGTGGATGACCTCAATGCCGAGAAAATGGAAGATTGGCCGTACAGGGAAATCCTGTGGACAATTTGGGAACGTGCAGGGAAACGACCCGACACAGCTATCGAGTATTCTGCTGTTATGACAGCCCTGGAGTATCGCGATCCACCAATCGATATATCGAAAAAGGATTTGATTGAATGTTGTCGATCAGTTCAGTTTTTAGTGCCGGAAGCTGTCTTTGCTCATGATAATACCGTCGAGATCGAGCGGCGACCCGACCTAATTTTGGAAGATATGGCTGCAGTCGGCAAGTACCCGGAAAAAGAAAGAAACACGATTCACATATGATCTCGGCGACCCGAAAGGCCCATATCCGCCCCGTCCATCCGTTTCCGGCACGGATGGCACCTTCCATCGTTTGGGACGCGCTTCCCGAAACCAACAATCCCTTGACCATCCTCGACCCCATGTCGGGATCGGGGACCACATTGGTTTGCGCAAGATCGAGAGGACACCATGCCGTCGGTTGCGATACGGACCCACTTGCGCTGCTCATTGCTCAAGCGTGGTGCAGCGATGTGGATCCGGAAAGGATAGAGCTTCGAGCAGGGCTTGTCCTGGAGCGAGCGAGGATATTGAGTGAAAAGATGACACCGGCTGAGTCGTACCCGAAAAACACAGACAAAGAGACCCGCCGATTCATGGACTTTTGGTTCGATGCGCGAAATCGCCGTGAATTGAACGCGCTGGCGATATGTATATCGAGAGTTCGGTCGCAAACCGAAAGAACGCTTTTTTGGTGCGCATTCTCGCGCATGATTATCACCAAGATTTCGGGCGTTTCTCTCGCCATGGATGTCTCCCACAGCCGCCCCCACAAGGTATACGATGTTGCACCGGTCAGGCCGTTCGACGCCTTTCTCAAGGCCATCTCGAAAGTGGTAGGCAACTGCCCTTTTTCAGGTAAAACGAGTGGTGCTCGTCCTGCCGACATTCGATCCGGTGATGCCAGATCATTGCCGATCGAGTCTGCGAGTGTAGATATGGTGGTTACCTCTCCGCCTTATCTGAACGCCATCGATTACCTTCGTGGGCATAAACTATCCCTTGTATGGATGGGTCACAACATATCGGAGCTTCGCACGCTTCGATCCGGCAATATTGGTACGGAAGTATCGAAAGGATTTATTTTGAATAAATCGATTCGAGAAGCAGTAAGATCAATGGCTGATCTGAAGTTGCTCGATAATCGCCGGTTAGGAATGATTCAGCGTTATGTCTCCGACATGGATAAAGTGATGAAGGAATGTGCGCGAGTTCTTAAACGCAATGGGCGTTCTATCCTCGTCATGGGTAACTCCGCTATTGGCGGGGTTTTTATCAGAAACTCGGAGGCATTGATTCGCCTCGCCGACGATAACGGTTTTTCCCTTGTTTCATGCAACACGCGTCCAATTGAAACAAAGCGACGATATTTGCCATCACCCGAATACGAGAAGGCCGGCCGCAAGATGCAAGGCCGCATGAGAGAAGAGGTCATTTTGGAGTTTCGTGTCGACTGAGAAGGGTGAAGAATTCAGCACATGATAAATCCATATCGAAAAAACCGATGAGAAAAAACAAACGTCTACGACCTCGACTTTCCCAGTTCAAATCTTTTTTGTAACCAGCATCCGAGAACCTATAGGTCATGCTACGAAACGACACCGTCGAGATGCTTGCCTTCAACCTCAAGCTCATCGGAAAAAAGACACAAAAAAATATCCTTTTGAGCGCCGGGAAAAAATCCGATAAGGAAAAGATGCTGCCCGCGATCACCGATCTGATATCCTTCGGGGTGGATCTCTATGCCACGGAAGGGACCAGCCGGTTTCTCAATGCCAACGGTATTCGCAATCAGGAATTATTCAAGATAGCCGAAGGGAAGGAGCCCAATATCCATTCCTTTCTCACTGAAAACAGATTCGATCTGGTCATCAACGTGTTGGTGGGACAACACGACTACGATGAAGCGAGTGACAGCAATCTGATCCGCTCTCTTTGCATCAAACACGGCATCCCCCTGATCACGGACGTGGATGTGGCAATCATGACCATTCAGGACATGGTGTCACAACACGACCGCGACATATTCAAGTACAAGATTGCCGATCCCTCTACACCATGGGACATGCGCAGGGCTTTTTTTCAATTAGTGGACGAGTATCGTGGCTTTGCCTGTTACCATGTCCATTTCGACAAGGCCTACCTGGTGAGCAGGGATAATCTGAAACTGACACGGGTGGACATGCAAAAGAAGTGGGATCTGTATCGTTACCTGAAGGAAAACTACACCCATGAGGATCTCGTGGAGAGGATCTCCCGGGCGGTGGAAACCATGATCGAACAAGGGGTTACCCATTGTCGATCGTTTATCGATGCCGATGATATCGTGAAATTGTTGCCTATAAAGGCCGCCTTGGAAGTTCGGGGCCGTTACAAGGACAAGATCGATCTACAGTTTGCCATTCAGCCACTGCAAGGAGTCATCGATCCGAATTCCAGGAAATATTTTACCCAGGCTTGCGAGCTCGCCGATGTGGTTGGCGGTCTGCCCTCGAGAGACAACCCGCAACCCGAGAAACACCTGGACATCCTGTTCGATCTCGCCAAGGATCTCGGGAAACGGATCGATGTCCATGTGGATCAGGAAAATAACCCGGACGAGCGGGAGACCGAGCTACTGGCCTTGAAAACCATAGAGCATGGTTTCGAAGGCCGCGTATCCGCTGTACACGCCATTTCCCTGGCGGCAAAACTCAGCCACGAGCAGGACCGCATCATAAATCTCATGAAAGACGCGGGTCTGAATGTCGTTATTTGTCCATCAGCGGGCATCAGCATGAAGCAATTGGAGCAGCGAGTGGCACCATTACATAATTCCATCGCACCCCTGGCGAGACTGGTGGATGCGAAGGTCCCCGTATTCCTTGGCGTCGATAACATGCATGATCTTTTCATGCCGTTGGTGGATGGGGATATGTGGTTCGAATGTCGGATGCTTATGGAGGTGTGCCGTTATTACGATTTGGAGGCCGTTGCGGCCATTGCGTGTGATAAGACTGGATTCTCTCCATGGAATAATCCCAGTCCCCGTCAAGTGGCGCCGTAAACCAACCTGAAAACCGTTTTCGGGCTTTCATCTTCTTGTCCCTCCGGGGGACCAGTGCCATAGGTCGAAAACCTGTACGCTCTCGTTACCTTATCCGAATCCGGCATGGCCGAACCAAGAAATTATTCGATAAAACGGTTGGATAATTCTCGACACCTGTGGGATTTCGAAGTAGGAACAGATTGATTTGGAACATCGAACAGCCGGGATATGGAATTGGTCCGAGTCTTCGATGACCGCTCTTTGTCGATTTTATTTCAGTCCCGTGCGTGGTTTGGATCTTTCCCGACCCGGTATGGCGTCTTTTCGGACGAACCGACAAGGGGATATTGTCGGTACACGCGATTCGATTTCAGCACACTCTGGGGGGCCGGGGATCGATGTGAGGCTATGGTTCATACGCCGCGAGTCGAGGATCGCATGAAATAGATTCGAACACCCTGGAGATCCTTTACATGGTAATTTGCGTATACATGAAAAGTGATCGACAATCGCAAATAATCGAATCAGAAGATTCTCGCCATTTCAGGCACTGAAATGCTGTTTTTCTCGATGCGACCAATGGCCGCACAACCAAGATCGCAAAGGGGGGTCATCCACGATCGAAGGGAGAAACCCGATACACTGGACCTAGATTCCAGGTAAAAGATTCCTCGCTGCGCTCGAAATGACAGCCTACTCGATTTATCAGGAAGCGCGCGTAAACATTCATGCGCTCATGTCGATTCTCGAAGAGAAATTGGCCCCATTCGAGAGCCAAAAGACAACGAACACACAAGTAGGGCATATTTGTGTCAAAAAATAAAAATAGCATCGTATTTTACGAGCACCCGTTAAACGAGCGGATGCGTGCCTTTTTACGGCTAGAACATCTGTTCCAGCGTTTCGAGCACCAAATCTCCCATGGTGATGATGTTTGGTTCAGCCGAATCGGGCTCGAAAGCATCATCGATATTCTTACCATTCTAGGGCGCGTAGACCTCAAAGGTGAATTGCTCAAGGAGTTGGAGCGACAAAACGCCGCCTTCGAAGGTCTCGCGCACAATCCCAATGTAGATGCCGACAGATTGGCGAGTATTCTTGCCACGATCAAGAAGGCCCTTGATATGCTGCGCTCCACCGAGCTTCTACCCGGCGCAGAACTGCAACGGAATGTCCTGTTAAATGCCGTGCGGCAACGAAACAGCATTCCGGCCGGCACCTGTGGTTTCGATCTACCCAGCTTCAATTACTGGCTCCATGGGCTTCCCGCTCGGCGCAAGAATGATCTGTTGGCGTGGTATTCCTCATTCGATATCGTTCGCGAAAATATTTCCCTTTGTCTTCGATTATTGCGAGAAAGTGCCACAGCCACCCAGGAGCGAGCGGTTAGTGGCTTCTTTCAGCGAACTTTGGAAAAGTGCCTGCCGCTACAGCTTGTGCGCATTGCTCTTCCCGAAGGAACACCATGGTATCCTGAGATCAGCGCCGGTCGACATCGGTTCACTATTCGCTTCATGATGGGCGTTGCCATGGAAGACAGACCCACCCAAACCGAGGAAGATGTCGAATTCAGACTTCTCTATTGTGTGATATGACATGGCTACTTCAGCGTTTGTCTTTGACGTCAATGAACAAAATTTCTCGGAAATCGTGTTGGGAAATTCCAACCGCGTTCCGGTGTTGGTGGACTTTTGGGCTGCGTGGTGTGCTCCCTGCAAGATGCTTGCGCCGATATTGACCAAGCTCGCGGAGGAATTTAGCGGATCATTTATCGTCGCCAAGGTAAATACCGACGAACAACGACAACTTGCAAACCAGTATAAGGTTCGAAGTCTTCCTACCGTAAAGGTGTTTCGCAACAGCGTAATCGTAGACGAATTCCTTGGCGCGCAACCAGAAAATGCAATCCGTCAAATTCTCGATCGTCACGTAGAACGAGAATCCGACCGAGTTCGCGCCCAGGCAATGGTATTGCATGAGGAAGGCAATACGACAAAGGCCATCGAACTTCTCCAGGACGCGCTTGTTTCGGACTCGTCGAACGACCGTGTCTCCCTGGACTTGGCTCGATTACTGCTGGAAAAGGGACAGTTTGCCGAGGTGGACAACGTATTACGTAAACTTCCCAACAAACGTCAAATGGACGCCGACATCGTGGAATTGCGTGTACGGGTAAGATTTTCACGCATCGCCGAGACCGCTCCAACTACCGAGGAACTCAAGGATAGGCTCGCAAAGGATTCCGGTGACTGCGATGCCTATTACCAGCTTGGTGCACGGAAGGTAACGGAAGGCGATTACGAAGCAGCCATGGATTTCTTTCTTGAGGTCATGCGAAAAAATCGCGGTTTCCTCGATGATGCCGGACGCAAAGGGTTACTGGATGTCTTCTCCTTGATCGGAGATAGCGATCCGCTGGTTAGTCGCTATCGATCCCTAATATCCTCTATGTTGTATTAGCGCCATATACTTCGGCGATCTTCACAATCCAAAGGATCTCTCCATATAGAAAGCGGGTGGAGCACAACACGGCGAAGCCGCGAGCAAACGCATCTCAAGTGCTGAAATGTGCTATCGCTCGTTGGGAGCCCCCCCGGCAAGTATCATAACGTTCGAAAAAATGCCGCCTGGAAGACTCTGCCCCCAGCAGAGTAGCGGTCAACATGTCACGTGTAGTCCTGCATCCCCGAAGATGGAAGGATCTCTTGCTGCACATGGACGACCCGTGTTCTGTCATCCCGAAGCGAGGCAAGGGATCTTGTCAGTTTCCTTTTGCCTATACTTTCATGGCGACAGGTCACATGAAAATACCCCTTATTACCCCCGAGAATGAAAGAAGGCCGAATGCGGGTCATTGCCCCAGCGGTACTTCATGGCAATAAATCACGTTGACTATTCATCACCCCCGACGATGACAGATCCTCTTTCCGCCTGGAACGCACCTTTTGCCACCATAGCCAGCGAAGCTTCGCCTCGAACCGACAAGGTGTAGCCATTTTTGGTAAAGAAAAATTGGTGGTTGTAAAACTTGGTTCATCAGCGAAACTGAGTGGGAAATAAAAAAATAATCTACTGATCTTCAAGTATTTTTACGTGCTTTCATGGCAACAAGCCAAGCCGAATTTTTCACCCCCTGGACAAAAAAGCAAAATAATAACGAATCGAGGAGGCATTATGTCCGAACAAGAAACGAAATCCGCCGAAACCCTGTTGGGCGAACCTGAACCCTGGGAATCCTGGGAAACCCAGCTTGTCGGTTGGAGCATCGGTATTGCGATTATCGGTCTGATTATTCTTGGCTGGTTAATCAATACCTTTATCTTGCACTGAAAACCCCTTGGAGATATCCAACGAAAGCAGACATTGAACTTTGCCTCATTCATGACGGTGAAAACTGGATTGCTCGAAACAACCATCTGACGGCAAAGGGTGAGGAATTATCCGACCTGGACAATGAGATACGGCGCATCTTACAGCAAAGTGGCCGGTACCCGGTTGGCAGGCGGCTGACCATTTTCATGGGGTTCGATTTCGACACCCTCCCCACTTGGTTGCGTCAATACCATGCGCACTATTTCAACCGCATCGTATCTCTCCAATTGTGACAATCATCATCAAGTGAAGAGAAATAAAATGAGCGCAATAAACGAACACGGCGTAAATAAAAGATGGTACGACGGCATGCTAAGTACCGAAGACTGGTGGGCCGTGTGGCTGGGTTTGATCGTGTTCCTTGCTGGAATGCTCTCCATCTGGGGACTCGACTTGGTGGGCTGGATGGCCAAACCCAAGACCTGGGAATGGAGCGCTTTCTGGGCCGATCCCAGTTGGGGAAAGCTGCTCTCGGTCTCCCATGGCAAGGCAGGCAAGGCGTACGAGGCCATATCACCCTTTGCTTCTCTCTTCATCACCTGGCTGGTATTTACCGGCCTTACCTGCATCGGAGCGTATTTCCAAAGACTCGATGTCAAAAAGTTCTTCTTCGGCTTCACTTGCATTTTCCTCATCACCTGGACCACCTGGATCGCCGGACACGAGGCCCACTTCAAGGCGCTCAAAACCAGCCAATCCATTACCCAGCCCGAGCTTTACGGCGATAATGTGTACTGCACCACCAAGGTCAATAAGTGCAGCGTACAAATCAACAAGGCACTCGAGGACATTGGCGTCGATGTCAACGCCGGTCGGATTCCCACCGAGCCCCAGGCCGCAGAAGCGATCAACCGGGCCAAAAATGCCAAGGTCATGTCCTGGGGGCTGCAATTGGGCGGCGGCTTCTCCTACATGCTCGCCCTGGTCGTAGGCCTCATCATCGGCAACTTCCTCAAACGCTTTGCCGATTTTCTTGCCGAGGCGGCAAAACCGGAATGGTTCATCAAGACCGCCATCGTCTATCTCGGCATCAAACTCGGATTGATGACCATGAAGGCCACCGGTTTCGCCGTCGAGCTGGCTCTGGCCGGGGCCGCCGCCACCTTCGTGGCCTACCTGCTGTTCTGGCCCATCATCTACACCTTGGGCCGCAAGGTATTCAAACTGCGCCGCGACGCCTCCGCGGTGCTCTCCTCGGGTATCTCCATCTGTGGCGTCTCGGCCTCCATCGCCACCGCCGGTGCCATTCGCGCCAAGCCCATCTTGCCGGTAGCCGTCTCCATGTTGATTGTGGTATTCGCCATGATCGAACTGGTAGGCCTACCGGGCTTCTACGCAACCGTCGCCCCCGATCAACCCATCGTCAATGGAGCCGCCATGGGCATGACCGTCAAGACCGATGGAGCCGACGCCGCTGCCGGGGCTATCCTCGACGAGATGATGGTGGCCAATCACTACCGAAACACCGGCATACAATGGGAACCGGACTGGATATTGAGCGCCGCAATCCTCACCAAGATCTGGATCGATGTATTCGTCGGGGTTTGGGCCTTCGTCCTTGCGCTTATTTGGGTCTACAAGGTAGAACAAAAACCCGGCCAATCGCGCGTTGGGCTCTCCGAGATCTGGTTTCGTTTCCCTAAATTCGTCATCGGTTACTTCGTGGCCTGGTTCTTCTACATCGCCATCGCCGCTTGGTTCCCGGATGCCATCAAAGAGGCCACCGACGGCGCCAACGTGGTACAAAGCCCCATGCGGAAGATGATGTTCATGCTCACCTTCGTCGCCATCGGGGCCATCACCGACTTCAGCAAACTGAAAGGTATGGGGAAACTGGCTGCGCTGTACGCCATTGGTCTCTTTGCCATCATCGCACCGATCGCCTATGGGGTAGCCTATATTTTCCATCACGGTATGGTGCCGCCCATTGTCGGGTCATCGTAACAACAAGCGACACTTTGCCCCATCCCTGATGGGGCGGCGATAGCGATTCCCCCCGGAATTGATATTCATTCCAACGCCATCACACACCATGAAACCCTCATCCTATTTGAAGCGAGGCATCTTCGTGACTCATCGCTCTCAGGCGAGGTCCCGCTGGAGATCAGTGGGGGCATCGCCCTGTGCAACACTAGCTGAAGCTTCGCCTCGAACCGATGAAACGTGATTCGATCGTAGTAGAGAAAAACCGGCGTTTTGTAAATGGTGACTCATTTACCAAAATGAGCGGGAAATAAACAAATAGTTTTGCGGTTATTACAAGGAACTGCTTTGCAATCGTCGCATTCCCACATAAAGCAACACGATGGCTGGGTATCTTTCGCTGGGGGAGAACGAGTGCCCTATACGCTGTACCGGATGTCCCGTCGCAAGCGTGTACACTTGGTCATCAGCGATGAGGGCCGTCTCCAGGTGCGTGCCCCGCGTGGATTTACGCGATCCGAGGCAGAAAAGGCGCTGCGCTCTCGCGATGCATGGGTACTCGATGGATTACGGCGCGCTCGAATTTCTCGGTCGGAACGTCCTGTGCTGTGGACGGGAACCCGTTTGCCCTTCCTGGACGAAAACTTATGTCTTACGGTCAGGGAGGGATCCGAGCCGTCGGTATCTCGAAAAGAGGATACATTGTATGTGTGTATCTCCGCTGCCACCGAACAGGATATCAGGGCATCCCTGGGATACTGGTATCGAGGCGAAGCCAAAAGCTATCTGCCGCGCCGCCTGGCGGCTCTGGCCGAATATATGGGTGCGCGCCCGGTGCGGGTGTCGATCCGATCGCAAAAGACACGATGGGGGAGTTGTTCGGGAAAGGGTCATATTTCTCTGAATTGGCGCTTGATGTTATTGCCGACACAACTTACGGACTACGTGCTTGTCCATGAACTATGCCACTTGCGTCATTTGAATCACTCGCCAAAATTTTGGGCGCTTATGAGGCAATCGATTCCCGATTGTAAAGAGCGCCGCGCACGACTCTCCCGGATCCGGAGTCGTTTGATTCTCTAGCGAAGCTTCGCCTCAAACCGACAAAGCATGATTTAGCATAGGTAAAGCGACTTTGCTGTTCTGTAGAACTCGTCTTATTTTCGAAGCTGATGGGAAATAAACAAAATTTCTTGAAGAGCCAAAAATAAAAACCTCGACCATGAGGCCAGGTTCTTATTGCGAATAGTACATCATACTTTTTGAAAGCACGTGGCTTGACAAACTATATCATCTCTCTTTACGGGCCTTTTCGTTAATCTCTTCCATAAGATCGTTGTAACCTTCCATCTTCTCGAAGATTCGAAGAACCTCACCACCGGAAAATGTTAATCGTACTCCCGATGAAAGGGCTTGATAATAATCCCAATCCGGGTGAGCGATCGGCTCCATTTTCTCGAAGTCTTTCCACAAGAATATTTTCTCTCCACCTGGGCCATTAATCCTTAACCCATCAGGCTGTACGATAATCGGATGGAACCAGTCCCGATATTTGATGTCACCCCAAATGTAATAGGGCAAAAAAATAATACCAATAACTCCAAAAGCTTTATAAATAGCCGATAAATGTATTCCCCCTCCAAAGAAGAAGTGAAGAATCGCAGGAGTAGGGAGGACTACGAAAATGTACAAAAATACCATTCGAAGTCCCGGATGCTTCCCCAAAAAACCATATGTATATTGACAAAATTTGCGCTTCATCAGTATGTTTTTATTTGCTGCGTAATTTTTTTCAACTCGAAGCTTGGTACCTCGTCAAAAACCGTGCCGGAAACCCCTCTCTGACACGGTCCTTACCAATTAAAATACCTACAAACCAACTATTTTGCATACACCGTCTGCATCACATTCGAGTTCGACTTGTTCGGATACAGTGCAAATCCTCCTGATGCGCTATTGCCGCCAAGACGTTGTAGGCTGCTTGCAAGCCGGCTACCGATTATGCTGTATCCGGTACTGATGGCTTCGCCAGCGATGGAATGAGCGGTAGTCGTCGCAATACCGGAAGCGGCTACCTCACTTAAGAATAGTGTACTCGGTATTGCAGATAGCATTGATATCCCAACACCAACAGGATCTACACTACCCCCAAGAGCTAACTGGCCTAATGCGCTACCTGACGCAGCATTTGTTGTGTTCGCCACGAGATTTGATGTCAATGGATTAGCTATAAATTTAGATGCAACTGAACCAAAGGCCGGCCCCATAATACTTCCACCCACGTAACCGACTGCGAAAGACTTAGCTCCACTTCCCAGTGTAACCTTCTCAGTCGTAGCGACATGTCCAACGACACCACCTGTCCCAGCGATAACACCAGGAACCGATAAAGATTTGGCCATAGCTACCACGGAAGGAATCGCTGCTTTGATGGCGAAAGGAGCCACGGGAGCAACCGTCATCCCCGCAGCAAACAGTAATTCTCGCGTGGACGCATTCGGATTCGTCGATAAACCCGCAAAGCCACTATCCGTAATGAGGGACTCCATCCCACTCGGGTCATTGAAGTTGACGGGATTATTCTCCACATACTGATAGAAATTG